>CALEJW010000023.1 GCA_937898635.1 uncultured Pseudomonadota bacterium | reverse complement strand
CGGTTTCACGGCTTGTCGGCCTGCGTGCCGAGCGCCGCCTGCGCGACCTCGAGCGCGCGGTCGCGGGAGACGAGGAGGTCGGCGACCGTGAGCGGCACCGGGAGGTCCGGCACCACGCCCGTGCGCTCGATGCGCCGCCCGTCGGGGAAGGCGAATCCCACCTCGCTGTAGGCGAGGCGCCCGCCGCCGGGCACGCCCGCGTAGCCCATGAAGGCGAGCAGGCACCCGCAGGTGGTCTGCCCGACCACCGTCGCGCGCCCCTGCGACTGCAGGAGCCCGGCGAAGAGCTCGCTGCCGCTCGCGCTGCCGGCGTTCACCAGCACCGCCACCGGCTTGCGGTAGGTGCCCAGGCCCTCGAGGGCCTGGCGCAGCTTGATCACCTCGATCCAGTCGAAGGCGAGGGTGATGGGCCGGCCGTCGCGGGTGATCGCGCGCCCGAACTCCACCTCGCCCGCGAAGAAGTGCGCGGCGACGTTGCGCACCATGAGCGCCGAGCCGCCCGGGTTGTCGCGCAGGTCGATCACCATCCCCGGCGCGTCGGCGAGCGCCCGGATCGCGGCCACCATCCCGTCCTGCACGGCGTGGTCCCAGCCCGTGAGGCGGACGTAGCCGAAGCCCGAGGGCAGCACGCGGTGGGCCACGCGCGGGGGGCTCGCGAAACGCCGGCGCTCGAGGGTCGCCGCGAAGCGCGTGCCGTCGCTGCGCGCGAAGGCGAGGCTCAGGCGCGTGCCGGGGTCGCCGGCGAGGATGCGGCGCATCGCCGCACGATGCTTCGCCCGCGCGGTAGAGCTCTCGCGCGATTCGGCGAGCGCCCTGGCGTAGGCCGCGTCCGCGGGCTCTCCCTCCACCTCGACCAGGGTCATCCCCGGGCGCACGCCGGCCCAGTGCGCGTCCGAATCGGGAAAGACGGCGGTCACCGCGAGCGCGTCCTTCACCGGCGCGAAGACGAAGCCGGGGCCCACCGATTCGTGGCGCGCGATGCGCTCGGCGCGGCGGGGAGACTCCACGCGCGTGTGCGCGTCGCGCAGCTCGCCCGCCATGTGGTCGAGGAAGTCCCAGAACGCCTCGTCTTCCGCCGCGGCGAGGGCGCGCGGTTCCCAGCGCGCGCGCGCGGCGGCCCAGTCCACGCCATTCAGCCCCGGGTCGTAGTAGCGCTCCTTCACCGTGGTCCACACGAAGTCGATCGCGGCGCGGCGCGCCGCCGCGTCCAGCGACGGGGGCGCCGTGGGGGGCACCGGGGTCTCGGCTTGGGGCGCCGGCCGCAAGGCCTGCCGGAGGAGGAGGTTGTGCGGATCGATCGCCGCGCAGCCCGCGACCGCGCCGAGGGCGAGGGCGAGCGGGGCGAGGCGGCGGGAGATCGTCATGCGGGCCGGGGGAAGGGTTCGAGGCGAATGGGGCGAATCACGGCTAGACTGGGCGCGTCGCGATTCCCGGCCAGAATAACCGATTCCATGATCCGCCCGGCGCACGCACGGCTCCCCGCTCTCCTCGCCGCCGCCCTGCTCGCCGGCGCCTGCGCGAGCCTGCCCGCGCCCTCGCCCCCGCCCGCGGCGCGCGCTTCGCCCGACCCGGCGCCCTTCTCGAAAGCCGCGGCCCTCGACGCCCTGCCGCCGGGCTGGGCGCCGTTCCGCCTCACGCGCTTCAAGAAGCCGACCGAGTACCGGCTCGTGCCCCTCGAGGGCACCGTCGCCCTCCGGGCGGTCGCGGACGCCTCGGCCTCGGGGCTGCGCTTCGACACCGTCGCCGACCCGCGCGAGTTCCCCTGGCTCACCTGGCGGTGGAAGGTGCCGGCGCTCAACGGGCGCGCCGACAACACGCTCTCCCACGTCGAGGACTCGCCGGCGCGCGTCGTGGTGATCTTCGAGGGCGGGCGCGAGCGGCTCCCGGAGGCCGAGCAGATCAACTACGACCTCGCCAAGGCGATGGGCGGCAACGAGCTCCCCTACGCGACGATCATGTACATCTGGGAGAACCGCCTCCCCGAGGGCGCGATCATCACGCACCACTTCAGCACGCGCATCAAGATGATCGTCGCCGGCAGCGGCCACGAGAACCTCGGCGAGTGGCACGAGGAGCGCGTGAACCTGCTCGAGGACTACCGCCGCGCCTTCGGCGAGGAGCCGCCCCGCGTGCGCGCGGTGGGCGTCATGAGCGACTCCGACAACACCGGCGAGCGCACCGTCGCCTACTACGGCGACATCCGCTTCAGCCGCGACTGAAAAGGCTGCCCTAGTTCGGCGAGGCAGCGCCCGCCGCGACCTCGCCCGCGGGGCAGGCCACGGCGCGCAGCGTCGAGTCGGGGTGGTCGCGCTGCAGGAGCGCGAGCCTCGCGACGAGCAGCGTGTCCGGCTCGCGGATGAGGAAGACCGACTCCTTCACCTCGCGCGCGAAGGGCCCGACCTGCGCGCCGCGCGCGCCCTTCGCCTCGACGAGCACGAGGTAGCGCCGCGCCGCCTCCTCGGTCGAGAACACGCCGAGGGAGATCGAGTGGTCGGCGCGCAGCGAGAGGTCGCTCATGCCCTGGCGGCGCAGGATCGAGGCGGCCTGCTCGGCCGAGCGCCGGTCCTTCGCCGGCGGGATGTACACCCAGTGGCGCGTGATCTCCTCGACCTTGCGCTCGGTGAGGCGATCGCCGAGCTGCATGGCGGCGAAGGCCTCGCGGGCCTGGGCGACGTCGGCGGGGCGGATGCCCGCGACCTCCACGCAGGCCGCGCCCGCGAGCGACTGCACCTGCTGGCGCGTCTCCTCCGCCCGGCGCGCGGCGATCACCGGCGGGATCACCGCGACGATGCGCGCGGCCTCGCGGTTCCTCTCGCGGCGGGAGAAGTCCGGCTCCGCGGGTGGCGCGACGAGCCACAGGTGCGCGCCGAAGGCGACGTTCGCGATGAGGAGCAGGAAGAAGAGCAGGCGGGACACGGGGCGATCAGGTGGCGCGCGCGATGAGGACGATGCCGTCGAGGACGAGATTGTCGTTCAAGGTGACCGGCAGGGGAAGGTGCGCGGCGAGCGCGGGCGCGCCGCCGCCGGAAAGGACGATCCGCGCCGGCGCGAAACCCGCGGCCGCCATGGCCTCGCGCATGCGCCCGATCGCGCCCACGGCCGCCTGGACCGACCCGGTGGTGATCGCGTCGGGCGTGCTCCTCGGCAAGGGGTCGAACGCGCCCTCGGTGAGGCGCAGCTGCGCCGTGGCGCCCGCGAGGCTCGCGCGCATGAGCGCCGGGCCGGGCACGATGAGCCCGCCGGCGAAGGCGCCGTCGGCGCGCAGCGCGTCCACGGTGAGGGCCGTGCCCGCGTTCACGACGAGCTGGTGGCCGGGCGCCTCGTGGTGCGCGGCGACGAGCGCCGCCCAGCGGTCGGTGCCGAGCTGCCCGGGGTCGCGGTAGCCGTTGGTGACGCCCAGCTGCTCGCGCGGCGAGGCGATGAGGGAGAGCAGGAGCCCGTGGCGCGCGCAGGCCTCGTGGACGCGGTGCGCCACCCCGGGTCCGCCGACGCTCGAGCCCAGCGCGCGCGTGCCCGGCGGCATCGCGGGCCAGTCGCGGCCGAGCCTCGCCGCGTCGGCCGTGGCGATCGCGCCGCGCGCCGCCCAGGCGTCTCCCACGCGCAATCCCCACTTCACGCGGGTGTTGCCGGCGTCGAGGGCGAGGACGGGAACCGCGGCGGGAACGACGCTCATGCGGGCCGCAGCGAGATCTCGGCGGAGGTGAGCCGCGACGCTTGCCCGGCGAAGTCCACGACGAGCGCGCCGTCGTCGGCGACGTCGAGGATCCGCGCCGTCCGCGCGGGCCCCGCGCCCTCGAGCACGCTCACCGTCCTGCCGTCGTAGGCGTGGCGCGCCTTCCAGTCGTCGCGGAAGGCGGCGAAGCCCTCGCGGCCGAAGCGCTCCAGGGCCGCGGCGAGCTCCGCGAGGAGCGCGGCGAGGAGCGCGTTGCGCGAGGGCGGCGGCTCGCCGAGCGAGGCGAGGTCCGTGGCCGGCTGGTCGATGCGCCGCGCGAGCGCCTCGCCGAGGCGGTAGTTGATCCCCACGCCGACCACGGCGTTGCTGGGACCGAGCATCTCGCCGGCGGTCTCCACGAGGATGCCGCCGAGCTTCTTCCAGTCGTGCACGAGGTCGTTGGGCCACTTCACGCCGACGCCGCGCACGCCCGAGCGCTCCAGCGCGCGCGCGACCGCGACGGCCACCGCGAGGGAAAGCCCGGCGAGGCCGGCCGGCCCCTGCTCGAAGCGCCACAGGAGGGAGAAGGTGAGGGAGGCGCCCAGGCCCGCCTCCCAGCCGCGGCCGCGGCGCCCGCGGCCCGCGCGCTGCCACTCGGCGACGACGCAGGTCCCGGACGGCGCGCCCGACTGGGCGAGCTCCGCGAGCCGCGTGCTCGTGGAATCGACCTCGTCCACCAGCACGAGCCGCACCCGTGCCGCGGCCGGCCCGAGGGCGGCGACGATGGCGTGGGCGTCGAGGAACTCCAGGGGCCGGGCGAGCCGGTAGCCCCTGCCGGGCACGGAGAACACCTCCACGCCGAGGGTGCCCGCGCCCTTGAGCGCTTCCGAGAGCGCGGCGCGCGAGCGGTCCAGGCGCCGCGAGAGGACGGCGCCGGAGTGGAAGTGCCCGTCGGCGAGGAGCCGCAGCGCGCGCAGCGTGAGCGGGCCCATCTAGCGGGCCCGGTGCTCCGCGCGGCACTCGAAGGCCTCGCGGCGGAAGGCGATGTCGGCGATCACGCGGTCGAGCAGCAGCATCATGCGCCGCGAGAGCCGGCTGTCCCGTCGGTAGTCGGCCTCGGCGATGAAGTCGGCGCGCCCCGCCTCGAGCAGGCGCACGCAGATGCCCTTCTCCCGGGGCTTGCCCTCGCCGTAGACCGCCACCGTGTGCCCGCCGCTCTTCTTGGTGAGCGCCATGGAAGGCACGTCCGTCATCCCGTCGCCCACGTAGATCATGTTCTGGAAGGGGATGGGCCGCTCGGCCTCGGGCATGTGCTCGTTGATCGACTCCGTCACCGCCTCCTTGCCCTTGTTGATGCGGAAGAGGAACTGCGTCTTCAGCGTGTCCGTCACGAGGAGCTTCGGGAAGGTGGCCACGCCGCGCGCGTTGAAGTGGTACTCGGAGGCGTAGATGCGGCGGAAGTGGCGGCGGATCGAGACGCCGTCGAGGATCTCCTTCTGGCCCGCCGAGATGAGGTAGTGGTGGAGCCTCGCCTTGCCGCCGCTGCGCCGCCGGACGTAGGCGTTCATCCGCGCGAACCAGCCCTCGACGCCGGGAAAGTAGCGGATCGCGCGCGCCATCCCCGCGAAGTCCGCGCGCTTCACCCGGATCTTCTTCCGGTCGAGGGACTCGAGGATGTGGCGCAGGTACACCAGCATCATGTCGGACTCGGTCGCGCGCGCCTCCTCGTTCACCCGGTCCCAGAACTCGCGCGGCGCGATGCCCATGCGCGGCAGCACCGTGTACTCCTGCATCGGCTGCGGCGAGAGCGTGCCGTCGAAGTCGTAGACGAGCGCGATGGCGTCCTGGAAGAAGCGCTCTGGCATGGAGGCCATTCTAGCCCGAAGTGCGCCGCCGCCCGGCGGCGCGCGCCGGTCACGGGCCCGCGGACTCGCGGTATTCGCGCCAGGGCTCGCGCTCGAGGCGCAGGTAGCGCCTGCCGCCGGCCTCGACGAGCGCCGCCGTCTCGCCTTCGGAGACGAAGTCCGTGGCCGGCAGGTCCGCCGCGTAGTCGGCGGGGCGGAAGCCCGCGTCGCCGAACGGGGGCTTCTCCAGCATCCGCGCCACGATCCGCGAGAGCGCGAGGTAGCTCGTCGGCCCGTCCACGCGCAGCGCCTCGCCTTCGCGGCGCGCCCCGGGGCCGATGACCTTCAGGCCCACGGGCACGAGGGTGATCGCGGGGCTGGGGATCTCGCGCAGGCCGGGAATCTGCATCGCGTCGCCGCGCAGGGCCGCGCCGTGCTCGGGGACCAGCACCAGCACGACGCGCCGGCCGCTCTTCGCGAGCCGCGCGGAGAATTCCCCGAGGCCGTCGAGGAGCGTGGCGAGGCGCTTCGGGTAGGTGTCCCGGCTCGCCTTGCCGGGGTCGTCGGCGAGCCGGTTGCCGTCGTGCAGGCTCGTCGAGTTGAAGTAGGTCGCCGTGCGCGGCGCGGGGCTCTTCGCCCGCAGCGCCAGCCAGCGCGAGAGGACCGCGAGGTCGTCGCGGATGCGCGAGCCGTCGAAGGAGCGCTGCGGGGCGGCGATGCCGTCGAGGGGCATGGGCGCCGCCGTGACGCCCTGCGCGCGCACGAACGCGAGGAAGTCGTCGAAGTGGCCGTCGTGGCCGAGCACCAGCCGCGTCTCGAACCCCGCCCCCTCGAGGGCGGGCATCAGGTAGCAGGCCTGCGGCGCCGGCTCGTAGAGCGCGCGGTGCGCCTGCTGCCCGCAGCCGGCGCGCAGGAACCGGATCGCGGAGGGCCCGCTGTAGGTGGACACGGCGTTGAAGCGGGTGAGGACGATGTCGAGGCCCTTGAGAAAGGGGTGCTCCGCCTGGCCCGTGGCCCGCAGGTCGTCCCAGGAGAGCGAGCACACGTGCACGAACAGCAGGTCGAAGGGCGCGCTGCCCTCGGGAGGCCGGGGGAACGCGACCGTGCGCTTCGACTCGGCCTCGAGGAAGTCGCGCAGCCGCGCCTCGGGATCGGCCGCCTGCACCGGGGAAGCCGCGGCGGCGGCCGGCGCCGGTGTCCCCGGCGCGGCGCGCGGGCCGACGAAGGCGGTGGCGACGAGCGCCAGCGCGACCCAGGCATCGACGCGCACGAAGCGCGCGGCCACGAACCACGCCGCGGCCGCGACGGCGAGCGCCGCGACGACGGGAACGCTCACGAAGCGGCCTGCCAGTTCCGCGAGGTAGTCCGCGCTGAAGGACGAGAGGAGACCCGCCTGGGAGAGCACGCGCGAGAAGCCGGGGAGCCAGGATTCCCCGTAGAGGAGCGCCGCCGCGGCGGGCACGCCGAGCCACGGGCGCAGGCGCCGCCAGCGCGGGTCGGCGAGCGGGCCGGCGAGCGCGGCGAGCAGCACGAGGTTCCCGAGCGCGTGCAAGCCGACGAGGCCGAGCCACGCGAGGACCAGCTTCGCGATGAAGTAGAGGCTCCAGGGGCCGAGGCGGTCCGAGGCCCGGCCGAGGCCGAGCCAGGGCGGCGCCGCGGCGCGGCCGGGCGCGTCGCCGCCGGCGTCGGCGGAGGTACCGCTCGGCTTTTCCATTCGCGCCTTCGGTGGGGGAGTTGCCGCCGGGGCATTCTAGGCACTCGCCCGGGGATCATCAATCGGGGAATGGCTATAGAATCGCCGTCACGCTGCGCAGGCGCACGGAACCGAGGAGCCCCGATTCCCATGCAGTCGCTGGTCGCTGCCATCCTCGCCCTCGCCCTCGTCCCCGTTCCCGCCCTGGCCGCCCCGGCGAAGGGCACGCCCGGCGAAACGGCGCGGGGCGGCGCCGCGGCCGCGCCCGCGTTGCCGAGCCTCGAGCGGCGCACGCCCTTCACGCATTTCGGAAGCCCGCCGGTGCTGGCGTTGCGCGGCGGGGGAGCCGCGGCGAAAGTCGAGTTCGGCAGCCGTGCCGACGAGCTGGTCGTGCGGGCGAGCCTGCGCTTGCGCTACGCGTTCTCGCCGGGGATCGACGCGGCCCGCGCCCACGTGCGCCTCGTGCTGAACGACGTGGCGCTCGGCCTCCTGCCCCTGGACGCGGCGAAGGCCGGGGGGAGCGTCGAGCACGAGCTGGCGATCGACCCGCGACTCGTCGCGGGCTTCAACCGCCTGGCGATCGAGCTCGTCGCGCCCGCCGCGCCCGATGCCGCGCAGCCCGCCCCGTGGGTGGACGTGAGCGGCGCGAGCGAGCTGGTCCTCGCCACGCACGCGCTCGCCGTCGCCGACGACCTCGCGCGGCTCCCGGAACCCTTCTTCGACCGGCGCGACCAGCGCCGCCTCGCGCTGCCCTTCGTCCTCGCCGCGAAGCCCTCGCGCGAGACGCTGCGCGCGGCGGCGATCGTCGCCTCGTGGTTCGGGCAGCACGCCGCCTGGCGCGGCGCGCGCTTTCCCGTCCACCTGGACGGCGCGGCCGGGGGACACGCGATCGCCTTCGCGACGAACGCGGAGCGCCCTTCCTTCCTCGCCGCGGTGCCGCCCGTCGCGGGGCCGGAACTGCGCGTGGCGACCAATCCCGCCGACGGCCGCTCGAAGCTCCTGCTCGTGCTGGGCCGCGACGGCGCCGATCTCGTCGCCGCTGCGCAGGCGCTGGTGCTGGGCGGCGCGGCGATGTCCGGCCCGCGGGCCCAGGTGAGCCAGGTGCGCGCCGGCGAGCCGCGAAAGGACTACGACGCGCCGGCGTGGGTGCGCCCCGACCGGGAGATGAAGTTCGCGGAGCTGATCGGCTGGCCGCAGCAGCTCGAGGCGGCGGGACGGGCGCCGCGGCTCGAGCCGATCCGCGTGGACCTGCGCATGCCCACGGACCTCGCGACCTGGCGCGGCCCCGGCGTGCCGATGCGCCTGAAGTTCCGCTACACGCCCCCGGCCTGCGCGGGGGAGGCTTACCTCGACGTGGGCATCAACGACGAGTTGCTGAAGGTCGTGGCCCTGCGGGTCGCGCCGCGCGAGGGGACCGCCGCCGGCAAGGCGCCGCTTCCCGAGGCGATGGCCGACGCGACGGAGCTCTTCGTGCCGTCCTACCGCCTGCGCGGGCGCAACCGGCTCGAGTTCGCCTTCCGCTTCGCGCCGCGGGCGCCGGGCGGGTGCGACGCCACGACCGCCGCCGGGGCGCGGGCCGCCGTGGACCCCGACTCCACCATCGACTTCTCCGGGTTCCCGCATTACGCGCGCCGGCCGGAGCTCGCGCACTTCGTCGGCGTCGGCCTGCCGTTCACGAAGCGCGCCGACCTCTCGCAGGCGGTCCTCGTCCTGCCCGACGAGCCGGTGGCGCCGGAAATCGAGGCCCTGCTCGCGCTCGCCGGCCGGATGGGGGAAGCGACGGGACACGCGGCCACGGGACTGCGGCTCGCGGGCCCCGCGGACGACGCGGCCTTCGCCGACGCGGACCTCCTCGTGATCGGCGCGCCGCCGCGCCAGTCCCTCCTCGACCGGTGGGGCGAGCGGCTGCCCGTCGCGCTCACGGGCGCGGTGCGCCGCGCCGGCGCCCCTGCGGGCCGCGCGCCGGCGCTGCCCGCGTGGCTGGGATTCGACGAGGCGCCCGTCGCCACCGGGCAGGCGAGCTTCGTGGCGACGGGCCCGATCGCCGCGCTGCTGGAGTTCGAATCCCCGGTCACGCCGGGACGCAGCGTGGTCGCGCTCACCGCGGCCGATCCCGGGCAGCTGCGCGGCGTGCTCGACGCGCTCGACGACCCGAAGCTCGCACGGGCGATGCGCGGCGCCGCGGTGATCGTGCAGGCGGGAAAGGTGGAGAGCCTCCTGGCCGGCCCCGCCTACGAGACGGGCTACCTGCCGCCGTGGACCGGCCTCGGCCACTGGCTCCTCGAGCGCTCGCTCGTCGCCGCGCTCCTCGCCGCCTTCCTGCTCGCGGCCCTCGCCTTCGCCGCGTGGCGGGCGCGGCGCGCCCTCGCGCGGCGACTGCGGAGAGGCGCGTGAGGCGCGGCGCCGTCCTCGCGCTTTGCCTGGGCCTCGCGATCTCGGGCGCGGCCCCGGCCGCCACGGACCCCGAGGAGGCCGCGCTCCTCGAGCGCGCCCGCCTCTGGCAGTCGCGCAACCGCGACGACCTCGCGCGCGAGTTCCTCGACCGCCTCTTCCGCATCGCCCCCGAGCACCCGGAGGGCCTGCTGCTCCTCGCGCGGCAGCAGGCGCGCGCCAACCAGGACGCCGAGGTCGCCGCGACCTACGAGCGCCTGCGCGCGGCGCACCCTGGGCACCCGGCCGTGGCCCGGCTCGCCGCGCTGCTGCGCATCCGCGGCGCCGACCGCGAGCGCCTGCGGCTCGCGCGCCAGCTCGCGCGCGCAGGGCGCACGCAGGAAGCGCTGGCCGCATTTCGCGCGCTCTTCCCGGATGTCTTCCCGGACGACGAGCTCGCGCTGGAATACGCACAGCTCCTCGCCTCGTCGCGCGACGGCCGCGAAAAGGCGGGCGCGCTCATCGAGGAACTCGCGGCGAGGCACCCGGAGGACCCGCGCTTCCGGCTCGCGCTCGCGCGCAGCCGCAGCCTCGCGCGGCCGGGCGCGCCCGAGGCCCTCGCGGCCTTGCGCGAATTGAGCGCGGATCCCGTCGTGGGCCGGCAGGCGCGCGAGGCCTGGCGGCGCGCCGTCCTCGCGCTCGAGGCGGTCGCGGAGAGCCTGCCGGCGCTGCGCGAATACGCGGCGAGCGAACCCGGCGACACCGCCGTCGCCGAAAGGCTCGCCGCCGTGGCGAAGGCGGTCGAGGCGAAGCAGGCGGCCTTCGCGGATCCGGCGCTCGCCGCGCGGCGCGAGGGACTCGCGCTGCTCGAGGAGGGCCGGCTGGAGGCCGCCGAGGCGCGCCTCGGGGAAGCGATCGCGCGGCGCCCGGGCGATGCCGAGGCGATCGGCGCCCTGGGACTGCTGCGCATGCGCCAGGGACGCCACGGGGAGGCGCTTCCCCACTTCGCGAAGGCCCGGGAACTCGATGCCGACGGCCGCGGGAAGTGGGACGGACTCCTTCGCACGGCGCGCTACTGGGACCTGCTGGAAACCGCGGGAAAGGCGAGGCGGGCGGGCGAGCTCGAGTCCGCGTCGCGCAGCCTCGAGGAGGCCAGGAGCCTCGACCCGCGCGAAGCCAACGCCGCGATCGACCTGGCGCGCGTGCGCCTGGCCCAGGGCCGGGAAGAAGAGGCCGAAGCGCTTTTCCGCGAGGCGAGGGATCTCGCGCCCGCGCGGCGCGGCGAGATCGCGCGCGCGCTCGATGCGCTTCGCGCGGGGCGGTTGCGCGGCGAGGCGGCGCGCCTGGCGGCCGCGGGAAGGAACGAGGAGGCGATCGCCGCCTTCGAGCGGGCCGCGGCCCTCGACCGGGACGACCCGTGGCTCAGGCTCGACCTCGCGCGCCTCTACGCCGCCACCGGCCGCGCTGCGCGGGGACCGGCGCTCTTCGAGGAACTCCTCGCGCGGCGCCCGGGCGATGCCGACACTTCCTTCGCCCTCGCCCTCTTCCTGTCGGGCGTGGATCGCGAGGCGGAAGCCCTCGCGACGCTCGAGCGCGCCGACCCGGCATCGCGCAGCGCGGCGATGACGCGCCTGCAGCACCGGCTCTGGGCGTCCGTGCAGGGCCGCCGCGCCGCCGCGCTCGTGCAGGGCGGCGACGGGGAAGCGGCCGCGAGGATCCTCGCGTCGGCGCGGGAGGCCGTGGGCGAGGACGCGGACTTCGCGCTGGAGGTGGCCGGCGCGCACGCGGCCGCCGGCGACTTCGACGGCGCCCGCGCGCTGCTCGCGCGCTTCGCGGCGGGCCCCGCGCAGGATGCGCTCCCGTGGCGCCTGGGACAGGCGCGGCTCCTCGACCGGATGGACGCGGACGCGCCGCTGCGCGAAGCCCTCGACCGGATCGCCGCGCTCGGCCCGGGGACGAAGGCGCAGGACGGGGAGATCGCGGACCTCGAGCTCTCGCTCGCGATTCGCCGCGCCGACGCGCTTCGCGTCGCGGGCGATCCGGCGCGCGCGTTGCGGCTCCTGGGGGAGGCGAGGCCCGCGCGCCCGACGCGAGAGCAGGCTTCCCGCCTGGCGCGCGCCGAGATCCGCGCCATGCGGGCGCTTTCGCGCTGGGAGGACGCGGCCGCGGCCTACCGCGCGCTCCTGCTCGCCGAGGCCGGTCCCGCGGACGCGAGGCTCGGGCTCGTGGAAGTGCTCGTCGCCGCGGGACGCCGCGACGAGGCGCGCGAGGAAATCGCTTCCCTGCCCGGCGCGCGGGCGAAGGACGATCCGGATTTCGCCGCCTCGCTCGCGGCGAGCCTCCTGGCGCTCGGCGATTTCGCGGCGGCCGCGGCGCGCGTGGACGAGGCGCTTGGCACGCACCCCGAGCACCCGTGGCTGCTCGACCTCGCCGGGCAGCTCGCGCGGCGCGAGGGGCGGATCGACCGGGCGATCGCCTACCAGCGCCGCTCGCTCGCCGCGGCGTTCTCGCGCGCCACGCCCGGGGAAAGGGGCCGGCTCTCGACGCTCGGCCCACCGGCGGCGCCGGGCGGCCCGCCCTCGATCGACGCCGCACCACCCGGCACGGTGGCGACGGGACCGGGAGGCTACCGCGCGCTCGCCGAGCTGCTCGACCGCGAGACCGGCTGGTTCTCCACGGCGCTCGACTGGCGGAGCCGCAGCGGCTCGCGCGGCAAGTCCCGGCTCGACGCGCAGGAGCTTCCGCTGGAGCGGCGCACCGGGTGGACCGGGAGCGGGCGCTGGTTCATCCGCGCGGACGCGGCGCGCGTGAGCGCGGGCAAGATCGACCTCGCGGACACGGGAGAGTCCTCCACCTTCGGCAGCCTCCTCCTCTGCGACCCGCCCTGCGCCGGCGAGCGCGGGCAGGAGGCGAAGGGGCTCGCGTTCAGCGCGGGCTACGAGCGCGACGACCTGCGCATCGACCTGGGCACGACCCCGGTCGGCTTCCCGGTGGTGAACCTCGTCGGCGGCGCCGCGTTCCGCGGCGATCTCGGGACGCTCTCCTGGTCCGTGGACGCCTCGCGCCGGCCCGTGGAGGCGAGCCTGCTCTCCTACGCCGGCACGCGGGACCCGCGCACGGGCCGCCGCTGGGGCGGCGTCGTGGCGACCGGCGTGCGCCTGGGGCTCTCCCGCGACAGCGGCGGCGAGTACGGCGCCTGGAGCTCGCTCGACCTGCACCGGCTGGACGGCCGGCACGTGCAGGCGAACGAGCGCGCGCAGCTCATGGGCGGGGTGTACCGGCGTTTCGTGGACGAAGACGGGCGGCTCTTCACCGCGGGACTCACCGGCATGTGGTGGCGCCACCGCGAGAACGCGGGGGAGTTCACGCTGGGCCACGGCGGCTACTACAGCCCGCGCACCTACGGCTCGCTCTCGCTGCCGCTCACCTGGGGGATTCGCGGCGAGCGCACCTCGTTCGTGCTGCGCGCCTCGGTCTCCGTGTCCTGGTCGCGGACGAGCCGCGCGCCGTTCTTCCCCGAGGACGAGGCGCTGCAGGCGCAGGCGCTCGCGCAATCCGCCGTCACCGGCATCGACCCCTTCCACGAGGGCGGCGCGGGCGGCCGCAGCTTCGGGCGCGCGCTCGCCGCGGGCTGGGAGCACCAGCTCGCCCCGCGCGTGTTCGTCGGCGGGCGGATCGAGCTGGAGCGCTCCCCCGACTACACGCCCAACCGCTTCCTCGTGTACCTGCGCGTGGCGACCGACCACGCGGCGGCCCGGCCGGTCGCGCTCCCGCCGGAACCGATCCTGCGCGGCGCGCGCTTCTGAGGAAGGGACGAGCCATGCACCGACTGCGCCTCCTCGGATCCTGCCTGGGCCTCGCGGCCTTCCTCGCGCTGGCGCCGGCGGCGGGCGAGGCATGGGCGCAGGAATGGCCGCGACTCGCGTACGACCCCCACGATCCCGCGCGCCTGAACGAGGCGGCGGTCGCGCGGCTGCGCGAGGGCGACGCGAGGACCGCGGCGATCCTGCTCGAGCGGGCCGCCCGCCTCGCGCCCCACGACCCGCGCATCGC
>CALEJW010000022.1 GCA_937898635.1 uncultured Pseudomonadota bacterium | reverse complement strand
AGCGAGAAGATGATGTCGATGACGGCGATCTGCAGCACCACGCCGCGGAAGGTCACCCCGGCCGCGCCCTCGGGCCGGTCGGGCGCGTCTTCGTCCTTCTCCACCATCGCGTGGATCTCGACCGTGGCCTTGTAGAGGAGGAAAAGTCCTCCCCCGATGAGGATGATGTCGCGCCAGGAGAAGCCCTTGCCGGCGAGCGTGAGGATCGGCTCCGTGAGCCCCACGATCCAGGCGAGCGTGGCCAGCAGCATGAGCCGCGTGAGGAGCGCGAGGCCGAGCCCGACCTTGCGGCCCAGGGACCGCTGGTGCGCCGGCAGGCGCCCCGTGAGGATCGCGATGAAGACGAGGTTGTCGATCCCGAGGACGATCTCGAGGGCGGAAAGCGTGACGAGCGAGAGCCAGATCTGCGGGTCGGAGATCCAGGCGAAGGTGAAGAATTCCATGGCGCGGCGGTCGGGGTCCGGGAGCGCCATTGTCGCATGGGCCATGGCGGCTCCGGACGCGCGGGTGGTGCGCGCGATCCGGTCGCGGGGAGCGACTGCCGCCGGAAATCGGACGGATCTCCTGCCGATCCGCGAGTGCGTATGTTAACCTCCGGACCGCGAGAAGTTTCGCGTGGCATTCGCGGGACCGTCGAAGGCACCGGCGGGTTGCCGCACCAGCAGACCTTCATTCAAGGACGGACCGAACCGATGAACGCGTACCTGAGGACCGCCGCCTTCCGGGCGGCACTCGTTTTGCTGCTGGTCTCGACTCCGGCGCGGGCACAGTGGTGGAACGATGCAGTCCAGCCCGGCACGAGGGTCGGCAAGCCGGTCCTGGGCCCACCGCCGGATGCGGAAGTGGTCTACTCGAAGACCGTGTTCGAGCAGGCTGGCTCGGCCGCGATCGCCACGATCTTCAACGAGGACTTCGCGAAGCTCGAACGCATGCATGACGAGTTCCTTGCGGCTGGAATCCGTTCGACGCATGGCCACTTCATGGTCGAGGCGATCCAGGGAGCATGGGACGCCCAGTTCCGCTCGGGCGACTACAAGTCCCAGTTCGACCTGTGGAAGGCGAAAGTGCCGCAGTCACGGATGCGAACCCTTCTCGAGGCGATCAAGTGGCAGCGCCATGCCTGGAACGCGCGCGGGGGCGGCTACGGGTCATCGGTGCCGGGGGAGAGCATGGCGCTCTTTCGGGAACGGCTCGCGCTCGCGGCAAGGACGCTCCAGGAGTCGGAGCCCGCGGGACGCGAGTCGCCCATCTGGTACTGGGTGGCGCTCATCGTGGCGGGCAGCAGCGGGCGCCCGGCCGCGGAGTTCGACGCGCTCTTCGAGGAAGGCGTGACGCGCTTTCCCTACTACCATTCCCTCTACTACACGCGCATGAACTATCTCCTGCCGCAATGGGGCGGAAGTTACGAGGAGGTCGACGCGTTCATCGCGAAGGCGGTGGAGCGCACGAAGGAGAAGGACGGGGACGCCTTCTACGCCTGGCTGTACGTGGACGTGGCGCGCAAGCTCGAGGGTGACCTCTTCGAGGGGACGCGGGCGTCGTGGCCGAAGATGAGGAAGGCCTTCAAGGACATGGTCGCGCGCTACCCGGATGCCTGGAACAAGAACCTCTTCGCGACCTTCGCGTGCCGGGCGCGTGACCGGGAGACCACCGGGCAGTTGATCACGGAGCTGGGCGCGGCGGCGAGGCTCGGGGCCTGGTCGCCCGGGTTCTCCACGGAATCGTGCCGCCGGTTCGCCTTCAGCCCGGCCTAGCCGGCCGGACGCGAGAGCGGTCGTGCGGCGCGGCACGCTTTCCATGGGCGGAACGGGTACCATTTCACTCGTGATCGCCCGTCTCGCGCTGCTTGTCATCGCCCTCTCGGCGCTACCCGCCGCCGCCCAGGACTACGCCCGCGAGAAGCGCTGGGCCGACGAGGTCGTCCCCACGCT
>CALEJW010000021.1 GCA_937898635.1 uncultured Pseudomonadota bacterium | reverse complement strand
AATCGCCGTATATTGCCCCGCTGCCGTCCGTTAATCAATGCGGGGTCAACGGCAAGTGCCTGAAAACCGTTGTGAATTCGGTTCTTCCGAAATCAACGGAAATGGCAAACCCGGCAACCCCCCGCCCCGACCCCGCCACCCTCCTCGGCCAGCTCCGCCTCCAGGTCCGGCTGCGCCACTACAGCGTGCGCACGGAGGAGGCCTACCTCTACTGGGTGCGGCGCTACCTGCGCTTCCACGGCCGGCGCCATCCGCGCGAGATGGGGCCGGCGGAGCTGAAGGCGTTTCTTTCCTCGCTCGCCGACGGCCGCGGCGTGGCGGCGAGCACCCAGAACCAGGCGCTGGCCGCGCTGCTCTTTCTCTACAAGGAAGTGCTCGGGGCGGACCTGCCGTGGCTCGAGGGCATCCGCCGCGCCAAGCGCCCGCGCCGCCTGCCGGTGGTGCTCACGCGGGAGGAGGCCCGCGCGCTCCTCGATTGCATGGAGGGCACCCACGCGCTCATGGCGCGGCTCCTCTACGGCACCGGGATTCGGCTTCGCGAGTGCCTGCGACTGCGCGTGAAGGACGTGGAGCTCGACCGCCGGGAAGTCCTCGTCCGCGAGGGCAAGGGCGGCGGCGACCGCGTCACCGTGCTGCCCTCCTCGCTCGTCGAGCCGCTGCGTGCGCACCTCGGCCGCGTGCGCGCGCTCTTCGCCGCCGACCGCGCGGCCGGCGTGCCGGGCGTGGAGCTCCCCGGCGCCTACGGCCGCAAGAACCCGGCGGCGGGAGAGCGCTGGGGCTGGCAGTGGCTGTTTCCGCAACGCGCGCTTTCGGTGGATCCGCGAAGCGGCATCCGCCGGCGGCACCACGCCTACGAGCAGACTTTCTCCCGCGCGCTTGCCCGCGCCGCGCGCGAGGCGGGGCTCGCGAAGCCCGTCTCCGCCCACGCGCTGCGCCACTCCTTCGCCACTCACCTCGTGGAGGCGGGCTACGACATCCGCACCGTGCAGGAGCTGCTCGGCCACAAGGACGTGAGCACCACCATGATCTACACCCACGTCCTCAACCGCGGCGGCCGCGGCGTGGTGAGCCCGCTGGACCGCTAGCGGCGCTAGCCCGCGCGGTCGTAGGTGAGGATGCGGCCTCCCGAGCCCGGCGGCCAGCCGTCGCCGAAGCGCACGCGCCGTTCCGCTCGCGTGTAGCCCTGCGACTGCATCTGCGCGTTGAAGCGCCCGCAGTGCCCGCGCCCCGCGTCGGCCATCACGAACTGCACGACGGGCCGCGCGTGCAGGGCGAGGAACGCGGCGAGCAGCTTCGGGTGCTCGTGCTCGTAGAGGACGTCGGCGCCGATCACGAGGTCGAAGCGCCCCAGCCCCGGGTCCGGCCCGCCCCAGGGCGCGAGGCTGAAGGGGATCGGCGCCAGGCGGTTGAGGCCCGCGTTGTGGCTCAGGAATTCCCCGGCGAGCGGGTGGTGGTCGCTCGCGGTGATGTCCGCGCCGCGCCGCGCGAGGACGAGGCTCGCGAGCCCGAGCCCGCAGCCCACCTCGAGGATGCGCCGGCCTTCGATGGCGATCGCGCCCATCGCCTCGGCGAGCGCGACGCCCGCCGGCCAGACCACGCCGAACATCGGCCACGACGAGGGCGTCACGCCCGCGCGTTCCGCGTTGCCGTGGGGATCGGAATACTGCCTGCGGTCTGCCAGCGCGCGAACGTGGTAGTCGAGCGCTCCGATGCGGTGGGTGCTGGTCTCGACCTGGTAGCCCGGCAAGCGGCGCTCCGGTGGTGGCGGGAGGCCCTCCCGGGGGTCGTCAGGGGAGGCCCGTCC
Source organism: uncultured Pseudomonadota bacterium (assembly GCA_937898635.1). Taxonomy (GTDB): domain Bacteria; phylum Pseudomonadota; class Gammaproteobacteria; order Burkholderiales; family Usitatibacteraceae; genus FEB-7. The sequence goes on along the minus strand of CALEJW010000021.1, from coordinate 11,923 downwards.
CCATGGTACGCGCTTCGTGCGCGCGCCCGGCGAAGGCGGCCTCGATCCGCCGCGCCGCCGCCTCGGCCCAGGCCCGGTAGACCGCCGGCCCCGGATGGAAGCCGTCCGCGGCCATGTGCGAGGCGTCCAGCTCGCCCTCGAAGGGCAGGAACTGCGCGCCCTGCCCGTCCGGCAGCGCCGCGGCGAGCGCGCGGTCGAGCTCGCGGGCGCGCGCTCCGAGGTACCAGCGAAGCGGCTGCGGCAGCGCCGGGAAGAGGTGCATGGGCGGCAGGCCGGAGGCGAGGACGAGCCGCGCGCCGAAGCGCTCGCGCAGCAGCGCATGCAGCTTCGCCTGCAGCGCGAGGAACTTCGCCACGCCCACGTCGCCCGTCACGTCGTTCACCCCGAGCGAGGTCACCACCGCGTCGGCCGTGAAGGGCGCCAGGCGCGAGAGGTCGCGCAGCGTCGATGCCGTGGTGGCGCCCGTGCGGGCGGCGAGGCGCCAGTGCACGCGGTATCGCTCGCCGAGGATCGCCACGAGCCGTCCGGCGAGCGCCTCGTCCTGGGTGGCCGCGCCCACGCCCGCGCCGGCCGAGTCGCCCGCGACCAGCAGTCGAAGCGTCGGGCCCTTTCCCGCTTCGCCTTCGCGCGCTCCCGCGGGCTCGGGCAGCACGGGCGTGACGCGCCGCACGCGCCGGCCCTGCGCGAGGAGCAGCGGTCCCAGTGTCCACTTCGCGAGCGCGAGCATCACCGCGCGGCATCCTCCCGCCGGCCGCGGGCGCGGGCCTAGGCCCGGTACCCGATCCGGAAGCCGCCCCAGTGGCGGCCGTTCACGACGATGGGCGCGGAGACGTCCTTCATCAGCGCGAACTGCCCGCCGCCCATGTCGCGCCGGTAGGTCTGCAGCAGGAACTCGCGCTCGCTGCGGCCCGCCGAGAGTCCGGTGCGGTCGCTGAAGAGGCGGCGGTTGCGGCAGTGGGCGGCGTTCCACGCCGGGTCCGGTCCCTGGGGCTGGGAGAACCGGCGGTTGTGCGTGGGCAGGTAGCCGTTGTCGTCCACGGCGCAGGCGAAGACCACGCGCGCGTCCACTTCGAGCAACGGCTCCTGCAGCTCCGGCAGCGCGCGGTCCGTGAAGGTGGTGAAGCGCGCCACGAGCTGCTGCGGGTCCGTGCCGGGGACGGGCTCGTACACGCGGTCGAAGAGCTCCGCCTCCGAGATCTCCCCGCTCGCGAGCGCCGCCTCGAAGCGCCGCCCGACCCGCGCTGCCGTCTCCTTCGCGAGGCGGATGAAGCGCGTATCCGCCGTCTCCACCCCCGGGGCCGCGGTGAGCTGGATGAGGGTCTCCGAGCTGGCGAGGAGGTTGCCGACGCGAAGCCGCGCCCGCTCGAAGTTCTCGTCCGACTGCGCGAGCCCCCGCGAGCACTCGTCGACCCGGTCCACGAGCGAGCTGCACTGCCGCTCGATGGCGTTCGCCGCACTCGCCATGGCGCCGGCCTCGCCGTCGAACTGCGTGATCGCCCGGTCGGCGCGCTCGACCACGCCGCCGATCGACTGCGTGGCCTCGCGGACCGCCTCCGCGCACTGCATGTTCTCCCCGCTGAGGCCGATGAGGCCCGAGGCGCGCTCGACCAGCTTCGCGAGCGTGCCCTCGACGTCCGCGGTGGCGCGCGCCGTCTGCTCCGCGAGCATCTTGAATTCCCGGGCCACGACCGCGAAGCCGTGCCCCGACTCGCTCGCCCGCGCCGCCTCGATCGCGGCGTTGAGGGAGAGGAGGTGCGATTGGCGCGCGATCCGGCTGATGCCCTCCGCCACCTGGCGCACCTGCGCGAGCGCCGTGGCCAGGCCCTCGACCTCGTTCTCCACGCGCGTGACGCCGTCGACCAGCTTGTGGATCGCCTCCAGCGAGGAGCCCACGCTCGCCTGGGAGCCCGCGACGTCCGCCTTCGCCTGTTCCGCCACCTCCAGCGCATGGCGCGAGGCCTTCGCGATCTCGCGGTGGCCGGCGAGCGCCTCTCCCGCGACCGCGCGCAGCTCCTCGCACAGCGCGCGGTGGCGCTTCGCGTGCGCGGCCACCTCCTCGATCTCGCCGGCGATGTCGCAGAGCTCGATGCCGAGCTCGCCCGCCTGCCCGGCCACCTCCCCCAGCAGGCGCGCCTTCCCGGCTCCCACGCCGAGACCGACGCCCGCCAGTCGCAGCACCCGCTTCATGTTCCCTCCTGCACGGCATTCCCGTCGCGCCGCGCCTTCGCTCTCGCGCCCGCCGCGGGCACCCCGCGAAGGGCCGCCGCCAATATGCCACAGGGTCCGTGGGGTTATCGAGGTTCCGCGCGGGTCAGCGCGGCGCGGCGTGCGATTAACGGATCTCGGCGAGTAGCCGCTCGATGAGCCGCGTGCTTTGCTCCACGTAGCCCCCGGCGAAGAGGTTCGCGTGGTTGAGCACGTGGTAGAGGTTGTAGAAGTCGCGGCGCACGCGGTAGCCGTCGTCGAGCGGCCAGGCGTTGCGGTAGGCCGCGTGGAAGTCCTTCGGGAAGCCGCCGAAGAGCTCCGTCATCGCGAGATCCGCCTCGCGGTCGCCGCAGTACACGGCGGGGTCGAAGACCACCGGGGTGCCGTCGGCGAGCGCGGAGGCGTTTCCGCCCCAGAGGTCGCCGTGCAGGAGCGAGGGCACGGGGCCGTGCGTGCGGAAGAAGGCCTCGCAGTCCGCGAGCAGCCGCTCGCCGCGATCGATGAGCTTCGACGGGTAGCGGTTGGCCATCGCCATCCGCAGTTGCGCGTGGATTCGCCGCTCGCGCCAGAACGCGAGCCAGTCCGCGCTCCAGCCGTTCGCCTGCGGCGAGGCGCCGATGAAGTTGTCCTTCTCCCACCCGAAGCGCTCCTGCGGCAGGCGGTGTTGCGCGGCGAGCGCGCGGCCCAGCGCCGCCCCCGCGGCGGGCGAAAGGGGCGCGAGGTCCAGCCACTCGAGGATCAACCACGCGGTCTCGCCGTCGTCTCCCCGGGCGAGGACCGCCGGCACGCGCACGGCCGCGGCGGCGCGGATCGCGGCGAGCCCCTCGGCCTCGGCGGCGAGCAGGGGCGCGCGTTCCATTTCGGCGAGCTTCGCGAAGTGCTTCGTCTTCCCGCCGGCGTCCTCGCCGCGCAGGCACAGCGCCGTGTGGATGCAGCCGCCGGAGACGGGCTCCGCCGCGAGGAGCGTCCAGTCCGCGCGCGTGGCCTCCATCACCGCGCCTTCGAGCGCGGCGCGAAGTTCCGGCGTCATGGCGCTCAGGCCGCGGCGGCGAGCCGCGCGAAGGCGGCGTCGAGGTCGGCCAGGAGGTCCGCGGGATCCTCCAGCCCGATGTGCAGGCGGATGAGCGGGCCGCCGGCCCAGGGCCGGACCTTCCTCCCGTGGCGCAGGTTCGCCGGGATCACGAGGCTCTCGAAGCCGCCCCAGCTGTAGCCGATGCCGAAGAGCTCGCAGTGGTCCACGAACGCGGCCACCTGCGCCGGCGTGCACGGCTGGAGTTCCACGCCGAAGAGCCCCGAGGAGCCCTTGAAGTCGCGCTTCCACAGCGCGTGGCCGGGGTCGCTTTCCAGCGCCGGGTGCAGCACGCGCTTCACTTCGGGGCGGCGCTCGAGCCGGCGCGCGATCTCGAGCGCCGCCGCGCCCTGCTTCTCCAGCCGGATCGCCAGCGTTCGCATGCCGCGCACCATGAGGAAGATGTCGTCCGGGCTCGCGGTCTGCCCGAGGTCGCGGGAGGTGGCGTGCAGCAGCGGCCAGGCGCGCTCGTTGGCGACCACCGCGCCGAGGATCACGTCGGAGTGTCCCCCCAGGTACTTCGTGGCCGGCTGCACCACGAGGTCCACGCCGTAGTCCATCACCGGGCAGTAGAGGCCGGTGGCCCAGGCGTTGTCCGCGATCACGAAGGCGCCCTTCGCGTGCGCCGCCTTCGCGATGGCCGGGATGTCCTGCACCTCGAAGGTGAGGGAGCCCGGGCTCTCCACGTAAACCACCGTGGTGTTCGGCTGCATCAGCGCCGCGACCGCTTCTCCGCTCGCGAGAGGGTCGTAGTAGGTCGTCGCCACCCCGAACTTCGCGAGCGTGTGGTCGCAGAAGTGGCGCGTGGGGCCGTAGACGGAATCGACCATCAGCACGTGGTCGCCCGCCTTCACCGCCGCCAGGATCGCCACCGCGACCGCCGCGAGCCCCGAGGGCACCGTCACCGCGCGGTGGCCGCCCTCGAGCTCGCACACGAGTTCCTCGAAGGCATTTCGCTGCGGCATGTTGACGATGCCGTAGGTGGCGATGGCCTCGCCCGCGTCGAATCGCTTCTGCGTCTGCGCGAGGTGCGCGAGGCTCTCGAAGAGCACGGTGGAGGCGCGCGCCACCGGGAGGTTCACCGTGTCGGGCGGGTTCGCCGCGCGGCGGCCCCCGTGGACGAGCTTCGTCTCCTTCTTCAAGCGTCCGCGCCCTCGCGTTCCATTTCCCGGCGGATGCGCACGGCCTCCGCGGTCTCGTCGATGGCGACGTCGGCCCAGGCGACGGGCTTGCCGGCCGCGACGTCGCGCACGAGCTTCACCTTGTGCGCGAGCCCGATGGGAAGCCCCCCCGCCTTGAGGGAATCGGCCGCGGGCATGAGCTTGCCGTACACGGTGTAGCCGCCCTCGCCGTCGAGCGTCTCGCCCGCCTTCAGGTCGCGTTTCGCGGTGGCCACGCAGTCGCCCCGCCATCCCGTGGCCGCGCCCGTGGCTTCCCCGCGCACCGCCACGCTCGCCACGCTGATGCCCAGCTCGAGGCCGATCAGGTGGCTCGGCTTGTACATCGCCGCGTACTCGCCCGAGGGGTCGGTCGCGATGCCGTACTCCTGGAAGCAGCGGCGCACGTACTCGTGTCCCGCGGCGAAGGTCACGTACACGCCCCAGCGCAGGTCGCGGAAGACGGGACGGCCGTCGCGCTCCACGCTCGAGATCACCTCCACCTGGCCGCGATGATGGAGGTGGCCGCCGTCCGCCTTCGGACGCAGCACGCGCGCGAGGTCGTCCACGCCGCAGGGCGGGAATTCGAGCCCCCCGGGCGCGGGCCGGAGCCCCGTCGCGTTGGCCACCGCCGCCATCTCGATGGCGCTCTTCGTGCCGTCGAGGAAGGAGTTGAACATCTGCGCGTTGAAGTCGCCCTTGGCGACCGTCTCGGCGCTGAAGCCGTAGTGCCCCCACACGGTTTCCGGCGTGGAGGCGTGGTAGGCCGGCAGGTACTTGGTGCCCTTGCCGGCGGCGACCACCTCGAATCCGGCGGCCCTCGCCCAGTCCACCTGCTCGCAGATGAGCGCGGGCTGGTCGCCGTAGGCGAGCGAATAGACGATGCCCGCCTGCCTCGCCATGCGCGCGAGGATCGGCCCGGCGAGCGCGTCGGCCTCCACGTTCACCATCACGATGTGCTTGCCGGCGGCGCAGCAGGCGAGCACGTGGCGCACGCCCGCCGCGGGGCTTCCCGTCGCGTCGATCACCACTTCGGTGGCCGGGTGGGCGATGGCCGCGGCGGCATCGTCGGTGAGAAAGGTATGGCGCCGCGCGAGCGCGTCGTCGAAGGATTTCGCCTCCAGTCGCGCCGCCTCCCAGCCGGTGCGAAGGAGCGAAGCCCGCGCCCGGTCCGGGGCGAGGTCCGCGACGGCCAGCAGGTGGATGCCGGGCGTGCGCCGGGCCTGGGAGAGGTACATGGAGCCGAACTTGCCGGCGCCGATCAGCACGACGCGGACCGGGCGCGAGTCCGCCTCGCGGGCTTCGAGGAGTCGATGGAGGTTCATGGCGTCTGACGGCGAGTTTACCGCCCTGCTTGGGGCAATGCTGCCGAACCCGTAAACTCGGCCGCAACCGCCCGACGAAAATGGCCGCTACGCCCTCCCTCCCCCCCGACGCCCTGGATGCCGCCCTGGCCGAGCTGCGGCCCGGGCTCGCACTCCTGCGCATGCCGTGCTGCGTGATCGACCAGGCCCGGCGCTACCGCTTCGCGAACGCGGCCTACCTCGCCTACGCCGGTCGCCGGGAGGAGGAGCTCCTCGGCCGCGGGCTGGACGAGACCGCCATGAGGCCCCCGACCGACGAGCGCCGCAGGGCGCTCGCCCGCGCGCTCCAGGGCGAGGACCAGGTCCTCGACCGCCTCACCATCGAGGGTCCCGACGAGGGCCGCTGGGTCCGCGCCCACTACATGCCGGTGCGCCGCGACGGGGCGGTGGCCGGCGCGATGGTGGTGGTGGTGGACCTGCAGCACCTGAAGGAGGCGGAAGCCGCCACCGCCGCGCGCGAGCGCCAGCTCGCGCTCATCACCGACACGATCGGCTTTCCCGTCACCTACATCGACCGCGAGGGCGTGCTTCGCTTCGCCAACGCGCAAAGCGTCGCGTGGGCGGGGATTCGCCGCGAGGACATGATCGGCCGGCGCTACCAGGACCTCGCGCCGCCCGAGGTGCTCGCCCACAGCGCCCCGCTCATCGAGCGCGCCATGGGCGGCGAGACCATCACCTACGAACGCGAGGCGCTGTGGCCCGGGCGCGAGAAGCGCCGCATCCGCGGCCACATGATCCCGGACAAGGACGAGGCCGGCCTCGTGCGCGGCGTCCTCGTCGTGCTCGCCGACATCGAGGAGGACCACCAGCTCAAGGCGTCGCTCCTCGCGCGCACGCGCCAGCTCCAGCTCGTCACCGCGAACGTGGGCGTGCCCATGGCCTACATCGGCGCGGACCGGCGCTTCCGCTTCGCGAATACGCCCGGCATGGACTGGCCGGCCGGCCTCACGGCCGAGGCGGCGGTCGGGATGCGCCTCGAGGACGTGTACGCCCCCGAGGTCCTCGCGGCCGTGCGGGAGGTCATCGACAGGGCCTTCGCCGGCGAGCGCGTCGTCTACGAACGCCAGGGCGTGGCGGCGGACGGCTCGCGCCGCTGGGTGCGCGTGAGCCTCATCCCGGACAAGGCGGACGGCGTGGTCGACGGCGTCTTCTCGGTGGTGATCGACATCGACGACGACCGGCGCCTTCGCGAGGCGATCGAGCGCCAGGAGCGCGAGCTTCGCTTCTACGCCGAGAACATCCCCGAGGCCATCGCCTTCGTGGGCCCGGACTTCCGCTACCAGTTCGTGAACAAGACCTTCGAGCGCATCCGCGGCAAGCCCGCCGCCGAGATCGTGGGCCGGACGGTGATCGAGATCCTCGGCGAGGAGGCGGCGGCGGCCTACCACGAGCCCTTCATCGAGCGCCTGGTAAGGGGCGAGCCCTGCCAATACGAGCGCCTCGTCGGCCCGGAGGGCGGGCAGATGCGCTGGTACCAGGTGCGCCTCGAGCCCTGGGTCGGCGAGGACGGGGCCTTCGGCGGCTACTACATCGTCGGCTCCGACATCCACGACCTGAAGCTCGCGCAGGAGCGCCTCGCGGAGCAGGAATCGAAGCTGCGCCTCTTCACCGACAACATCCCGGTGTCGGTCGCCTACCTCGACCGCGAGCGCCGCTACCGCTTCGTGAACCGCGCCTTCTGCGAGGGCCGCGGCAAGACCTTCGCGGAGGTCATCGGGCACACCTCCGCCGAGGTCCTGGGCGAGAAGGTCGCCGCCGAGCTCGAGCCCATGGTGCGCCGCGTGCTCTCGGGGGAGACGGGGACCTTCGAGCGCGAGCACGTGCTGCCCGGCGGCGAGCGGCGCTGGATCCTCGGGCGCTCGGTTCCCGACTTCGGCCCCGACGGGGAAGTGCGCGGGATGTACGTGGTCGGCCACGACGTGCAGGACCTCAAGATGGCGCAGGCGGAACTCCGCGCCCGCGAGGAGGAGCTGCGCTTCTTCGCCGAGAACATTCCCGAGGCGATCGTCTACATCGACCTCGAGCGCGGCTGCACCTTCGTGAACAACGTCTTCCTCGCCACCCGCGGCCTCACCCGCGAGTTCGCCCTGGGCAAGTTCCCGGAGGACGTCTATCCGCCGGATCTCGTGAAGGCGCTGCAGCCCTACATCGACCGGGTGTCGGCGGGCGAGAGCGTCTCCTACGAGCGGCTCGTCCGCGTCCCGGACACGCAGGAGGAGCGCTGGACGCGGGTGAGGCTCACGCCCCGCAAGGACGAGGCCGGGCGCGTGCTCGGCTTCTACGTGGTGTCCACGGACATCCACGAGCTCAAGGTGGCCCAGGCCTCGATCGAGGACAAGGAGCGCGAGCTGCGCCAGGTGATCGACTCCATCCCCGCGCCCGTGGCCTACGTGGACGCGCAGCAGCGCTACCGCTACGTGAACGACGCCTTCCTCGACTACGTCGGCCGTCCCGCCACGGAGGTGATCGGGCACAGCCTCGCCGAGGTGCTGGGAGAGAAGCGGGCCGAGCAGCTCGCGCCGGTGCTGCGCCGCGTGGAGGCGGGCGAGCGCGTGAGCTTCGAGCGGCTCCTCGAGTTCGCCGACGGGCGCAGCCGCTGGATGAACGTGGACTTCACGCCCCGCCACGACGCCCGCGGCCACTACCTCGGCTACTACACGGCGACCAGCGACATCCACGAGCAGAAGCTGGTCGAGGAGGAGCTGCGCCTGGCCAACTCCATCCTCTCCGCGCACTTCGACAACACGCCGCTCGCGGTGATCGAGTGGGACCCGGAGCTGCGCGTGGCGCGCTGGTCCGGCAACGCCGAGGCGATCTTCGGCTTCGGCTCCGCCGAGGCCCTGGGCCGCTCCATGGAGTCCCTGCGCCTGGTCTTCGAGGAGGACGTCGAGGCGGTCGACGCGATGGTGCAGCGCCTCGTGGAGGGCCCCGACTCGCGCGCGACGAGCCTCAACCGCAGCTACCGCAAGGACGGCACGGTGATCTGGGTCGAGTGGCACAACTCGGCGCTGCGCGACGACGCGGGGCGGCTCGTCTCCATCCTCTCGCTGGCCCAGGACGTCTCCTCGCGCATCCAGGCCGAGGAGCGGCTGCAGTTCATGGCCACCCACGACGGCCTGACGGGGCTGCCCAACCGCCTGCTGCTGCCGGACCGGCTCTCCGCCGCGATCTCCCGGGCGCAGCGCTTCGGCCACGGCGTGGCGGTGCTCTTCCTCGACCTCGACCACTTCAAGGACGTGAACGACACGCTCGGCCACCGCATCGGCGACGAGCTGCTGAAGGACCTCTCGCGGCGCATCCGCGGCTCGCTCCGGCAGAGCGACTTCCTCGTGCGCCTGTCGGGCGACGAGTTCGTGGTGGTGCTCGAGGACCTCGAGGGCGAGGGCGGCCCGGACCGCGTGGCGCAGAAGATCCTCGACGACGTGGCGCGCCCCTTCCCGATCGACGGGCACGACGTGCAGGTGAGCGCGAGCCTGGGCTTCGCGGTCTGGCCCGAGGACGGCGAGGACCCGGAGACGCTCCTGAAGAACGCCGACGCGGCGATGTACCACGCGAAGGAGCTGGGCCGGAACAGCTACCGCGCCTTCTCGCGCTCGCTCGCCCAGCGCCGCGACCAGCGCCTGCAGCTCGAGGCGGCGCTGCGCCGCGCGATCCGCCAGGGCGAGTTCGAGCTGCAGTACCAGCCCATCCTCGACGTGGTGACCGGGAGCGTCTTCCACGTGGAGGCGCTGCTGCGCTGGCACGACCCGGCGCGCGGCGTCGTGCTGCCCTCCACCTTCATCCCCGTGGCGGAGGAGGCCGGCCTCATGCGCGACCTCGGCCACTGGGTGATGGACGTCGCCGCCCGCCAGTCGGCCGCGTGGCGCTCGCGCGGGGTGGGCCCGCTCACGGTCTGCGTGAACCTCTCGGCGAGCCAGCTGCGCGATTCCACCATCGTCGCCGAGCTGGAGGCGATCCTCCGCGACGCCGGCTGCGCGCCCACCTGGCTCACGCTGGAGATCACCGAGACCAGCATGGTGAAGGACGTGGAGGGCGTGAGCCTCACGCTGAGGAAGCTCCGGCGCATGGGCTTCCGCGTCGCGATCGACGACTTCGGCACGGGGTTCTCGAGCCTGTCGCACCTGCGCCACCTGCCCGTGGACACGCTGAAGATCGACCGCTCCTTCGTCGCCGACATCGACGCCGGCTCGCGCCGCGCCGCGGAGAGCGGGGGGGCGGCCATCGTCGCGGCGGTGACGGGACTCGCGCGCGGCCTCGGCCTGGAAGTCGTGGCCGAGGGCGTGGAGCAGCCCTCGCAGCTCGCCTTCCTGCGCGAGCACGGCTGCGCGGCCTACCAGGGCTACCTCGCCTGCCCGCCGCTGCCGGCCGCGGAGTTCGAGCGCTGGCTGGAGCGGCACACGGCGAAGCCCGCGGGCAGGAAGCCCCCGCCGAGGAAGCCGGCGAAGCCGGGCTCGCTGAAGAAGAAGCTCGCGAACGGGACGCTCGCGAAGGCAAAGCTCGCCAAGGAAAAGCTCGCGAAGGAAAGGCTCGCCAAGGGAAGGACCGCCAAGGCGAAGGGCACCGCGCGCAAGCCGGGCGCGCGCAAGCCCGGCACTACCAGGAAATAGACACCCGCGCCCCGCCCAGGGGAGAGGCCTCGATGCGCGCGCCGCCGCCGTGCCACTCGGCGACGCTCCTCACGATGGCGAGCCCCAGTCCCACCCCGCCCGTCTCGCGCTCGCGGCCCGGCTCGGCGCGCGTGAAGGGCTCGAAGAGCCGCTCGCGGTCCTCCGGCGCGATGCCCGGGCCGTCGTCGTCCACGTGCACAACGGTGCGGGGCCCGTCGCGTTCCACGGAGAGCGCCACCCGCGCCCGCGCGTGGCGGGCGGCGTTGCGCACCACGTTCACGAGCGCGCGCGCGAGGTACTTGCCGTCGCAGGTAAAGGTCTCGGGAAGCTCGGCCGGCTCCTCGATCGCCACCTCCCGGCCGGCGGCGCGCATCTCGTCCTTCGCGCGCCGGATCACGTCCTCCACCAGCACGCGCGCCGGCACCTCCTTCGGCGCGTAGGGCGGCGCCTGGCGCAGGTTCGCGAGGAGCAGCAGCTCGTTCACGAGCTCCTCCAGGTCCGCGACGTCGCGCCCCATGGCCTCGAAGCGCGCCTCGCGCTCGGCGGCGGTCTCCGACTCCCGCGCGAGTTCCAGGTCGAACTTGAGCTGCGCGAGCGGCGTGCGCAGCTCGTGGGCCACGCCCTGCTCCAGGTCGCGGTGCGATTCCAGCAGGTGCTGCACGCGTTCCGTCATCGCGTTGAACGCGCCGGCAATGGGCTCGACGAGCGAAGCGCGGCCCACCGAGGCCCGCGCAGCGAGGTCGCCGTCGCCCACGCGCCCGGCGGCCTGCGCGAGGTTCTCGAGGTCGCGGTAGAGCGGCCTCACCCAGCGCAGCAGGATCACCGCGAGCCCCAGCGTCACCAGCGCCACGATCATCGTGTAGTAGAGCGCGAGGTACTCGTAGAGCCCAACCCACTCGATCCGCAGCACGCGATCGCCCTCGCCGATCCGGCGCAGGTACACCTGCCCGCCGCCGGGGCGGTCGCGGAAGGCGATCTCGCCCGCGGCGAGGCGCTCCTTCTCCGAAGACGACATGAACCAGTCGTCCGTCACCTGCGCCAGCGGCAGGATGCGGTGCTCGATGCGGAAGGTGGCCTCGATCTCCTTCAGACGCCCCTGCCAGTCCGGCACGTCGGTGTCGCCGATGATCCGCTCGGCGCGGTCGAAGGCCGGGCCCGCGCGCTTCCTCTGCGCCTCGGCGTGCACCTGCGCCATCACCTGGTCCGTGAGGTACATGAAGCCCACGAACGCCGCCGTCGCCGGCAGCATCAGGAAGAGGTAGAGGCGGAAGAAGAGCTTCAGCATGCGGGTCCGGTTTCGTGACGACCTGCCGCGGGAACGCGCGCAGCACCGGGCGGCTGCGCTTCACCGGCGCAGGGGCGGAGCGCGGGCGGGGGTTCTTTTTCGTTCGCGGCCGACTCACGCCGGTTCCGCAGCCGCCCGACTCGCCTTCCCCGGAACGATTCCGAAGCTCGCGCTCGCCGCACATTCACTCGGCCGCGAACGAAAAAAACCCTCCCCGCGCTCCGCCCCGGCACCGA
>CALEJW010000020.1 GCA_937898635.1 uncultured Pseudomonadota bacterium | reverse complement strand
CCCGTGCCGCAGCCGAGGTCCTCGATGCGCAGGCTCTTCTCGCGGCCCGCGAGCCAGGGCGCCAGGAACTCCATCATTCGCTGCGGCGTGCGGTACTCGAGATCCTCCACGAGGCGCTTGTCGAAGTCGGCCGCGAAGCGGTCGAAGAAGCTGCGGATGTACTCGTCCGGCGCGCGCTCGGTCTGCACGCCCGCGATCGCGTCGCGCAGGTGGCGCAGGCCGCCGTTGGCGGGGTCCAGGGCGAGGGCGCGGTCGATCGCGGCGACCGCCTCGGCGTCGCGCCCGGCGACGTAGCACTGCTCGCCCAGGTTCACCCAGGCCACGGCATAGTCCGGGCGAAGCCGCACCGCCTCCTGCAGGTGGCCGATGGCGGCGTCGACCTGCTTGAGCTTGCCCAGCGTGTTGCCGAGGTTGTTCTGCGCGGTGGCGAACTTCGGGTCGGCGGCGACGGCGCGCCCGAAGGCCTCGGCGGCCTTCGCGCTCTCGCCGCGCGCGAGCAGGCACATCCCCAGGCCGTTCAGCACGGCGGCGATGCCGGGCTTCAGCCGGTCGGCGCGCCGGTAGGCTTCCTCGGCCTCGGCGAAGCGGCCGTTCGTCTCGAGGAGGCTGCCCAGGTTGGCCCAGGCCTCGAAGAAGGCCGGCCGCAGCTCGAGCGCGCGGCGGTAGGCGGCGAGCGCCTCCTCGACCCGGCCGGCGCCGGCGAGGCACAGGGCGCGCACGAACGCGTACTGGGCGTCGCCCGCGGCGAGCGAGATCGCCTTCTCGATCGGCGCGAGGGCCTCGGCGTGGCGCTTCTGGAACATGGCCGAGAGCGCGAGCACGTAGTGCGCCTCGGCGTTGCGCGGCTGGCGCGCGAGCACGCCGCGGGCGGCGGACTCGGCCTGGGGGAAGCGCCCGGCGTAGACGAGTTCGGTCGCGGCGCGCAGCTCGTCCGCGATGGAGGCGGCCGGGCTCAAGGGCGCTTCGGCGCTTCCGGGAGGTACTCGAAGGCCTTCACCACGCGGGAGACCCCGGAGGTCGAGCGCGCGATCTCCACCGCCGCCTCGCCCTCGGCCTGCGTGACGAGTCCCATCAGGAAGACGGTGCCCGCCTCGGTCACGACCTTCACGTGGTTGGGCGAGAAGGCCGCGTTGCCCACCATGCGCGCCTTCACGCTCGAGGTGATGATCGTGTCGTTGCCGCGCGAGGTGAGCGAGGAGTTGCCCGCGACCACGATCTCGTTGGCGATCTCGCGCACGCTCGGGATCGCCTTCACCTCGGCCTCCACGGCCGCCTTCATGTCCTCGCTGGGCACCTCGCCCGTGAGGAGCACCTTGCGGTTGAAGCTCGTGGCGTTGAGGTGGGCGTTGCGGAACGCCGAGTTGAAGCGCGCGAGCGCCTTCCACTCGATGTTCTCGTCCTCGATGTACATGCCGGTCGTGCGCCGGTCGTCGGCGAGGAGGGCGGTGGCGCCGATGCCGGTGGCCGCGACGCCGAAGAAGCAGCCCGAGAGCAGCGGGGCGGCGACCGAGAGGACGAGCAGGGGGACGAGTCTTCGCATCATTTCGCTCCGTGGAGGACGTTGTCGACGGTGTCGCAGAGGCAGTGCAGGGCGAGGATGTGCACTTCCTGGATGCGCATGGTCCGGGGGTGGGCGACGTTGAGGTGGTGGTCGCGGGCGCCGAGCATCGCGGCCATGGCGCCGCCCTCGCGGCCGGTGAGGGCGATGATCGCCATGCCGCGCGCGCGCGCGGCCTTCATGGCGGCGATGACGTTGGCCGAGTTGCCCGAGGTGGAGATCGCGACGAGGAAGTCGCCCTCGCGGCCGAGGGCCTCGACCTGGCGGGCGAACACCGCGTCGTAGGAGTAGTCGTTGGCGATGGCGGTGAGGGCGGAGGAATCCACCGTGAGCGCGATCGCGGCGAGCCCCGGGCGCTCGCGCTCGAAGCGGCCGACGAGTTCCGCGCAGAAATGCTGGCAGTCCGCCGCGGAGCCGCCGTTGCCGCAGGCGAGCACCCGGGCGCCGCCCCCTAGGGCCGCGGCGAGCGCCTCGCCCGCGCGGGCGATGGCGGGCGCGAGGCTCTCGCTCATGCGCTGCTTGAGGGCGATGGCGTCCTGGAAGTGGCTGCGGACGTGGGCGACGTGATCCATGGGAGGCGAGGCTTCGCGAAGTTTCCGGGGCGAGGGCATTGTAGTCTCAAGCGGCGTCGAAGGCGCCGCGGATCCAGTCCGGCGCGCCCCCGGGGCCCTGGATCGTGAGGACATCGAAACGGCACGGGGGTTCCGGGCGGACGCGGGCCAGGAAATGTCGGGCCGCGGCGACGATGCGCCGCTGCTTGGCCGCGTTGACGCTGCCCGCGGCGCCCCCGAACGCGCTTCCCGAGCGCGCGCGCACCTCGATGAAGACGAGCGTGGCGCCCTCGCGCGCGACGAGGTCGATCTCGCCGAAGCGGCAGCGGTGGTTGCGCGCGACGATCTCCAGGCCGCGGCCGGCGAGGAAGCTCGCCGCGAGCGCCTCGGCCTCGGCGCCCCGGCGGCGGGCGCCGGCGCGCTCCCCGGCGCTCATCGCGGGGATTGGAGCGGCGTCGCGCGGCCGGCGTCGAAGGCCGTGGGCACCAGGGTGCGCGAGAAGTGCCGGTCGGGCTCGAGGTCGATGCGCCCCGTGACGCCGTCGAGCGTGAAGGGCCTCGCCTCGGAGCGCAGCAGCTGGCCCGCGAGGCGGTAGACGTCGATGCCCAGGGCGTAGAGCCTTTCCTGCTCCACGGACATCGGCGAGGACGGGGGCGGGTAGATCATCACGGCGGGGTGGTCGGGCTGGACGAACCAGGGCATGTCCACATAACGCACGCCCTCCAGGTCCACGTTGACCGCCGGGTCGGCGCGCGGGTCCACGCCGAGCGAGGTCGCGTAGGCGGGCAGGGTCGCGGAGATGTAGGGGCGCACGGCGAGCGTGGCCTGCCGGTCGAGGGCGAGGAAGACCATGTCGCCGCGCAGGTAGGCGATGCGTTCCTTGATCGCCGGCGCGTCGTCGGGATGGCCGGAGAAGATCACGCGGCGCGCCTCCCCGGCGGCGCGGCCCCACTCGCGCTCGAAGGCCTCCATCACCCGCCGCGACAAGGGCGAGGGCGTGCCGATCACGATGGCCGACATCATGCCGTCGTTGATCGCCATGAGCGCGGCCTGCCGCGCCTCCTGCTCCGAGGCGAGGGAGATGGAGAACATCCGCGCGGGCAGCTCCGGGTCCTCGGGCGTGTTGAGCACCAGCGTGGGCTGGCGCGGGCAGGTGCTGCGCGAAAGCGCCGTGGCGCCGTCGCGCGTGAGGCCCGCGATCACGAACACCGCGCCCGCGAGCTGGGCCTGGGTGCAGGCCTCGATCGCGGCCTGCCCGTCGTCCGCGGTGCCGTAGACGCGCACCGGAAGCGCGTTGCGGCCCGCCGACTCGCCCGCGGCGACGAAGCCCTGGCGAAGGGCGTCCGCCACGCGGCCGAGGAAGGGGGAGGCGAGCGGCAGGATCAGCGCGACGTGCGGCGCGGGACCCGTCGGGATGGGCTGGCGCGCGGCGCTCGCCGGCTGGCCCGCGGCGGGCACGGCGGGCGCGTTCCTGAGCGGCGTGACCACCGTCGAGGGCGCGAAGACCGGGGGCGCGGTTGTCTCGCGCGGCGGGTCGGCCGAGAATGCCGGCGTGGCCGCGAGAATCGTGGCGAGGAGGATCGCGGTGACGCGCAAGGGCAAGGCAGGGGACTCCGGTTCGATGGCGGCGGAAGGCCGCGCGGCCGTCCTTCCCCCGGGATTATATGTGGTGGCCACCCCCATCGGTAATCTCGGCGACGTGACGGCGCGCGCGCGGGAGACGCTCGCCGCGTGCGACGTGGTGGCCGCGGAGGACACGCGCGTCACGCGCTCGCTCCTCACGCATCTCGGAATCGGCGCGCGCGTGATCGCGGTCCACGGGCACAACGAGCGGGCCTCCGCCGAGGGCATCGTCGCACTGCTCGGCGAGGGCAAGTCCGTGGCGCTGGTCTCCGACGCCGGCACGCCCGCCGTGAGCGATCCCGGCGCGCTCCTCGTCGGGCGCGTGCGCGAGGCGGGCTTCCCCGTCTTCCCCGTGCCCGGCGCGAGCGCGCTCACCGCGGCCCTCTCGGCGAGCGGCGTGGCGGCCGAGGGCGTGGTGTTCGCGGGCTTCCTGCCGGCGAAGGGCGCCGAGAGGAAGCGCCGCCTCGCCGCGCTCGCCGCGGGGCCGTGGGCCATCGCGCTCTTCGAGGCGCCGCACCGGCTCGAGGCCACGCTCGCCGACCTCCACGCGTCGCTCGGCGAGCGCGACGTGGTCGTGTGCCGCGAGCTCACCAAGCGCTTCGAGACCATCGCGCGCGTGCCCCTCGCGCAGGCCGCGGCCTGGGCGGCGGCCGACGCGAACCGCACGCGCGGCGAGCTCGTGCTGGTCGTCGAGGGCCGCCCGGTGGAGGCGGCGTCCGCGCTCGCGCCGGAGAAGGTGCTGGGAGTCCTGCTCGAGGAGCTCTCGGTGAAGCAGGCCTCGTCGCTGGCGGCGAGGATCACGGGCGTGAGCCGGAGCGAGCTCTACCAGGCCGCGCTCGCCCTCGCGAAGCCGGGCTCGGGGAAGTAGGGCGACTATAATCCGCGGCATGGCGGAAACCTTCACGCTCGCGAGCCCCGACGACTGGCACGTCCACTTCCGGGACGGCGAGGCGATGCGCTCCGTCGTGGGCGCGACCGCGCGCCAGTTCGCCCGCGCGATCGTGATGCCGAACCTGAAGCCCCCGGTGACGACCGTCGCGCAGGCTCTCGCCTACCGCGAGCGCATCCTCGCGGCGCGGCCCGCGGGAAGCGCCTTCGAGCCGCTGATGACGCTCTACCTCACGGACAACACGCCGGCCGGCGAGATCGCGAAGGCGAAGGCCTCGGGCTTCGTGAAGGCGGTGAAGTACTACCCGGCGGGCGCCACGACGAACTCGGACTCCGGCGTCACCGACATCCGCCGCTGCGACGCGGTGTTCGAGGCGATGGCCGCGGCCGGCATGCCGCTGCTGCTGCACGGCGAGGTGACGGACCCGGCGGTGGACGTCTTCGACCGCGAGAAGGCCTTCATCGAGACGGTGCTGCGCCCGCTGCTGCTGCGCTTCCCGAGGCTGCGCGTGGTGCTCGAGCACATCACCACCAGCGAGGCGGCGCTCTTCGTCTCGAGCGCCCCGGACAACGTGGCGGCGACGATCACCGCGCACCACCTGCTCCTCAACCGCAACGCGCTCTTCGCGGGGGGGCTGCGCCCGCACCACTACTGCCTGCCGGTGCTCAAGCGCGAGTCGCACCGCGCGGCGCTCGTGCGCGCGGCGGTGTCGGGCAACCCGCGCTTCTTCCTCGGCACCGACACGGCGCCGCACGCGCGGGGCGCGAAGGAGTCGTGCTGCGGCGCGGCCGGGATCTACACGGCGCACGCGGCGCTCGAGTTCTACGCGGAAGCCTTCGAGCGCGAGGGCGCGCTCGATCGCCTCGAGGGCTTCGCGAGCCGCTTCGGCCCCGACTTCTACGGCCTGCCGCGCAACGCCGGCACCGTGACGCTCGAAAAGTCCGCGTGGGAAGTGCCCGCGGACTATCCCCTCGGGGAGGCCGCGGTGGTGCCCCTTCGCGCCGGCGAGCGGCTCGCCTGGCGCCTGCGCGGCTGAGCCGGCCCGGCGCGGCGGTGGACTGGGCGCAGGCGCAGTCCCGGCTGCGCGATCCCCTCTACGCACCGCTCGCCCCGTCGCTCGCGCGGCTCGGCGGCGGGGAATGGCCCGCGCTCGAGGCCCTGAATGCCCTCGCCGCGGGCATCGCGAACGCCTCCGGGACGCAGATCCGCTTCGTGCCGGCGCGGGAGCCGGGCGGGAAGGGCCTTCCCCACTACGAGTCGCGCGTGGCCGTGAGCGGGGAAGTCGAGACGCGCGATCGCAACTGGCACGACCTCTTCAACGCGCTCGCGTGGATCGCGTTCCCGAAGGCGAAGGCCGCGATCAACGCGCAGCACGCGGCGATGCTCGCCGAGGGCGGAGCGGCCGAGGCCCGGCACCGCAGCCCGCCGCGCGACGCGCTCTCGCTCTTCGACGAGGGCGGCATCGCCATCGCCTCGAGCTCGCCCGCGCTCCTCGGGCTCGTCCTCGACTTCGAGTGGAAGGAGCTCTTCTGGCGCCGCCGCGGGGAGCTCGCGGCGAAGGCGCGCTTCGTCGCCTTCGGGCACGGGCTCTTCGAGCAGGCGCTCGAGCCCTTCGTCGGCCTGGTCGCGAAATCGGTCTTCGTGCCCGTGGACGATTTCTTCGCGATGCTCCCCCCCGAGGCCCAGGTGGCGCGCGTGGACGAGCTCCTCGCCGCGCACTTCGCGCACCGCCCGCGCTTCCCTTCGCCCCGCGCCATGGCGCCCGTGCCGGTGCTCGGCATCCCCGGCTGGCATCCCGGCGGCGAGCACGAGTCCTTCTACGACGACGCGCGACATTTCCGCCCGAAGCCGGGTGGGCGCGCGGAATCTCCGTAGAATGGCGGGGTGAAGCAGGCCGGACGGTCGCCGTATCGCAGTTCGCGGTGCGGAGGAAAGTCGGGACTCCACAGGGCAGCGTAGCGGGTAACTCCCGTCCGCCGCGAGGCGCGGATCAGAGGAACAGAGACGAGTCCGTCGGGCAACTGGCGGGGTGAAACGGCCAATCTCTACGCGGAGCAACACCAAATAGGCAGACGACGACGCGGCCCGCCGAGTCTGCGGGTAGGTGGCTAGAGCGGCGCGGCAACGCGCCGCCCAGAGGAATGATCGTCGTATCGCCGCGAGGCGATAACAGAATCCCGCTTACAGGCTTGCTTCACATTTTCCTTCTTCTTCCGTGCCTCCTCGCCGCGGGCGAACGCCGCCGCGCGGGCTGAAGCGAGGAAGCTGACCCTTCGCGGCCTCGCCGTCGCCGGAGAACGACGAAAGCCCGCGTTGTCGCCGTTCCACGACGGCGAGGCAATCGCGGCAATCGCATATCCCGATCAAGGGCTTGGGTCGGCCGCGGTCGGCACGACCGGCGCATGGCATGGAACTTGAGTCGTCCGGGCTACGACATCCCTCCGGAGCTGCGGTGAACCGTTCCCGAATCGCGATCGCCCTCGTTGCGGCCTGCCTGCTGGGAGGCTGCGCGCCCGTCGCGCTCACGGCGCTCGGCGTGGGCATGGCCACGGGGGTCTCGCACACGCTCGGCGGCATGGTCTACAAGACCTTCACCGCGCCGCAGGCCGACGTGCGCAAGGCGACGATGACGGCGCTCAACCGCATGCAGATCAAGGTGCGGCAATCGCGGCGCGACGGCTCGACGGAGCTCATCACCGCGAGGGCGGGGGACCGCGAGGTCGAGATCGAGCTCGAGGCGCTCACGCCCAACACCACCCGCATGCTCGTCACGGCGCGCAAGGACGCAGGCCTCCTTCGCGACGGCGCGACGGCCACGGAGATCATCCTGCAGACCGAACGGGTCGTCGGACCCGTCTAGAGGAGGCCACGCCATGAAGTCCCGCATCCGCAACCTCGCCGCCGCGATCCTGGTCGCGCTGGCGCCGCTCGCCGCCGCGCAGGACACCGCGACGAATCCCGGGCAGAGCCGGGTCGCCGCGCGGCTCGCCGCAGCCTTCACGACCGTCGCCGGCTCGCGCGAGAACGCGCTCGCGCTGGTGAACGCGCTGCGCAACGGCACCGAGGTGACGCTCCTCGCCGCGCCCGAGGGCGGCGCGGGAGACCCGGTGGCGACGACCTTCACGCCGCCGACGAAGCCCATGGGCTGGGGCAACGTCTCCCATTCGCTCGCCCTCGCGCAGGATTCGCTCGCGCGGCTCGGGATCGCGAACCCCACGAGCGCGGACCTCCAGGCCGCGCTCCTGGGCGGGGAGGTGACCGGCGCCGACGGCAGCGCCGTGTCGCTTCGCGGCATCCTGCAGATGCGCGCCGACGGCATGGGCTGGGGGCAGATCGCGAAGGCCTCGGGCACCACGATGGGCGCCGTCGCGAGCTCGGCGAAGGCGATGCAGGGAAGGGCCCCCGCCGCCGCGCCGGCGACGCCGGTGGCGCCGGCGAAGCCCGAGGCGCCGACGGGCATCACGACGGCCGATGGCTCCACGACCGGGACTTCGCCCGCGCTCTCCGGCAAGTCAGCCCGCGGCATCACCACCGCGACGGGCGCCTCCGCCGGCGGCGTCGCGAGCGGCCGGCCGAAGGGCATCACGACGGCGCAGGGCGCCGCGGCGGGTTCCGTCTCGCGCGGCGTGGTCACGGCCGACGGGTCCCTTGCCGGAAGCGGCCGCGCGAACGGCCTCACCACGGCCGCCTCGGGGTCGGGCGGCGGCCACGCCTACGGGCGCGGGCTGGTCACGGCCTCGGGCGCTGGCGCCGGCTCGGGCGCGCTCACGGCGTCCTCCCACGGACGCGGCGCGGGCGTCGTCGCGGCGACGGGCGCCGCGGTTTCGGCCGGCGCGGTCACCGCAGCCGGGCCGGGCAACGGCCAGGGCCGGGGCAACGGCAACGGCAA
>CALEJW010000019.1 GCA_937898635.1 uncultured Pseudomonadota bacterium | reverse complement strand
GCGCCGGCCTCGACGCCGATCTTCGCGACCTCCTCCGGGCCCTTGGCGCCGGGGTAGGCGACGTACATGGCGCCGAGGGCGAAGTCGCGGCCGGAGCCGATGGCCCAGTAGCGCTCGAACTCGAAGACCTCGCGCATCGAGTACACCGCGTAGATCCCCTTCGGGTTGGCGATCATCACCGTCATCTGCGAGGACTCGTAGGGGTCGTCCTCCTCCTCCTTGGTGTTGAGGAAGGCCTCTTCCTTGAGCATCGGGTGCAGCCGCCGGAAGGACTCGTAGATCGCGTCCTTGCCGTGCAGGTCGAGGTCGGGATTGCGGCCCAGGAGGTTCTCCAGCACGAGCTGGTGCGCGGCGCTCCCCGCCACGCCGATGAAGGAATCGCGGTAGGCGATCACCTTGTGCGGGCTGCGGTCGTAGGCCGGCGCGAGCCGCGTGGAGCCGAAGGTGGTGAGGGAGTCGGCCGCGATGGCGACCTGGTTGCCCTTGCGGGCGACGACGATGGTGGTCATGGTTTGCCCATTCTAGCGCCGCGCGTGACGAGGGCCACGCCGGCCGCGGAGACGGCGAGGCCCGCGAGCGCCACCGGCGGCACGGCCTCCCCGAAGAGGAACCACGCCATCACCGCGGTCACGGGCGGCGTGAGGAAGAAGAGGCTCGAGACGCGGGAAGCCTCCCCGTGCCGGATCATCGTGTAGAGGAGCCCGATCGCGCCGAGCGAGAGCACCAGCACCAGCCAGCCCAGCGCGAAGGCGAACTGCGCCGTCCACTGCACCACGCGGGTCTCCGTCGCGAGCGCGATCGCGAAGGTGGCGATCCCCGCCGCGCCGTACTGCACGATGTTTCCCGTGACCATCGGGATCGCGCCGCAGAAACGCTTCTGGTAGAGCGTGCCCGCGGTGATGCCCGCGAGCGCGAGCGCGCCCGCCGCGTAGCCGATCGCATCCCCCGCCGTGCCGCCCCACTTGCCGGAAACCACCAGCACCACGCCCGCGAAGCCGAGCGCGATCCCGAGCCACTGCACGCGCGTGAGCCTTTCTCCCAGAAGCGGGCCCGCGGCCAGCGCCGTGAGCACCGGCTGCATGCCCACGACGAGGGAGATCGTGGCGAGCGGCACGCCGCGCGCGATGGCGCAGAAGACGCCGCCCAGGTAGCAGCCGTGCACGAGCAACCCCGCCGCCGCCGCGTGCATCGCCTCGCGGGCGTTGCGCGGCCACGCCGCCCGCGTGGCGAGGGCGAAGGCGCCGAGGATCGCGACGAGCGCGAGGTAGCGCCACGAGAGGAAGGTGAGCGGCTCCGCGAAGGGCTTGCCGAGGCGGCTGCCGATGAAGCCGGTGCTCCACAGGAAGACGAAGAGGGCGGGCGCCCAGCGCAGCCAGGCGGGGGGAGAAGCGTGCAAGGCGAGGGACGGCTTCCGGGAGGGGGAAGCCCGATTCTACCTACTGGCGCAGCTCCGCGAGGAAGGCGCGGCGCTCGGCCTCGTCGTCGATGTGCGAGGCGAGGTGCGTGTAGAGCTCGCGCAGGTTCCCCGAGCGGCCCGCCGCGTCCTTGATAAGCACGCGGGCGAGCGGGCCCACGTAGTTCGCGAGCCGCTTCTCCGCGGCCGCGAGGTGCTCGGGCGTGAAGGGCTGCTTCGGCGCGCGCAGGTTCGTGCGCATCGTGGCTTCCACGGGCGCCGCGGCGGGCCGCGGGGCCGTGTCCCCCACGCGCGCGAACTTGGCGAGGAAGGCGGTGCGCTCCGCCTCGTCCTCGATGTTGCCGGCGAGCGTGTCGAGGAAGACCTTCGAATCCGTCGCCGTGGCGCTCGCCTGGCGGATGAGCACCTTGGCGAGCGGGCCCAGGTAGCGCGAGAGCGACTTCTCCACCTCTTCCACCGCCTCGGGCGGCAAGGTGAAGGCGGGCGCGGCCGGCGCGGGCTTCGAGCGCGTGGACTGGCCCTCCGCCAACGCGTGCTCCGCGTCGGTCATGCCGCGCGGGGCCATGATCGCCTTGCCGCGGAAGGCCTGCAGCAGCGCCGCGTGGAACTCGAGCGCGGTCTGGAAGCGCTCCTCGGGCTTCTTCGCGAGCGCCCGGGCGATCACCACGTCGAAGGCTTGCGGAAGCGAAGGCTGCAGGCTCGTGGGCGGGTCCGGCTGCACCGAGAGCACCTTGTGCATCACGGCCGCCGGGGTCTCGGCGAGGAAGGGGCTGCGGCCGGTGAGAAGCTCGTAGAGCACCACGCCGCTGGACCAAAGATCCGCGCGGCCGTCGGCGGGAAGGCCCGTGAGCTGCTCGGGTGCCATGTGCGTGGGCGTGCCCACCACGGTGCCCACCTGCGTGAGGCTCGAGGAGGCGATGCGGGCGATGCCGAAGTCCATCACCTTGAGCTTCATGCCCGGCAGCACCATGATGTTCGCGGGCTTGATGTCGCGGTGCACGACGCCCTGGCGGTGGGAGTGGTCGAGCGCGGCGAGGAGCTGCTTCATCAGCTCGAAGACGTCGATCAGGTCGAAGCGACTTCCACTTCGAAAGAATTGCTTGAGCTCCTTCCCCTCCACGTACTCCATCACGATGAAGGCGCCGCGCTCGTCCTCGCCGAACTCGTAGACGGCGACGATGCCGGGGTGGTTCAGGCGCCCGCCCGCCTGCGCCTCGCGGCGGAAGCGCGCCACGGACTCCTCGGTCTCGGCGGCCTCCAGCACTTCCCGCAGGATGGTCTTGATGGCGACCCGGCGCTCGATCACCGGGTCGAAGCCCTCGTACACCATGCCCATCGCGCCCTTGCCGAGTTCCCGGGCGATGCGGTACTTGCCGATGGTTTCCGGGTGCGTGGACATGGGCGGTGATGGTGCTCGCCTAGCGCTCGATGAGCTTCAGCGCCTTCTGCAGGCTCCGGCGCATGCGGTTGAAGGAGGTGCCCAGCGCCGCGATCTCGTCCTTGCCCTTGGCGGTGAACTCCGCCACGTCGAAGTCGCCCGTGGAGATGCGGTCGGCGTCGGCGGCCATGCGCGAGATGGGCCGGATGATCATCTGCGAGAGCATCAGGTTCAGCACGACGAAGGCCACTGTGAAGATCGCCGCGAGGGAGACGATGAAGGCGCGGAAGGCCTTGTCGGCGTTTCGCACCGCGAGCGCCATCGGCACCGACACCACCTGGGCGCCGATCACCTCCTGGTGCTGCCAGCCGAAGCCGTTGGCCTCCCCGTAGAGCTTCAGCATCGAGGCGGGCGCGGCTTCCGGCACGCTGTGGCAGGCGAGGCAGGCGGGGTCCTTGATCTGGATGGGGCGCGCGAGGTAGAGCATCCGCCCCGAGGGCGTGGCGCGCTCGCCCATGATGTCGCCGCGCGCGGGGTCGGCGCGGAAGGCGTTCACGATGTCCGCCTCCCACTCCACGGCGCGGTCGCGCGGGTTGGTGGGGTTGAGCGTGGCTTCCTTGTAGGTGAAGTCCGGGTACTTGCCGCGCAGCGCGTTGAAGATCTCCGTGGCGGAATAGGCCGGCACCGACTGCGGCAGGAAGACCTGCTGGAGCTTGTCCTCCAGGTGCGGCTTCACCTGCTTCACGGTGTAGCCGCGGATGGAGAGCGCGGCCTCCATCATGAGGCCGGCGTTGCGCAGCACCTCGTCCTTGGCGTTGTCCTGCAGGAGGCGGTAGGACACGGCCGCCGAGACGCCGATGCCCGCCGCGAAGACGAGCAGCAGCACGATGTTGAACTTGAGCCTGAGACCCATGGCTTCTTCCCCTTGGTTGTTTTTTGCCGCCGGCGCGGCCCCAGCCGCCCCGGATACCCCCCGTTTACGCGGCATACTACTCGCCGGATGCACTTGCCGCCGTTACTGCCGTGAACCTCGCCAGGCTCCTCGAGCGCCTCGCCCAGTCCGACCCCGGCCGGACCGGGATCTTCCTCGGGGCCACCCCCTGGAAGACCTGGGGGCGGCTCGCGGCCGATGCCGCCGGCCTCGCCCGGGGGCTTCGCGAGCGCCTGGGGCTTTCCCCGGGCGACCGGGTGGCGCTGGTCATGGCAAACGCCCCGGAGTATGCCGAGATCCTCCTCGCGGCCTGGTGGGCGGGGCTCGCCGCGGTGCCGGTGAACGCGAAGCTGCACCCCCGCGAGGTGGCCTACATCCTCGGCCACTCGGGCGCGCGGGTGGTGTTTGCCACGCCGGACTGGATGGAGGGGATCGCGCAGGCCGTGGCGGATCTCGCGCCCGCGCCCGCCGTGGTGGAGGCGGGCAGCGCCGCCTACCGCGCGCTCGTCGCCGAGCCGATGCCGGTCACGGCGACGGACGAAAACTCGCTCGCCTGGCTTTTCTACACCAGCGGCACCACGGGCCGGCCCAAGGGCGCGATGCTCTCCCACGCGAACCTGTGCGCCATGGCGCAGGGCTACCGCGACGACGTGGACACGGTGAGCAACTCGCACTGCCTGCTGCACGCCGCGCCCATGTCGCACGGCTCGGGCCTTTACCTCATTCCCTACCTGATGTCGGGCGCGGCGCAGGTGATCCCGGAATCCGGCGGCTTCGACGCGGCGGAGGTCTTCGCGCTCGCGCGGGTGCACGAGGGCATCGGGATGTTCGCCGCGCCCACCATCGTGCGCCGGCTCGTGGAGCACGCGGCGGCGACGTCTCCGGCGCTCGAGGGCCTTCGCACCATCGTCTACGGCGGCGGGCCGATGTACGTGGCCGACCTCCTGCGCGCGCTCGAGGTGATGGGCCCGCGCTTCGCGCAGATCTACGGCCAGGGCGAGAGCCCGATGACGATCACTTCATTGCCGCGCTGCATCGTGAACGAGCGCGAGCACCCGCGCTTCCTCCAGCGCATCGCCTCCGTGGGCCTGCCGCAGCACTGCGTGCAGGTGGCCGTGCGCGATGAGTCGGGCCGCGACCTGCCCGCGGGCGAGGTGGGCGAGATCTGCGTGCGCGGCAAGGTGGTGACCCGCGGCTACTGGAACGACCCGGCGGCCACCGCGAAAGCGCTGCGCGACGGCTGGCTCTGGACGGGCGACCTGGGCTCCTTCGACGAGGAGGGCTACCTGGCGCTCAAGGACCGAAGCAAGGATCTCATCATCAGCGGCGGCTCCAACATCTACCCCCGCGAAGTGGAAGAAGCGCTCCTTTCGCACCCCGGCGTCGCGGAAGTCTCGGTGGTGGGCCGCCCGGACCCGGAGTGGGGCGAGGCGGTGGTCGCCTTCGTCGTCGCCCGCGGCGAGCCACCGGCGGCGGCGGAACTCGACCGCCACTGCCTCGCGGCGATCGCGCGCTTCAAGCGGCCGAAGGAATACCGCTTCGTCGCGGAACTGCCGAAGAACAACTACGGCAAGGTGCTCAAGACGGAGCTTCGCGCCCTCTTCGCTCCCATCGGGGACAGTCCCCTTTAGCGCTCGCATCCGCCGCGGGGAGGACGTACCCCTCATTGGGGGATATACTCTCGCCATGGACCAGGCTACCTTCCTCCGCCTCGCCAAGCGGGAACTCGATCTCACCTTTCCCGGCCTGGCCGCGGAAATGGGCGTGGCGACGCGCACGCTCCGGAACTGGGCGAGCCCGCCCGGGTCCACGGACCGCCGGGAGATGCCGCTCATCGCGCGCAAGTTCCTCGTTCGCCTGCTGGACGACGCGAAGCGCCCGCGTCTCGCGTCCGGCGACCGCCGGGGCGCGGAGACGATCGACGCGATCGCGGCGCACATCGACCCCGATCGGCTGCGCGCCTCGCTGCGCGACTTCGACGAGTTGCAGCGCGCGGCGCGGAGATTGCTCCCCGATGCGGCGCCGGCGTTGCGGAAGGCCCCGGCCTTCGCGACCTTCGAGGAGAAGAATGCCCGGCAGCGGGAGGAGGAGACGAGACATGCCCGCCGGCTCAGGACGGCGCCCGCCAGTACTCGCTGACATCCTCCTGGTGCTCTCGACGCTGGAGAAGTACCGCGTCGAGTACGTCCTGCTGGGCGGCGCGGCCATGGCGATCCACGGGTTCCCGAGGATGACGCGCGACATCGATTGCCTCTTCCCGCGCGACGCCGCGAACAACTCGCGGCTCCTGAAGGCCCTGGCCGCGCTGGGAAAGCAGGTCCGCCTCGACTACCTTCCGGAAAAGCGCTCGCTCGACCGGGGATTCTCGACGGCCGCGGAGGGCGAGATCGCGCTCGATATCCTGTTCGTCGCCGCCTCCAAGGGCTTCGACGACTATCGGGCGCACATCGAGGAGCGTGAGATCGACGGCGTGCGAATCAAGGTGCTCGACGTCGACGGGATGCTCGAGTCGAAGGAGACCGGGAGGCCGGAAGACATTCCGGACCGGATGCGGCTCGCGACGCTCAAGCGCCCGCGCTGAGGCGCCTGGCGGACGGATCGAGCCGTCGCGTCCTTCCGGGCGCTGTGCCTAGCCCGACCGCCCCGCGCCGCGCGGCAGGATGCTGATCCGCTCGCGGATCTCCTGCGCCCCGCGCACGCCCTCGGCGGCCACGCACATGGCGTTCTTCTCGTCCTCGGTGTAGGCGATGCCCCAGAGGTGCACCACGCCGTTGGAGACCACGACGTTCACGTAGAGCGTGCGCGCGCCCGTGGCCTTGATCGCGTCCTGCACGGCCTGCCGCAAGGCGAGGTCATCGGCCTGGAGCGGGGCGGGCTGCGGCTGCGCGACCAGCGCCTGGAGCAGGTTCGCGCGGCTCACGATGCCGACGACCTTGCCGTCCTTCACCACCGGCACGCGCTTGATGCGGTGCTTTTCCAGCAGCGTCGCCACTTCCTGCAGCGGCGCCGTCTCCTGCACCGTGATCACGTGGCGGCTCATCACGTCGCGGGCGTGCAGGCCGTGGCTCTTGAGGTACTGGCGCGCCTCGTCCTGCGGGTCGGAGATCAGCGTGAGCCACCAGGAAGGCCGGCGCTCGGTGCCGGACTCCGGGCGGCGCATGAGGTCGCCCTCGCTCACGATGCCGAGGAGCTTGCCCGTCTCGTCCACGACGGGTGCGGCGCTGATGTGGCGTTCGAGCAGGATCTTCGCGACATCCGTGACCGGGGCTTCCGGCGGCACGGTGAGCACGGGGCTGGTCATCACATCCTTGGCTTGCATTGTCGTGTCCCTCTTGGGTCGGTTTAGGCGGCGCGACTCGCGTCCTCTAGGATCAGGTCGCTCGCCCGCTCGGCGATCATCGCCACGGGCGCGTTGGTGTTTCCGGAGACGAGCGTCGGCATGACGGAACAGTCCACCACGCGAAGCCCTTGCGTTCCCTTCACGCGCAGCCTCGCGTCCACGACCGCGCCGGCGTCCGCGCCCATCCGGCAGGTGCCCGACGGGTGGAAGATGGTCGCGCCGCTCGCGCGGCACCAGCCGAGGATCTCGTCGTCGTTCGCGACGCCGGGACCGGGCTTGTATTCCTCGCGCACGTAGGGGGCCACGGCGCGCGTGGAAGCCAGGCGCCGGGCGAACCTGACCGCCGCGAGGTTGCAGCGCCGGTCCTCCTGCGTCGAGAGGTAGTTGGGGACCATGGCCGGGGCCTGGAAGGCGTCCGCGGACTTGATGCGCACGTGCCCGCGGGAGGCGGGGCGCAACTGGCATACGCTCAGCGTGAAGCCGGAGAAGGGGTGGGGCTTCGCGCCGGCGAGGTCCGCCGAGAGCGTGGCGATGTGGAACTGGATGTCGGGGCGCGTGGACTCGGGCAGCACCCGCGTGAAGAGCCCGCCCTGGTTGATGCCGATGGCGAGCGGCCCCTCGCGGAAGAGGAGCCACTGCAGCCCGATCTTCGCCGAACGCCACCAGGAGGCCAGGTCGTCGTTCGTGGTGATGGGCTTGGTGCACTTGTAGAC
Organism: uncultured Pseudomonadota bacterium; assembly: GCA_937898635.1. Taxonomy (GTDB): domain Bacteria; phylum Pseudomonadota; class Gammaproteobacteria; order Burkholderiales; family Usitatibacteraceae; genus FEB-7. The sequence continues at coordinate 1,881 of CALEJW010000019.1, read as the reverse complement.
CAGGCGCATCTGCAGATGATCCTGCAAGTTCTCGCCGACTTCTTGACGATCCGCAACGATTGCGATGCCGTGCTCCCGCAGGAGCCCCGCCGGCCCCACGCCGGAGAGCTGCAGGAGCTGGGGGCTCTGCAGCGCCCCGGCGGCCAGGATCACCTCCCGGTGCGCCATCGCCGTGAGGGTCCGCCCGCCCTGGCGGTAGCGCACGCCCGTGGCACGGGTGCCCTCGAAGAGCACGCGCTCGACGTGGGCGCCGGTCTCCACGCGCAGGTTCGCCCGGCCGCGCGCGGGCTTGAGGTAGGCCACCGCGCAGCTCGAGCGCCAGCCCGCCTTCGTGAAGAGCTGGTAGTAGCCCACGCCCTCCTGTCGCTCCCCGTTGAAGTCGTCGTTGGGCGGCACGCCCAGCTCCCCGGCGCCGGCGACGATCGCGTCGATCAACTCGTGGCGGCCGGCGATGTCGGAGCAGGCGATGGGACCGTCGCCGCCGTGGTACTCGGAGGCGCCGCGGGAATTGGCTTCGAGCTTCCTGAAGTAGGGGAGCACGTCCTTCCAGCCCCAGCCTGCGTTGCCGAGCGCGGCCCAGTGGTCGTAGTCCTCGTGCTGGCCGCGGATGTAGATGAGCCCGTTGATCGAGGACGAGCCGCCGAGGCAGCGCCCGCGCGGCCAGTAGATCCGCCGGTTGTCCATGCCGGGGTCGGGCTCCGTCTCGAAGCGCCAGTTGTACTCCGGGTGGAACATGGTCTTGCCGTAGCCGATGGGAATGTGGATCCAGAGGTAGTTGTCCTTCGGGCCCGCCTCCAGCAGGAGGACCGAGTAGCGGCCGCTCTCCGACAGGCGCGCGGCCAGCACGCAGCCGGCGGTGCCGGCGCCGACGACGACGAAATCGTGGGTGGTGGTCTCGCTCATCTTCTCGTTCTAGGGGCGAAGCAGGATCTTCGCCGCGGCGCTGCGGCCGTGGTGAAGGTCCTCGAAGGCGCGAGCGCCTTCCGCGAGGGGCCGGTCCTCCACCCAGGCGAGGTCGCCGAAGGCGCCCTCGTGCAGGGCGCGGGCGGCCGCGCGCAGGTCCGCGGTGGAATAGGTGTAGGCGCCGATGAGCGTGATCTCGGCGAGCGTGAGCTTCCTCATGTCGATCTCGCTCGCCCAGTCCTGCAGGCCCACGTGCAGCACGACGCCGCCGGGCTTCACCGCGGCGAAGGCGGCCTTGCGGGTGGCGGCGGCGCCGACGGCGTCGATCACCAGGTCCACGCTGCCCTCCGCGGGGCCGCCGGCGGCGAGCGGGTCGAAGGCCTTGAGATCGATCGCGCGCAGCGCCGCCTCGCGGCGAAGCACGTTGGTCTCCGCGAGCCACGGCTCGCGCACGCCGTAGCTTCGCAGCAGGAGCGCCGTGAGGAGCCCGATCGCGCCGCCGCCGATCACCAGCACGGAGCACTCCGGCACGGGACGCACGAGGGCCTTCGAGGCGAGGGCGAGGGCGTGCACCGCGGTCGCCGCGGGTTCCGTGAGCGCCGCGGCGCGGATGTCCATGCCTTCGGGAAGCTCGATCACGGCGCTCGCGGCGGTGGCCACGCGCTCGGCGAAGCCCCCGGGGCGCTGCATGCCGATCATCGTGCGGTTGGCGCAGAGGTTGTTGCGGCCCTGCACGCAGTACTCGCAGTGCCCGCAGCTGATGATGGGGTTCACGGTGACGCGCCGTCCCTTGCCCGGGCCCTCGAGGATCTCGCCCGCGAGCTCGTGGCCGAGGATGAGCGGCGGCACGCGGCGCGGGTCGTGCCCGTGGTACGCGTGCATGTCGGAGCCGCAGATGCCCACGGCCTCCACGCGGATGAGGACGTCGCCCTCGCGGGCGAGCGCTTCGGGCTCGTCCCGCAGGACGACTTCCCGGGG
>CALEJW010000018.1 GCA_937898635.1 uncultured Pseudomonadota bacterium | reverse complement strand
GCGGGCGCTGGAAGATCACGCGCCTCTCGCCCTAGGCATGCGAAGTCCCCTCGGCTGCCACGATCCCGCCCGGCTCGAAGCCGAGAGGCTTCCGGCCGAGGCGCTCGACCGGTCCCTGGACGAGGTGCTCGCCGGCCGCGGCGCGCGCGAGCCGCTGTGGATCTTCGCCTACGGCTCGCTCATGTGGAACCCGGGGCTCGCCTTCGTCGCCAAGCGCGTGGGCACGGTCTACGGCTTCCACCGCAGCTTCTGCCTGTGGTCGCGCATCAACCGCGGCACGCCGGAGCGTCCCGGCCTCGTGCTCACGCTCGAGCGCGGCGGCAGCTGCCGGGGGCTCGCCTTCCGCCTCGCGGGCTCGACCTCGCGCGAGGAACTGCGCGCGCTGTGGCGGCGGGAGATGTCGCTCGGCTCGTACCGGCCCCGCTGGATCGACTGCCACGCCGGCGCCGAGCGCATCCCGGTCCTCACCTTCATCGTGAACCGCGGCTGCTCGGGCTACGCGGGCAAGCTCCCGGTGGAGGCGATGGTCCAGGCGATCGCGACGGCGAGGGGCAAGTTCGGTTCCAGCGCGGAGTACCTCTTCCAGACCCAGGCGACGCTCGAGTCGCACGGCATCCTCGACGCGCGGGTGAAGCGCCTCGCCGATCGCGTCAAGGCGCACCTCGCGAACGCGGCGGCCCTCGCCTGAATCCCGCCGCCCGCGAGGGGCGGGGTGTCGAAACCGCTCAGGCTTCCCCGGAAGGCTCGCGCCCGCCGCCGGCCGCGGGCTGGGCTTGCCCCGCGCCGCCGCGATTGCGGTTGCGGCCGCGGTGGCGGCGGTTGCGGCCCGGCTTCGGCGGTCCGCCGGCCCCCTGCGCGTGCGGCTTGCCCTTGCCCGGGCCTTGCGCGGGCTGCGGGCCCGGGGCGCCCTGCTGCGCGGCGGCCTGCCCGCCGCCCTTGTTCGCGTGCGCCCGCTTGCGGCCCTGGCCCTGCTGCCCCGCGCCCTTGCCGGGGACGTGCCCGGGGGCCACGTTGCCGCCCTTGGCGCCCCGGCGCTTGCCGCGGCGCTTCTTCGCGCCGGGAGCCTGCCCGGCGGGGCCCGCCGGGTGGCCGGGGCCACGCGAGGGATGGTGACCGCGGTGGCCGACGGGAAGCCCCATCGTGCCCGTGGCCCGGTTGAAGCCGGGCAGCCGCTCGAAGTCGGGCTGGCGCTCGTCGTCGACCTCGTCGTCGGCGATCTCCGGCTCGATCGGGCGGTAGCCTTCCATGAGGTGGGCGGGCTGCAGCTCGTCCTCGTCCTCCTCGGGGAATTCCTCGGGCTCCTGGATGCGGTTCTCGTCGGTGATCACGTTGCCGGGGGACGCCTCCTCGTCGCCCTCCTCGTCCTCGTCTCCCGAGGCCGCGCCCTCCGGCGCCTCGTTCATGCCCGCGAAGTCGACGAGCTTCAGGACGTCCGCCTCCGCCATGTCGCGCACCATGCCGCGCTTGAGGAAGCTCGGCAGCTCCACGGGCCCGTAGCGCACGCGCATGAGGCGGCTCACCATGAGCCCCAGCGCCTCGAACATGCGGCGCACCTCGCGGTTCTTCCCCTCCGTGAGGACGACGTGGTACCAGTGGTTGGCGCCCTCGCCGCCGCGGTCCACGAGGCGCACGAAGCGGCACTTCTCGCCGTCGATGTCCACGCCCTCGCCGGTGAGGAGCTGCACCTGCTCCGGCGTGAGCTCCCCCATGAGCCGCACGGCGTACTCGCGCTCGATCTCGTAGCGCGGGTGCATGAGGCGGTTGGCGAGCTCGCCGTTGGTGGTGAACATGAGGAGCCCGCTCGTGTTGAAGTCCAGGCGCCCGATGGACACCCAGCGCGCGTTGTTCACCTTCGGGAGCTTCGCGAACACCGTGGGGCGGCCCTCGGGGTCGTCGCGGGTGCAGATCTCGCCCTCGGGCTTGTGGTAGAGGAGCACGCGCGGGAGCGCGGAGCCGAAGCGCAGGCTCACGAGCTTGCCGTCGACCTTCACGCGGTCGCCGGGGCCCACGAGGTCGCCCAGCTTCGCGACCTGCCCGTTGATCGTGATGTGCCCCTGGGCGATGAGGATCTCGAGGTTGCGCCGCGAGCCGTGGCCCGACTGCGCCATCACCTTCTGCAGGCGCTCGCGCTTGCCGGCGTCCTTGCCGCCGCGCGCGCCCTTGCCGCCCTTGCCGCGGCGCTGCGCGCCGGCGGGCGCCTTCGCCCATTCGGGCACGATGCCCCCCGGCCAGTCGAGTTTCGGGGCGCGTGGGGTGCGAAAGGGTCTATCCCGCATGGTCTGGGTGCTCCGTGTCTTGCGAGGGCGCGTTCGCCTCGTCTTCGGGGGTGGGGGGTGAGTCGTCGGCTTCGTCCCCGGGCGCGCCGAGGAGCGCCCCCTGCACCGGCGGCGCCGGCGAGGTGTCGAGGGTCGCGTCGAGGGCGCTTTGCAGCTCCTCGAGCGCGGGCAGCTCCTCGAGCGACCGGAGGTTCAGGTCGTCGAGGAACTTGCGTGTGGTGGCGAAGAGCGCCGGGCGGCCGGGGGTCTCGCGATGCCCGACCACGTCGATCCAGCCGCGCTCCTCCAGCGCCTTGAGCGTCGGGGGCGAGACCGCGACGCCGCGGATGTCCTCGATGTCCCCGCGGGTGACGGGCTGGCGGTAGGCGATGATCGCGAGGGTCTCGAGCACCGCGCGCGAATAGCGCGGCGGCTTCTCGGTGGAGATGCGGTCGAGGTACTTCTGGAACTCCGGCCGCACGCGGAAGCGCCAGCCGCTCGCCACCGCCGTGAGCTCGACGCTGCGCTCGGCCCACTCGTCCTTCAGTTCCTCCAGGATCTTCCTCAGGCTCTCCACGTCGAGCTCGCCCGCGAAGAGGCGCTTCAATTGCGCCACGGTGAGGGGCTCGGCCGCCGAGAGGAGCGCGGCCTCCAGCACCCGCTTCACGAGGCCGAGGTCGAGGGGCTCGCGCTCCGGCTCGGGCGCCGGCGCCTCGACGGCGTCAAGGGTTTCGTCGGTCATGGTCATGTGATCGTGAGCGCGGTGCGCTCGCTCTTCAGGCGCACGTAGATGGGTTCGAAGGCGCTCTTCTGCGTGACCTCGATGAGGGACTCGCGGGAGAGCTCGAGGAGGGCGAGGAAGCTCACCACCAGCACCGGCACGCCCTCCTCCGGCTGGAAGAGCCGCGAGAACTCGGTGAAGGCGCCGCCCGCGAGCGCGCGCAGGATGCGGCTCATGTGCGCGCGCACGGAGAGCTGCTCGCGGGTGATCTTGTGGTGGCGCGTCATGCGCGCCCGGGCGAGGATCGAGCGCCAGGCTTCCGAGAGGTCCGCGATCGCGACCCCCGGCGAGCGCTCGGCGAGCGCCTGCTCGACCCAGACCTCCACGAGGGAGAAGTCGCGGCCGGCCACGGGCGCGTCGGCGAGCTTCATCGCGGCCTTCTTCATGTGCTCGTACTCGAGGAGGCGGCGCACCAGCTCGGCCCGCGGGTCCTCGGGCTCGCCTTCCTCCTCGCGCCGCGGCCGCGGCAGGAGCATGCGCGACTTGATCTCGATGAGGAGCGCGGCCATCAGCAGGTACTCCGCCGCGAGCTCGAGCTGCTGCGTGCGCATCATCTCGACGTACTCCATGTACTGGCGCGTGAGCTCCGCCATGGGGATGTCGAGGATGTCGAGGGAGTGCTTGCGGATGAGGTAGAGCAGGAGGTCCATCGGCCCCTCGAAGGCGTCGAGGAAGACCGAGAGGGCCTCGGGCGGGATGTAGAGGTCCGCGGGCAGCTCCGCCATGGGCTCGCCGCGGATCTTCGCGACGGGCAGGGCGAGGTCGAGCCCGGGCTGGGCGAGCATCGCCGCGGGATCGTTGGCGGCCGCGACGCTCACCGGCCCTTGCCCCAGACGATGTCGGCGGCGGCGGCGGACATCTTGCCGCCCTCGTGGCCCACGCCGGGAACGTAGGAAAGCTCCCAGCCGAGCTTCACGCCGAGCGCGGCGGCGGCGCCGGAGGCCGCGCCGAAGAAATTCTCCCCGCGCTCGACGCGGTTCGCGCCCTGCTTCATGGCGCCATCGCTGCGGTCGAGGTCGGGGTCGTCGGTCTTCGTGTCCGCCTCGCCCAGGAGCACGAACACCTTGCGGGCGAGCGCCTGGCGCAGCTCCCGCTCGCCCGCGGGCGACTCCACGAGCGAGTACGGATACTTCGCCGCCGCCTTGTCGGCGCGCCATTCCGGCATCAGGTACCAGCCGGCGTTGGCGACGATGGCCGCGGAGGCGCGGTTGTCCGGCAGGAGGAGGAGCATCCGGTGCACGAACTGCGCGCCCGCCGAGTGCCCGAAGATCCGGTAGTCCTTCTGCCCGTCGCGCATCTCGTCGAAGAGGTGCTCGATCACCGAGTAGGACCACTTCTCCCGCGAGGCGTTGTCGGCCACGTCGCCGAGGCTGTAGGCCGCCGCCTTCGGCCATTGGCGCTCCGCGAACTCGGGCGCGATCACGAGGAAGCCGTGGCGGTCGGCCGGAAGCTCCCAGTAGTCGCGGTAGGCCGAGGCGTTCCTCTTGCGCCCGTGCATCACGAAGAGGATCGGGCAGGTCGAGTCGCACTGCCGCGGCCGGTAGGTGTAGACGCGCACCTGCCGGTCCGC
>CALEJW010000017.1 GCA_937898635.1 uncultured Pseudomonadota bacterium | reverse complement strand
AGGCCCTCACGGTCGCGCAGGTGAACGCGGCGCTGAGGAAGCACCTCGACCCGGCCAGGCTCACGATCGTGAAGGCGGGGGACTTCTCCAGGCCGTGAGCCTGCGGGGTGGGCCGATGGACTAATATTGTCGTGCCAGTCGCGGCCGGCAAGGCGTCGACCGGCTTGGCGGCGCCTGCCCGGATTCCCGCATCGGGCGCGAGGGGCAGGCGACAGCTTCCGGTCGGGAGATTGCATTGAAGAAGATCGCCATCGTCGGGATGTCGTTCCGGTTCCCCGGCACGACGAGCGACCAGTACTGGAAGGACCTGGTCGAGGGCCGCGACCTGGTCACGCAGATCGACCCCTCGCGCTGGGCGCAGGAGACCTTCCTCCACCCCGACAAGTCCCACCCGGGCACGAGCTACACCTTCGCCGCGGGCTGCCTCGGCGACGTTTCCGGCTTCGACGCCGAGTTCTTCGGCATCTCGCCCCGGGAGGCCGCGCAGGTCGATCCCCAGCAAAGGCTCCTCCTCGAGATGACCTGGGAGGCGCTCGAGAACGCGGGCCTTCGTCCCCGCGAGTTGCGGGGCGCCGATTGCGGCGTGTTCATCGGCATCTCCTCCGCGGACTACGCCTATCGCCTGGCGGAGGATCTCGGCGCCGTGGACTCCGCCATCGCCACCGGCAACACCTCGAGCATCGCGGCCAACCGGATCTCCTACTTCTTCGATTTCCACGGCCCGAGCCTCGCGCTGGACACGGCCTGCTCCTCGTCGATGGTGGCGTTCCACGAGGCCTGCCGCTCCGTCGCGGGCGGCGAGAGCTCGCTCGCCGTGGCCGGCGGCATCAGCCTGCTCCTGCACCCGTTCGGCTTCATCGCCTTCTCGAAGGCGTCGATGCTCTCGCGGCAGGGCCGCTGCCGGGTCTTCGACGCCGCGGGCGACGGCTACGTCCGCTCCGAAGGCGGCGCGGTCTTCGTCCTCAAGGACCACGACCGCGCGCTCGCCGAGGGCGACCCGATCCTCGCGGTCGTGGCGGGAACCTCGGTCAACACCGACGGCCGCAAGTCCGGCCTCACGGTTCCCGGCCGCGCCGCGCAGGCGGCGTTGCTGCGCCGGGCCTACGAGGAAGCCGGCATCGAGCCCGGCGAGATCGACTACATCGAGGCGCACGGGACGGGCACCGCGGTCGGCGATCCCATCGAGGCGGGCGCGCTCGGCGAGGCGATCGGCATGCGCCGCCCGGCCGGCAGGCCCCTGCTCATCGGCTCGGTCAAGAGCAACCTCGGGCACCTCGAGGCCGCCTCGGGCGCGGCCGGGCTCGTGAAGGCGATCCATTGCCTGCGCATGCGCACGGTCCCGCGGTCGATCCATTTCGAGGTCCCCAACCCGCGCATCCCGTTCGAGGAGTGGAACCTGCGCGTTCCCGTCGAGACGACGCCGCTCGCGCCGTCCGGCCGGCTGGTCGTCGGCGTGAATTCCTTCGGGTTCGGGGGCGCCAATGCGCACGTGATCCTGGAGAGCCCGCAGGACAAGGTCGCCCACCTGCGCCCGCAGTCGCCGGTGCCCGCGCGCCAGGCGGCGCTGCCGGTGGTGATCTCGGGCAGGTCGGAGGCGGCGCTCAAGGCCGCCGCCAGATCGATGGCCACGTTCCTGCGGACCCACCACGATGCGAGCCTGCACGACCTCGCCTGGACGGCCACCTGCCGCCGCGAGTGGCACGCGCACCGCGCGGTCGTGCTCGGCGCGACGGTCCGGTCCGTGGCGGCCCACTTCGACGAGTTCGCGGACGGCGCCGACGCCTCGGGCGCCGTGGTCGCGGCGACGGCCCTCGCGCCGCCGGTCGGCGTGGCCTTCGTGTATTCGGGCAACGGCTCGCAGTGGGAAGGCATGGGGATGCGCCTGCTCGCCGAGGACGCGACCTTCCGCTCCGCGGTGCACGCCGTGGAGCAGGTCTTCGAGCGGCACTCCGACTTCTCCGTGCTCGAGGTGCTCTCGGGCATGAACTCGCCGGGGAGCCTCGCGCACACGGAGATCGCGCAGCCGGCGCTGTTCGCGATCCAGGTCGGGATCACGGAGATGCTGCGCGTGCGCGGCCTGATGCCGTCGGTCGTCCTGGGGCACAGCGTCGGCGAGGTCGCCGCGGCGTGGGCTGCCGGCGCCCTCACGCTGGAGCAGGCGGTGCGGGTCATCCACCACCGCAGCACGCGGCAGGCCCTCACGCGCGGCAGCGGCCAGATGACGGCGGTCGGCCTGGGCGCCGGGGACGCCCTCTCGCTGGTCGAAGGTCTCGGCCTCGCGGGCGCCCTGGAGATCGCGGGCGAGAACAGCCCCCGCGGCGTCGTGGTGGCCGGCGCGGTCCCCGGCCTCGAGGCTCTGGAGGCGGCGCTCGCGCAGCGCGGCGCGTCCTTCCGGCGGCTCGACCTCGACTACGCCTTCCACAGCGCCGCGATGGACCCGATCGAGGCGGACCTCAGGCGCGACCTGGCATTCCTGAAGCCGCGGCGTTCGCGCCTCGCGTTCGTCTCCACGGTCACCGGGGAGGAACTGGAGGGCACGGCGCTCGACGCGGGGTACTGGTGGCGCAACGTGCGCGAACCCGTGCGGTTCGCGAAGGCCGCGGAATCGGCGCGAAGGGCCGGCGCGAGCCTCTTCGTCGAGATCGGTCCCCATGCGCTGCTGCGGGGCTATCTCGGGGAGACCCTGAAGACGGGCGAACGCGCCTGCCGCGTGATCGCGACGATGATGCGAGGCGACGGCGCGCCCGCGGCCGTCTCGAAGGCGGCGCTGGAGGCCCTGCTGGCCGGCGCGCCGGTGGACCTGAAGGCCTATTTCCCCGCCGGGGGGCAGCTCGCGGCACTGCCGGCCTACCCGTGGCAGCGCGATCGCCACTGGATCGAGCCCACGGCCGACGCGATCGGGATCCTGGGCCGCTACAAGGTGCACCCCTTGCTCGGCTACCGCCCGGATTCCGGCGTCCTCGCCTGGGAGAACCGGCTCGACGAGCGCACGATCCCCGCGCTCGCCGACCACGCCCTGGGCGGGAGCGTCGTGATGCCCGGCGCGGCCTTCGCCGAGCTCGCGCTCGCGGCGGCCAACCAGTGGCGCGGCGGCGGCGCGCAGGCGCCCTGGCTCGACGTCGAGGAGCTCGACATCCGCTCCCCGCTCCTCTTCGTGCCCGGGCACTCGCGCACCCTGCGGTTTTCGCTGGACGCCACCGACGGCTCCTTCGCGATCAGCGCGCGCGAGTCCGGGTCGCTCGACCCGTGGACCGTCCACGCGACGGGCCGCGTGCTCGCGTCCCCGCTCGGCGCGCCGCCGTTCGACGAGGCGTTCGAGCCGCCGGCGGGCGAGCCCGATTTCGACGCGGCCTCGCACTACCGGCTCACGCGCCGCGCGGCGCTCGAGTACGGCCCGGCGTTCCAGGCCGTCGGGCAGGGGTGGATCGGCGCGGACACCGTGTGCGCGCGCCTGCGCCTTCCCCCTGAAGCGGGCGCGCAGTTCGAGCCCGCGCTGCTGCACCCGGCCCTCCTCGACGGCGCCTTCCAGCTCCTCGTCCATCTCGCGCGCGGCGAGCACGCGGTCGAGCCGGGCGTCGCGTTCGTCCCGGTGAGGATCGCGAGGCTGCTCGTGCGCAAGGACGCCTCCGCGCCCGTCTTCGCGCGCACGCGCGTCGAGCGGCGCTCGCCCCGGTCCCTCACGGTGGACGTGTCCCTCTTCGACGAGGCGGGCACGCGCGTCGCGTGGCTGCGCGGCGTTCGGCTGCGGCGGGTGACGCTGCAGAAGGCGGCGGCCGATCGCTTCCACTATCTCGACGAGGCGGCCGTCGCGATGCCGCACCCCGAGGCGCCGCGCCGCGCGGCGCGGGATGGCGCGGCGGCGATGGCCGCGGCGCTGCGCTCGGCCACCGGTGGCGTCGCGGCCGCCGCGGCGCTGAGGCGATACGCGGACCAGGTCGATCCCCTGCTCGACGCGTTCACCGCGTCGCTGGCCGAGGACCTGCTCCGCCGCCTGGCGGGCGAGGGCGGCGTGCTCTCCGACGCGGCGCTCTCCGAGGTCCTCGCCCGCGACCCGGAAGCCTCGTCCCGGATATCCGCCCTGGTTTCCCTCCTCGCCGAGGACGGCATCCTCGTCCGCGGCGCGCAGGGCTGGACGTTCGCGGGGGAGACGGGCAGTCCTTCCCACGAGGCCATCTGGAACGAAATGGTCGCGGACTTCCCGGAGTACGGCGAGCTCGTTCGTCGCGTCGGTCGCGCGGGCCTGCGGCTCGAGGCGGCGCTCGCCGGCGGCGGCCAAGGCTTGCCGCCCGCGGTCGCCCCCGCGGCCGGCTTGTTCGCCGAGACCCTGGGCGCCGACGGCCTGCACTCGCTGCGCGAAGGCACGGGGAACTGGATGGCGTCCGCGATCGCGGGGCTTGCGGAGGGCGAGCGCTTCGGCGTGGTCGAGATCTCGCGCCTGGAGCCGGCCTTCGCGCGCAGCCTCCTGAGACGCGCCGGCGGGGAGCGGATCGATTACGACTTCGCCACCCCCGGCCCCGAGTCGGTGGAATGGTGCCGGCAATGCGAGGATGAATTCCCGGCGCTGCGCGCGCACTCGTTCGTCGCCGGCAACGGGGAAGCGGATGTGGCGGGCTTCCCGGAGGGCACGGCGAGCCTGGCGCTGGTCGTGGACGATTTCGCCGGCGAGGCGGACGCATCGGGGGCGGTCCGCCTCGCGAGACGCGCCCTGTGCCGCGACGGCGTGCTGGTCTTCCTCGGCCTTCCGCCGGCGAGATGGATGAACCTCGCCGCGGACGCGGACGGGGAGGGCGTGGCGCGACCGCGCTCCGCGGAATCGCGCGCGATGGCCGGCTGGCGCCGCCGGCTGGCCGAGGCGGGATTCGAGGCGGACCAGGCCGTCGAGTTGTTGCCGGCAGGCGAGACCGGGGTGGTGCCGTACGCGATCGTCGCCCGCGCGGGAGAGCGGGAGGCCG
>CALEJW010000016.1 GCA_937898635.1 uncultured Pseudomonadota bacterium | reverse complement strand
TGGGGGCGAGCGTGCCCATGCGCCCGGCGCGGAAGGCGACTTCCGCCGCGCGCGCCTGCTCGACGCTGTTCATGACGAAGGGGCCGTGGAAGACCAGCGGGCCCTCGGCTGGCGCACCGCCGAGGAGCATCAGCTCCAGCGGCTGCACGCCCGTGTTCCGCGCCGCGAGGGCGTCGCCCCCGTCCGCGAAGACGACGAGGTCCCCGGTGGCCGCGCGGGCGCCGCCTTCGGGACCGAATCCGCCCTCGCCCGCGATCACGTAGGCCGCGGCTTCGTGGCAGGCGGCGATCCCGAACGAAGCGGCCGCGCCCGGCGCCACCGTGGCGTGGGCGAGGAAGAGCGGCATCAGCGTCTCCGCCGGGCCCTTCGCGCCGGCGACCTCGCCCGCGACGACGCGGAGAGTCGCGCCGGGAACCTGCGCCACGACAATCGCCTCGGCGCCGATCGCGCGGTAGCGCGGCGGCATCATCTTCAGCGCCCGGGGGAGCGACGTCCAAAGTTGCAGGCCGTGCTGCATCACTTCGCCGGAGCCTTCCGGCAGCGGCCGTTCGGCGTGCACGATGCCGCGGCCCGCCGTCATCCACTGCGCGCCGCCCGCGGTGACGATGCCCTCGTGGCCCGCGGAATCGCGGTGCTCGTTGCGCCCCTCGAGCAGGTAGGTGACCGTCTCGATGCCGGCGTGGGGATGCGGGCCCACGCCCTCGTCGCCCGCGGCGACGCGGACCGGCCCGAAGTGGTCGAGGAAGACCCAGGGCCCCACGGAGCGGCGCCGGGCCTCGGGCAGCGCGCGGCGCACGGGGAGCGTGCCGGCGGAGGCCGCCTGCGAGGCGATCACGCGCTCGACGCGACGGTTGGCGGTGACGGTCACGGCGATCTCCTAGCGGCGGTCCACGCTCCAGGCGCCGGGGCCGAAGGCCGCGACGACGAGCATGCCGCCCAGGATCGAGAGGTTCTTCAGGAACTGCGTCATCTGCGCGGCACCGTCCGGCCCGATCGGGTTGTGGAAGATGAGCGTGGTCGGCACGAGGAAGGCGGCGATGGCGAGCGCGGCCCAGCGCGCCTTGAAGCCCGCGATGAGCATGAGGCCGCCGACGAGCTCCACGACGATGGCGCCGACGAGCAGCACCTCGGCCATGGGCATGCCCTTGGAGGCCATGAAGCCGGCGGTGCCCGCGAAGCCGGTGATCTTGCCGAAGCCGGACACCGCGAAGAGCAGGCCGAGGAGGACGCGGCCGGCGGCGGCCGCGGAGTTCTGGAGCGTGGGGTTCATGTTCGTTCCTTTCTGGAGGGAGGGGACTTGGGGAAATCTAGGCGAGGTCGAAGAGCAGCACTTCCGCGCCCTTGCCGTTTGAAAGCCGGATCTCGCGCTCGCCGGTGGCCTTGAGGGCGTCGCCGGCGCGAAGCGCCTGGCCGTTCACTGTCACTTCGCCGCGCGCGACGTGCACGTAGGCCCGGCGGCCGGGCGCGAGCGCGTGGACGGCCGTTTCCGCCCCGTCGAGGAGGGAAGCGAAGACGAGCGCGTCCTGGTGGATCCTCACGGAGCCTTCGCGCCCGTCCGGCGAGGCGATGAGGCGAAGCCGGCCGCGCTTGGCGGCGGCGTCGAAATGCTTCTCCTCGTAGCCGGGATCGATCCCGCGCTCGGCGGGCTCGATCCAGATCTGCAGGAAGTGCACGCCGTCCTTCGCGGAGGGGTTGTACTCGCTGTGGCGCACGCCCGTGCCCGCGCTCATGCGCTGCACGTTGCCCGGCCGGATGACCGAGCCGTTGCCCAGGCTGTCCTTGTGCTCGAGCTCGCCCTCGAGGACGTAGCTGATGATCTCCATGTCCCGGTGCCCGTGGGTGCCGAAGCCCATGCCCGGCTGGACGCGGTCCTCGTTGATGACCCGCAGCGCCCCGAAGCCCATGTGGGCGGGATCGTGGTAGTCGGCGAAAGAGAAGGAATGGAAGGACCGGAGCCAGCCGTGGTCGGCCTGTCCGCGGTCTTCGCTGCGACGTAGCGTCATCATGGGGTTCCTTTCGGCCATCAGGGTTGAACTGTTATGTGAATGATAGGGTTGATGTTTTCGGCAAGAAAGCGAATAATTCTCACAAGATCATTCGGTTTTTTTGAACATGAAGCTGACCCTCGAGGCCCTGGAAGTCCTGGACGCGATCGACCGGCGGGGATCCTTCGCGGCGGCGGCGGACGAGTTGCACCGGGTACCGTCAGCAATCACTTACTCCGTGCAGCAGACGGAGGAGGCCCTCGACGTCCTGCTCTTCGACCGGCGGGGCCACCGCGCCAAGCTGACCGAGGCGGGCCGCGAGCTCCTGGAGGAAGGCCGCCATCTCCTGCGGGTCGCGGCGGACCTGGAGTGCCGGGTCCGGCAGGTCGCCAAGGGCTGGGAGGCGGAGCTCCGGATCGCGGTGAGCGCGCTCATCGGGGCGGAAAAGCTCCTCGGCCTGGTTGCCGAGTTCTATGAAGCGGGCAGCGGCACGCGGCTGCGCTTCCTCCACGAGGTGCTGGGCGGGACCTGGGACGCGCTCGCCTCGGGCCGCGCGGATCTCGCGATCGGCGTGTCGGGCGACGCCCCCGCCGGCGGGGCCTACACGGCGATGCCCCTCGGCCGGCTGGAGATGGTCCTCGTGGCCGCGCCCTTCCACCCGCTCGCGAAGGCGCCGCCCCCGGTCACCGAGGCGATGCTCCTGCAGCACCGCGCCGTGAGCGTCGCCGACAGTTCGCGGCTCCTGCCGCCGCGCACCGTGGGCCTGCTCTCCGGGCAGGACGTGCTCACCGTGGGCACGCTCGAGGCCAAGCTGGCCGCCCACGCCGCGGGCCTGGGCGTGGGGTGGCTCCCGCGCTGGATCGCCGAGCGCGAGGCCTGGGCCGGGCGGCTCGTGATCCTCGAGCCCGAGGCCGCGCGACCGTCGGGCGAGATCGTCGTGGCGTGGCGTCCCGCGACGGCCGGCAAGGCGCTCAAGTGGTTCGCGAAGCGCCTCGAGGACCCGCTCGTGGCCGCGTCCCTCCTTTCATGACGCGCAGCGAAGTCTACGTCGGCCGCTTCGCCCCCTCCCCCACGGGCCCGCTGCACTTCGGCTCGCTCGTGGCCGCCGTGGCGAGCTGGCTCGACGCGCGCGCCGCGGGCGGCCGGTGGCACCTGCGCATCGAGGACGTGGACGCGCCGCGAACGGCGCCGGGGGCCGAGGACTCGATCCTGCGCACGCTGGAGGCGCTCGGCCTCGCCTGGGACGGCCCCATCGTGCGCCAGCGCGAGCGCCTCGACCGCTACGAGGAGGCGCTCGCGGACTTGCGAGCGCGAGGCCTCGTCTACCGCTGCCGCTGCTCTCGCAAGGAGATCGCCGACTCCGGCGTGCACGGACTGGACGGCATCGTTTATCCCGGCACCTGCCGCCACGCCGCCGTGCCCGCAGGCGAAGCGGCCGCGGAGCGCTTCCTCGTCCCCGACGAGGTGGTGGCCGTCGAGGACCGCGTGCAGGGCCGCGTGGCGCATAGGCTCGCCACGGACATCGGCGATTTCGTCGTTCGCCGCCGCGACGGCCTGCACGCCTACCAGCTCGCGGTCGTGGTGGACGACGCCGACCTCGGCGTGACCGACGTGGTGCGCGGCGCGGACCTCCTCGATTCCACGCCGAGGCAGGTCGCCCTGCAGCGCGCGCTGGGCTTTCCCACGCCGCGCTACCTGCACGTCCCCGTCGCGACCCGCGGCGGCGAGAAGCTCTCCAAGCAGACCCTCGCGCCCGCGGTGTCGCCCACGCAAGCCCTGCCATGGCTCGAGGCCGCGCTCGCGTTCCTGGGCCAGCCGCACGTGGAGGCCGAAGGCGCGGAAGCACTCCTCACCGGGGCCGCGCGGCGCTGGGATCCTGCGCGGATTGCGCGCCGGCGCACGGCCGAGGCCGGGGAACCCTTGCCCGGGAAGGGGCGTCACATTCCGTGACCCGCCGTCACGAATGCGCGGGACTATAATTCCCCACCCCAAAATCGAGCCCGGCGCCGAATCCGCGGCGGCCGGTCGCGGCATCCAAAGGGGCATCGACGCGCCCCCGATCCGGGAGCGCGAACCGCCACCGGGAAATCGCCCATGCCATCCAGCCTCGCCTCCGAAGTCCGCAATGGATCCCCGCGCCGGCGCTACCTGAAGCCGGCCCTCGCCGCGCTCGTCGTGGTCGCGGTCATCGGCTCCCTCGTCGGGTATCGCGCCACGCAGGCGAGCAAGGGCGACGGCAAGAAGCCCGACGCCCCCGTGACGCTGCAGTTCACGCCCGCCGATGTCGCCGTGGTCGAGGTCCGCAGCCTCGAGCGCTCCATCGCCTTCTCCGGCTCGCTCGCCCCGCTCGTGCAGACGACGGTGCGTTCCAAGGTGCCGGGCGAGGTGAACCGCGTGCTCGTGCGCGAGGGCGAGTCGGTGGCCGCCGGGCAGCTCCTCGCGCAGATCGACACCACGGACCTGCAGGCGCGCCTGGACGCCCAGCTCGCCACACTCGAGGAAGCGAAGGCGAGGCTCTCCATCGCCGAGAAGAACCGCGCCAACAACCTGCAGCTCCTGCGCCAGAAGTTCATCTCCCAGATCGCCTACGACACGGCGCTAAGCACCTGGGAGGCGGGCGTGGCCTCGGTCAAGTCCGAGGAGGCGCAGGTGCGCATCGCCCGCAAGGCGATGGAGGACGCGGCCGTGCGCGCGCCTTTTTCCGGGATCGTCGCGCGCCGCATGGCCAACGCCGGCGAGAAGGTCGGCGTCGACTCGCCTCTCTTCGCGATCGTGGACCTCGGCCGCATGGAGATCGAGGCGCCGGCGCCCGCGACCGAGATCCCGTCGATCCGCCCGGGCCAGGCCGTGCGCTTCCGCGTGGACGGCTTCGGCGAGCGGCTCTTCGAGGGCAGGGTCGAGCGCATCAACCCCGTCGCCGACGCGGGCGCGCGCTCCATCACGCTCTACATTTCCGTCGCCAACCGCGACGGCGTGCTCAAGGGCGGCATGTTCGCCAAGGGGCGCATCGTCCTCGACCGCACCGAGGCCTCCACCGTGGTCCCCGCCACGGCGGTGCGCGAGGAGGCCGGGAGCCACTTCGTGTTCACCCTCGAGGGCGGCAAGATCGCCCGGCGCGCGGTGACGCTCGGGTTCACGGAGCCGCAGCAGGGCATGGTCGAGGTGAGCAGCGGCCTGGAGAAGGGCCTCACCGTGGTGAGCGCCGCCGTCAGCGGGCTCAAGCCCGGCGCGCCCGCGGTGCTCAAGCCCGCGGCCACCGTCGCCGGCGACGGCAAGGCCGGCTAGGAGGCGCGCCATGTGGATCACCAAGGTCAGCATCAACCAGCCGGTGTTCGCCACCATGATGATGGTGGCGCTGTGCGTGCTGGGGATCTTCTCCTACAACCGGCTGCGCGTGGAGCGCATGCCCGACATCGAGATCCCCTTCGTCTTCATCCAGGTGAACTACCCGGGCGCGGCGCCCGAGGCCGTGGAAAACGACATCACCAAGCCCGTCGAGGAGGTGGTGAACACGGTCAACGGCGTGAAGATCATCCGCTCCAACTCCTTCGAGGGCCGCAGCGAGACCTACATCGAGTTCCGCCTCGACACGCAGATGGAGCGCGCGGTGCAGGACATCCGCGACAAGATCGCCATGATCCGCCCCGGCTTCCCCCGCGAGGCGCGCGACGCCCTGATCCTGCGCGGCGACTTCGACAACGCCCAGCCGGTGGTCTCGCTCGCGCTCACCTCCCCCACCCGCAGCCTTCGCGAGCTCTCCACGCTCACCGAGCAGGTGATCGTCAAGCGCTTCCAGAACGTGCCCGGCGTGGGCCAGGTGCAGGTCTCGGGGAGCGTCGCCCGCCAGGTGCTCGTGAACCTGCGCCCCGCGCAGATGCTCTCCCACGCCGTGGGCGTGGACGAGATCATCGCCGCGATCCGCGCGGCGAACATGGACGTCCCCGCCGGCAAGATCGTGCACGGGCCCACGGAGCAGCTGGTGCGCATCGAGGGCCGCATCAAGGAGCCCGCGGGCTTCGGCCGGATCATCGTCGCGCGCCGCGCCAAGGGGCCGGTGTACCTCGACCAGGTGGCCGACGTGGTGGACGGCGAGCGCGAAGCGAACTCCCTTTCCCGCATCGACGGCAAGCCCGGCATCGCGATCGAGGTCCTCAAGGTCCAGGACGCCAACGTGGTGGAAGTCGGCCGCGGCGCCAAGGCGGCCGCGGAGGAGCTGAAGAAGTCGCTCCCGCCCGACGTGAACCTGAAGGTGGTCTTCGCCGACGTGGACTTCATCGAGAAGGCGCTCTCGGGCGTGAAGACCACGATCGTCGAGGGGGCGCTCCTCACCATCTTCATCGTCTTCCTCTTCCTGCACTCCTGGCGCAGCACGATCATCACCGGGCTCACGCTCCCGATCTCGGTCATCGCGACCTTCGTCGCGGTGCACCTCTTCGGGTTCACGCTGAACTTCCTCACCCTGATGGCGCTGTCGCTGTGCATCGGGCTCCTGATCGACGACGCGATCGTGGTGCGCGAGAACATCGTCCGGCACCTCGGCATGGGCAAGGACCACTACCGCGCCGCGCGCGAAGGCACGGAGGAGATCGGGCTCGCGGTGATGGCGACCACCTTCGCCATCGTCGCGGTCTTCGTCCCCGTCGCCTTCATGTCGGGGATCATCGGCAAGTTCTTCTTCCAGTTCGGCATCACCGTGGCGGTGGCCGTGCTGGTCTCGCTCTTCGTGAGCTTCACGCTCGACCCGATGCTCTCGGCCATCTGGCGCGACCCGCCGGAGGGCCGCTTCCGGCGCGCGCCCTGGCTCGGCCGCATCATGGCGAGGATCGAGGACGGCGTGGAGTGGACGCACCACCGCTACGGGGAGCTCCTCGAGTGGTCGCTCGGCAACCGCAAGAAGGTGCTCGCGTTCGCGACCGCCGTCTTCGTCTCGAGCTTCTTCGTCCTGCCGCTGGTGGGCACGGAGTTCATGGCCGACGCCGACGAGGGCCGCACCTCCTTCCGCCTCACCACGCCCGTGGGGTCGAGCCTGGAGTACACGGATGCCAAGACGCGCCAGGTGGAGGCGATCCTGCGCGAGTTCCCCGAGGTCGGCACCATGAGCGCCAACGTCGGCACGGGCGAGGGCCGCAACGTCGCCCGCGTGCACGTCGTGCTCAAGGACAAGAACACCTTCAAGCGGCGCACGCAGAAGGAGTTCGAGGCGGCGGTGCGGGAGAGAATCCGCGCGATCCCCGGCATCGAGCTCGCCGTGGGCTGGAACCGGCCCATCTGGATCAACCTCCTCGGGCCCTCCAACGACGGGCTGGAGCGGGTGACCGACGAGGTCATGGCGAAGATCGCGAAGGTGAAGGGGATCGTGGACCTGGAGAGCAGCCTCAAGGCGAACAACCCGGCGATCACGATCAAGGTGAACAACGAGCTCGCGAGCGACCTGGGGCTCACGGTCTCCCAGATCGGCTCGGCCGTGCGCCCGCTCGTGGCCGGCGACGTGATCGGCCACTGGCTCGCCCCCGACGGGCAGAACTACGAGGTGAACGTGCAGCTGCCCAAGTCGGGCCGGCGCATCACCTCGGACCTGGGCGAGCTCCACGTGGTGAGCAGCAAGCCCGGCGCGGACGGCTCGCCCGTCCTCGTGCCGCTGCGCCAGGTCGTGGAGTTCCGCAACTCCACCAGCCCGCAGATCATCAAGCGCCAGGCGCTGCAGCGGCGCGTGGGCATCTACGCGAACGTGGAGGGCCGCCCCTCGGGCGACGTGGGCAAGGAGGTGCAGGAGCTCCTGAAGACCATCGAGCTGCCGCCGGGCTACCGCTTCGACGTCGCGGGCCAGACGCAGGAAATGGAGGAATCCTTCATGGCGGCGGTCGCGGCGCTGGGGATGGCGGTGATCTTCATCTACATCATCCTCGCCTCGCAGTTCGGCAGCTTCCTGCAGCCCCTCGCGATCATGGCCTCGCTCCCCTTCACGCTGATCGGGGTGTTCCTCGCGCTGCTCGTGACCGGGAGCACGCTCAACATCTTCTCGGTGATCGGCATCATCATGCTGATGGGCCTGGTGACCAAGAACGCGATCCTGCTCGTGGACTTCACCAACCAGGGCCTGCGGGAAGGCAAGTCGCGCCACGACGCGATCCTCGCCGCGGGCCAGGTGCGGCTGCGCCCCATCCTCATGACCACCCTCGCGATGATCTTCGGGATGCTGCCGCTCGCGATCGGCTCGGCCGACGGCGGCGAGCAGAACGCGCCCATGGGCCGCGCCGTGATCGGCGGGATCATCACCTCCACGCTCCTCACGCTGGTGGTGGTGCCGGTGCTCTTCACGTACCTCGACGCCTGGGGCCGGCGCGTCTCCGCCTGGTTCTCGCGCCGCTCGCCCTCGGGCCACGCGGGCGGGGCGGTCGCGGGCACCGCGCCGCTCAAGTCCG
>CALEJW010000015.1 GCA_937898635.1 uncultured Pseudomonadota bacterium | reverse complement strand
TTCGCCTCAGATCCCGGGGCGGCGATCGCTCGGCGTGGGGACGGCGTAGGTGAAGGCGTCGCAGTAGAACTCGTCCTCGGGCAGGCCGCGCTCTTCCACGAAGGTCTTCCTCGCGATGTCGGTCATCGCCGGCGCGCCGCAGGCGTAGACCTGGTAGCCCGCGAGGCTCGGGAAGTCGTCGAGCACCGCCTGGTGCACGAAGCCCGTGCGCCCCGTCCAGTCGTCCTCGGGGCCGGGATCCGAGAGCACCGGGATGAAGGTGAAGTTGTCGTGCTCCTCCTGCCACTTCACCGGCAGCTCCGGCACGTAGAGGTCCACGAGGGAGCGCACGCCCCAGTAGAGGACCATCTGCCGGTCGATGCCCTTGTGGAAGGCGTGCTCGATCACCGCCTTCACCGGCGCGAATCCCGTGCCGCCGGCGACGAGGATCATGGGCTTGTCGGAATCCTCGCGAAGGTAGAAGGAGCCGAGGGGGCCCTCGAAGCGCACGATGGCGCGCTCCTTCATCTCCTCGAACACGTACTTCGAGAAGGCGCCGCCGGGCGTGCGCCGCACGTGCAGCTGCAGGTGCGTGTCGTCGTGGGGGGCGTTGGCCATGGAGTAGCTGCGCCGGATGCCGCCCTTCATGAGGATGTCGATGTACTGCCCGGCGAGGAATTGCAGGCGCTCGGAGGCGGGGAGCTTCAGGTAGAGGATCGCCACGTCCTCCGCGGGCATCTCCACCTTTTCCACGCGCGCGGGCAGCGTGCGGATCGCGAGGTCCTTCAAGCCGGCGAGCTCGCGGATCTCGAGCACCACGTCCGATTGCGGCTTCGTGCAGCAGGTGAGCGCCTTGCCCGCGGCCTTCTCGGCCTCGGTGATGGCGCGCTCCTGGTGCTCCCCGTAGGAGAGCGTCCCGCTCCTGAGCGTCCCCTTGCACGCCCCGCAGGCGCCGTTGCGGCAGCCGTAGGGCAGGCCCACGCTCTGGCGCAGCGCGGCCTCGAGGATGGTCTCGCCGGGGTTCACGGCGAAGCTGCGGCCGCTCGGCTCGAGGCGTACCTCGTGCGCGGCCGGATCGGGGGACTGGGGCACGGCTTTCCTTCTGCGGTGGCGCCCGCGACGGGCGGCGGGGCGCGAGCCCCGCGGAAAAGCCGGAAATTCTACCCGATCGCGGGTCGCTAGCGCTCGCGGCGGAACTGGCCGTCGATCACGTTGTCCTGCATGCGGCCGTGGGCGCGGGCGTGGACCGCCTCGGGAACGCGCCGCGGCAGGAGGAGGAGCGTGAGCGCGATGAAGTCGGAGATGATGCCGGGGAAGATGAGGAAGAGGCCCGCGACCACGGTGCGCGCGCTGTCCACCACCGCGGCGATCGGGAACTGCCCCGCGGCGAGCGCGGTGCCCAGGCGCGCGACGAGGGCGAAGCGCGCCTCCTTGAGGAGCGCGACCCCCGCCATCGCCGTGAGCACCACCCACGCGAGCACCCACCAGCCGTGCGTCTCGGCCAGGCGCGCGAGGAGCACGATTTCCAGCAGGGGGAAACCCAGTAAGATTGCGAGAAGCAGGAACCTCATCCGTTCGTCCCTCGACCGGCCGGCGAATCCTCCGCCGGCATCACTGCCTTGTCCGTCATCACCGTCCTGACAAACCTACCCGACTCCGAGTCCGCTTTCAATCTGGCCCGGAGCCTCGTGAGCCGCCGCCTCGCGGCCTGCGTGAACGTCCTCGGGCCCGCGACCTCCTTCTACCGCTGGGAGGGCCGCGAGGAAGAGGCGCGCGAGATGATCGTGCTCGTGAAGACGACGCGCGAGCGCTATCCCGAACTCGAGCGCGCCATCCGCGAGGCCCATCCCTATTCGCTTCCCGAGATCATCGCGCTGCCCGTGGAGCGGGGCCTCGAGAACTATCTGGGGTGGGTCGAGGACGAATGCAAGCCTGCTCCCTGAGTCGACAGGTCCCGTCCATGAAGATTCCCGCCGCGACGCTCGCGGCCTTCGCCCTCGCCGCCGGCCTCGCCGCCGCGGCCCCGGCCGACGAGCCCCTCGAGCCCGACAGGGCCTTCCAGCCCCACGCCCGGCTCGTGGCGGGCGCCCACGCCGCCGGCGGCCAGGAGCGCCACGGCATCGACATCGACTACCGGATCGAGCCGGGCTATTACCTCTACCGCAGCCGCCTGCGCTTCGAGGTCTCGCCACCCGCGCTCCTCATCGGCCCGCCGGAGATCCCGCTCGGCGTCGACATCGACGACCCGTACTTCGGGAAGTCGTCGATCTTCCGTGACCGGGTCACGATCCACCTTCCCTTCATGGTAAGCATGGCGAGGCCGGGCAGGTACCGCGTGAAGATCACCGCCCAGGGCTGTGCGGAGGGCCGCATCTGTTACGCGCCATTCCTCCAGGAAGTGGTCGTGAACATTCCACCGGGCTATCGCGTGAACGATGCGTTGTCGCCGCGGGGGCTGCCGCGGTGAAGGCGGGGCTGCCGCTCGCCGGCGTGGCGCTCCTCGCCGCGCTGGCGGGATTCTCCCTGTACCTCGCCGGCCGCCACGCCGAGCCCCTCGCCATTCCCGCGGGGCCCGTGGACGCCACGCCCGCCGCCATCCAGTCCGCCCGGTTCGAGGACGGGGAGGGCGCCTCCCGCAGCCTCGGCCAGTTCGCGGGAAAGGTGGTCGTCGTCAATTTCTGGGCGACGTGGTGCAGCCCCTGCCGGGAGGAGATGCCCGGATTCGTGAAGCTGCAGTCGAAGTGGGAAGGCCGGGGCGTCCAGTTCGTGGGCCTCGCCCAGGACGATGCCGCGAAGGTCGCCGCCTTCGGCCGCGAGCTGGGCGTGAACTATCCCCTGTGGCTGGGCGGGACGGAGGTCATGGACTTCTCGCGCAGGCTGGGCAACCACCTCGGCGTGCTGCCGCACACGGTCCTGCTGGACGGCCAGGGGCGGGTGCTGGAGTCGCGGATCGGGGTCTACCCGGAGGCCGCCCTGGACGCGCGGCTCGCTTCCGCCACCGGGCGCTAGCGCTTGATCGTCGCCGATCATCGGCGAAACATGCGCAAATATCGCTAATTGCAGCCTGCCCAAGTAGGCCAACCTTCGCACCAAGCGCGAATCATGCCCGGCCTCGGGCGAACATTTCGCCCGGTGCCGCCCTGGACTGCAACTTCGCCGAAAGCTGGACATCGTGCAGCCAGTTCCGGCAAACTCGATGGCCATGTCCGCCATCCTGGTACTCCACGGACCGAACCTGAACCTGCTGGGCACCCGCGAGCCGGACGTCTATGGCTCCGTCACGCTCGCCGAGATCGACCGGCGGCTCGTGGCCCGGGGGAAGCAGGCCGGCGTCACCGTCCGGACCTGCCAGGACAACGCCGAGGCGCCCCTCATCGAGCGCATCCATGCGGCGAAAAGCGACGAAACTGCCTTCATCATCATCAATCCTGCGGCATTTACCCACACCAGCGTCGCCCTTCGCGATGCCCTCGCGGCCGTGGCCATCCCGTTCATCGAGGTCCACCTCTCGAACGTCCACGCCCGCGAGCCCTTCCGGAAGCACTCCTATTTCAGCGACCTCGCGGTCGGGGTGATCTCCGGGCTGGGCGCGCAAGGCTACGAATTGGCCCTGGAGGCCGCCCTGGCAAGACTCGCCCCCACGAAGGGCTAGCCCCGCCAAGGTCCCGGAGAACCCTGATGGACCTGAGAAAGCTGAAGAAGCTGATCGACCTCGTGCAGGAGTCGGGCATCGGCGAGCTGGAGATCACCGAGGGCGAGGAGCGGGTGCGCATCAGCCGCACGGGCACCGCCCCGGTGGTGATGGCGTCCCCGGCGGCGGCCCCGGTGCCCGCCCCCGCCCCGGCGGGCGAAGCCGCCCCGGCCGCCCCCGAGGCGCCCGCGGGGCACACGCTCAAGTCGCCGATGGTGGGCACCTTCTATCGCTCGCCCTCGCCGGGGGCGCCCGCCTTCGTCGAGGTCGGGCAGTCCGTCGCCAAGGGCCAGACGCTCTGCATCATCGAGGCGATGAAGCTCCTGAACGAGATCGAGTCCGACACCGCCGGCACGGTGAAGGCCATCCTCGTCGAGAGCGGCCAGCCGGTCGAGTACGGCCAGCCCCTCTTCGTGATCGGGTAGTGCCCGGCGCTCCCAGGATGTTCGAGAAGATCCTCATCGCCAACCGGGGCGAGATCGCGCTTCGCATCCAGCGCGCCTGCCGCGAGATGGGCATCAAGACGGTGGCGATCCACTCGGAGGCCGACGCCGACACCAAGTACGTGATGCTCGCCGACGAGTCGGTGTGCATCGGCCCGGCGCCCTCGCGCGACAGCTACCTGAACATTCCCGCGATCATCAGCGCCGCGGAGGTGACCGACGCCCAGGCGATCCATCCCGGCTACGGCTTCCTCTCGGAGAACGCGGACTTCGCCGAGCGCGTGGAGAACTCCGGCTTCGTCTTCATCGGGCCCACCGCGGCCTCCATCCGCACCATGGGCGACAAGGTGGCGGCCAAGGCCGCGATGAAGCGCGTGGGCATCCCCTGCGTGCCCGGCTCCGAGGGCGCGCTGCCGGAGGACCCCAAGGAGATCCGGCGCCTGGCCGCGATGGTGGGCTACCCGGTCATCATCAAGGCCGCCGGCGGCGGCGGCGGGCGCGGCATGCGCGTGGTGCACACCGAGGCCGCGCTCATCAACGCGGTGAACACCACCCGCTCGGAGGCCCAGAACGCCTTCGGCAACCCCACCGTGTACCTGGAGAAGTTCCTCGAGAACCCGCGCCACGTGGAGATCCAGGTGCTCGCCGACGAGCACAAGGGCGCGATCTTCCTGGGCGAGCGCGACTGCTCGATGCAGCGGCGCCACCAGAAGATCATCGAGGAGGCGCCCGCCCCGGGCATCAAGCCGCGCCTCATCGACCGGATCGGCGAGCGCTGCGCGGAGGCCTGCCGCAAGCTCGGCTACCGCGGCGCGGGCACCTTCGAGTTCCTCTACGAGGCGGACGAGTTCTTCTTCATCGAGATGAACACGCGCGTGCAGGTCGAGCACCCGGTGACGGAGATGGTGACCGGCATCGACATCGTGCAGGAGCAGATCCGCGTCGCCGCGGGCATGAAGCTGCGCTTCCGGCAGCGCGACATCGTGAAGCGGGGCCACGCGATCGAGTGCCGCATCAACGCGGAGAACCCGGTCACCTTCGTGCCCTCGCCGGGGCGCATCACCCAGTACCACACGCCCGGCGGGCCCGGCATCCGCTACGACTCCCACGCCTACAACAACTACTACGTGCCGCCGCACTACGACTCGCTCGTGGGCAAGCTCATCGCCCACGGCGACACGCGCGAGCAGGCGATCGCGCGCATGCGCATCGCCCTCTCCGAGATGGTGATCGAGGGGATCCACACCAACATCGCCCTGCACCAGGAGCTCATGAACGACGCGGCCTTCGTGCGCGGCGGCATGAGCATCCACTATCTCGAGGAGAAGATGGCCGCGCTCAAGTCGATCCAGTCGGAAGCCTGAGCCCGGCGACGATGGCCTGGCGCCGCGTGAGCGTGGTGGTGCCCGGCGACCGGGCGGAAGATCTCGCCGCCGCGCTCGAGGCGGCCGGCGCCCTCTCCGTGGAGATGGCCGACGACGATGCCGGCACCGCGGACGAGAGCGCGCTCTTCGCCGAGCCCGGGGCCGAACCCGGCCTGTGGCCGCGGCTTCGCCTCGCGGCGCTCTTTCCCCCCGAGGCCGACACCGATGCCCTCCTCGCCGCGGCGCTGCGGGAGGCGGGCTGCGCGCCGCTCGCCCCCGCCGTCCACGAGCCCGTCGAGGACACGGACTGGGTGCGCGAGACGCAGCGCCAGTTCGAGCCGATCCGCGCCGGCGAGCGCCTGTGGATCGTGCCCACCT
The DNA here is from genome assembly GCA_937898635.1 of uncultured Pseudomonadota bacterium. Taxonomy (GTDB): domain Bacteria; phylum Pseudomonadota; class Gammaproteobacteria; order Burkholderiales; family Usitatibacteraceae; genus FEB-7. The sequence goes on along the minus strand of CALEJW010000015.1, from coordinate 790 downwards.
GGCACGCGGCGCCGGACCCGCGGGCGGTGAACCTCGTGCTCGACCCCGGCGCCGCCTTCGGCACCGGCAGCCACCCCACCACGCGGCTGGTGCTCGCCTGGCTCGAGCGGGAGCTGCGCCCGGGCGACACGGTGCTCGACTACGGCTGCGGCTCCGGGATCCTCGCGATCGCCGCGTTGAAGCTCGGCGCGGCGCGCGCCGTGGGGGTGGACATCGACCCGCTCGCGCTGGAGGCCGCCCGCTATAATGCCTCGGCAAACGCGGTCGACCTCGAGGTGCTCGGCGCGGACGCCGCCGTCCCGCTCGAAGCCGACCTCACCGTGGCCAACATCCTCGCCAACCCGCTTCGCATGCTGGCACCCCTGCTCGCTTCCCACACGCGCCCCGGCGGGCGCCTCGCGCTCTCGGGCATCCTCGCCTCCCAGTCGGAGGAGGTGGCGCGGGCCTACGCGCCCTGGTTCGCGATGGCCGAGGCCGGGCGCGAGGGCGACTGGGTGTGCCTTGCCGGCGTGCGCGCTCGCGCCGCGTAGCGATGCTCGTCGCCACCTGCCGCCATTGCCACGCGCGCTTCCGGGTGACGCCCGAGCAGCTGAACCTGCGCCAGGGGCAGGTGCGCTGCGGGCAGTGCCGCGAGGTCTTCAACGGCTTCGAGTCCCTCGAGCGCTTTCCCGGCGACGACACCGGCGCGCACCTGCTCGCCGCGCGCGCGGCGATGGCGGCCGAGAGGGCCCGCGCGGCGGCGTCGGCCGAACCCGACTATGGCCGTCGCCTGGAGCCGGCGCCGGAGCCT
>CALEJW010000014.1 GCA_937898635.1 uncultured Pseudomonadota bacterium | reverse complement strand
GAAGACGAGGCGGAAGGAGTAGAAGCCGCCCACGAAGACGCCCGCGAGCGCGAGCACCCACGCGAAGCCCGCGCCCGGCGTCTGCGAAAGGCTCAGGGCCTCGAGGATGGAGTCCTTGGAGAAGAACCCGGCGAAGGGCGGAAGGCCCGCGTTGGCCAGGGCGCCGACGAGCACCGTGAGGTAGGTGATGGGCATGTACTTGCGAAGCCCGCCCATCCTTCGCATGTCCTGCTCGTGGTGAAGCGCGATGATCACCGAGCCCGCGCCGAGGAAGAGCACGGCCTTGAAGAAGGCGTGGGTCATCAGGTGGAAGATCGCGACCGGGTAGGCCGCCGCCCCCAGCGCCATCGTCATGTAGCCGAGCTGCGAGAGCGTGGAATAGGCGACCACCCGCTTGATGTCCGTCTGGACGATGGCCACGAGCGCCATGAAGAAGGCGGTGATCGCCCCGATCACCACCACGAAGGAAAGCGCGGGCTGCGAGAGCTCGAAGAGCGGCGACATGCGCGCGACCATGAAGATGCCCGCGGTCACCATGGTCGCGGCGTGGATCAGCGCGGAGATGGGCGTGGGGCCCTCCATCGAATCCGGCAGCCACACGTGCAGCGGGAACTGCGCGCTCTTGCCCATGGCGCCGACGAAGAGCCCGACGCAGACGATCGTGCCGAGCGCGAAGGCGTGCCCCGGGACGAGCTCGATCCCCGTGTAGGCGAGCGCCGGGGCCTTCACGAAGACCGCCGCGTAGTCGAAGGTGCCGAAGTAGGCGAAGACGAAGCCGATCGCGAGCAGGAACCCGAAGTCGCCCACGCGGTTCACGAGGAAGGCCTTGAGGTTCGCGTAGATCGCCGTGGGCCGCCGGTACCAGAAGCCGATGAGGAGGTAGGAGACGAGCCCGACCGCCTCCCAGCCGAAGAAGAGCTGCAGGAAGTTGTCCGCCATCACCAGCATCAGCATCGCGAAGGTGAAGAGCGAGATGTAGGCGAAGAAGCGCTGGTAGCCGGGGTCGTCGGCCATGTAGCCGATGGTGTAGACGTGGACCATCAGCGACACGAAGGTGACCACGACCATCATCACCGCCGTGAGCCGGTCCACGAGGAAGCCCACGTGGATCGAGTACCCGCCGCCCTTGAGCCAGGTGTAGAGCTCGCCGGCGAAGGAGTTCCCCGCGGCGACCTCGCGCAGGAGCACGAGGGAGGCCACCAGGGACACCGCCACGGAGGCGATCGTCACCGTGTGCGCGAAGGCCCTCCCCAGCTTCCAGCCGAGCAACCCGGCGAGCAGCGCGCCCGCGAGCGGGGCGAAGGCGGCGAGGGTGGCGATCGTCATGAGCTCCATCGGCGCCTCATCCCTTGAGGGAACCCATGTCGTCGACGTTGATCGAGCGGAGGTTGCGGAAGAGCGTGACGAGGATCGCGAGACCGATGGCCGATTCCGCGGCCGCGACGGTGAGGATGAAGAAGACGAACACCTGCCCGGCGGGGTCGCCCAGGAAGTGCGAGAAGGCGACGAAGTTCATGTTCACCGAGAGCAGCATCAGCTCGATGGCCATGAGGATCACGATGAGGTTCTTGCGGTTGAGGAAGATCCCCGCCACCGCGATGGCGAAGAGGAGCGCCCCCAGGACGAGGTAGTGGTTGAGCGGGATCATTCGCCCTCCCCCGCCGCGCCGCCCGCGGGCGCGTCCTTCACGATCCTCAGGCGCCCGGCCTTGGTGGCGGCGAGCTGGCCGGCCGGGTCCTGGTAGCGCGTCTCCTTGCGCCGGCGCAGCGTGAGCGCGATCGCGGCGACGATCGCCACGAGGAGCACGACCGCCGCGAGCTCGAAGGGGAAGACGTAGTCGGTGTAGACGATGCGCCCGAGCTCCTTGGTGTTGGAGTAGCCCGCCGGCGGCGCCCCCGGCGAGGGCGCGCCCTCGGCGCCGAACTCGCGCGAGGCGAGGACGAGCGCCATCTCGAGGGCCATGAGGAGCCCGATCCCGCCCGCGAGCGGCGCGTGGCGCCAGAAGCCCTCGCGCAGCTTGTCGAAGTTCACGTCGAGCATCATCACCACGAAGAGGAAGAGCACCATCACCGCGCCCACGTACACGAGCACGAGCACGACCGCGAGGAACTCCGCGTACAGGAGCAGCCACAGGCCCGCCGCGGTGAAGAAGGCGAGCACGAGCCAGAGCGCGGCGTGGACGGGGTTGCCCGCCGTGATGACGCGAAGCGCGGCGAGGAGGAGGATCGCGGCGCAGCAGTAGAAGGCGAGGAGCTGTATCGACATCAGCGGTACCTCGCGTCCTCGGCCCGGTCGGCGGCGATCTCGGCCTCGTAGCGGTCGCCGATCGCGAGGAGCACGGGCTTGGTGTAGTAGAGGTCGCCGCGCGACTCCCCGTGGTACTCGAGGATGCGCGTCTCGACGATGGAATCCACCGGGCAGCTCTCCTCGCAGAAGCCGCAGAAGATGCACTTGGTGAGGTCGATGTCGTAGCGGGTGGTGCGCCGGGTGCCGTCCTGGCGCGCCTCGCTCTCGATCGTGATCGCGAGCGCGGGGCACACCGCCTCGCAGAGCTTGCAGGCGATGCAGCGCTCCTCGCCGTTGGGGTAGCGGCGCAGCGCGTGCAGGCCCCGGAAGCGCGCGCCCTGCGGCGTCTTCTCCTCGGGGAAGAGGATGGTCACCTTGCGCGCGAAGAGGTGGCGCCCCGTGAGGCGCAGCCCCTTCAGGAGCTCGACCAGGAGCAGGCTCGAGGCGATCTCCTTCGCCCGCACGAGGAGCGCGCTCATGGGCCGAACCATATCGAGAAGGGCGCGAGGCTCGCGAGCGGCTCGAGCATCATCACGCCCGTCACCACGATCCACACGAGCGTCACCGGGATGAAGACCTTCCAGCCCAGGCGCATCACCTGGTCGTAGCGGTAGCGCGGGAAGGAGGCCCTCACCCACAGGAAGAGGAACATGAAGAAGGCGATCTTCGCGAGGAGCCAGTGGATGCCCGGCGCCGCGAGGAGCGAGAGCACCGGCACGCCGCGAAGCGGGGCGAAGTCGAACGGCGAGAGCCACCCGCCCCAGAAGAGCAGGCTCGAGAGCGTCGACACGAGGATCATGTTCGCGTACTCGGCGAGGAAGAAGACCGCGAAGGCCATCCCCGAGTACTCGACGTGGAAGCCCGCCACGAGCTCGCTCTCGCCCTCGGCCATGTCGAAGGGGGCGCGGTTGGTCTCGGCGAGCCCGGCGATGAAGTACACGACGAAGAAGGGCGCGAGCGGCAGCCAGAACCACTCGAGGAAGCCCCAGTCGCCGCCCTGGCGGGCGACGATCTCGGTGAGGTTGAGGCTCCGGCCGGCCATGAGCACGCCCACGAGCGCGAAGCCCATGGCGATCTCGTAGGAGACCACCTGGGCGGCCGAGCGCATCGCGCCGAGGAAGGCGTACTTCGAATTCGACGCCCAGCCGGCGATGATGATGCCGTAGACCCCCATCGAGGCCATCGCGAGCACCACGAGCAGGCCCGCGTCCACGTTGGCGACGACCCAGCCCGGCGAGAAGGGCACCACGGACCAGACGGCGAGCGCGGGGGCCACGGCGATGAGCGGGGCCAGCGCGAAGAGCCCCTTCGAGGCGCCCGAGGGCACGATGCGCTCCTTCATGAGGAGCTTGATCGCGTCTGCGACCGGCTGCAGCACGCCCTTCCAGCCCACGCGGTTGGGCCCGCGCCGAACCTGGATCCAGCCGATCACCCAGCGCTCGACGAGCTGGTAGTAGAGGACCGTGATGAGCAGCGGCACGAGCACCGCGACGATGCCGGCGAGCGACTTCGCGAAAGTCCAGGCGTGCGGGCCCCACACGGGGCCGAACCAGCCCTGGAGGGTGCCCTGCATGGCGCCGAGCCATTCCGTCATGCGGCGGCCTCCCCTTCGGCCTTCGCGATCCGGATCCCGCCCTCGCCCAGGGCCACCGTCTCGGCGATGCCGCGGGCGATGCGCACGCAGCCGTCGGGAAGCGCCGGGTCGATGGCGAGCGCGAGCTCGGCCTCGCCGCCGCCCTGCGTGACGCGCACGCGATCGCCCGGCGCGAGGCCGGCGGCGCCCGCGGTCGCGGCGTTCATGCGCGCCCGGGCGGCCTCCCGCGCGACGGCCGTGCGCTGCAGGCTCGGGGCGCGGCGCACCTGGGCGTCGGTCGCGTAGATCGGCCACTCCGCCACCCGCTCGAGTCCCGTGGCGCTCGCGCCGACGGAGAACGCGAAGGGCGCGAGCGCGTTGGAGAGCCCGGCGTCGGCCCAGGCCTGCAGGTCCGGCGCGATGGCCGCGCGCACGTCCTCGATCGTCTCCGCCTCGAAGCCGGGCAGTCCCAGCATCGCGCCGAGCACGCGCAGCACCTTCCAGCCGGGGCGGGCCTCGCCCGGGGGGCGCGCCACCGCGTGGAAGGACTGCACGCGCCCTTCCATGTTCACGAAGCTGCCCGCGGTCTCCGCCGAGGGGGCGATGGGCAGGATCACGTGGGCGTACTCCGGGGCCCAGCAGCGCCAGGAGGTGAGCGCCACCACGAAGTCGGCCTTGCCGAGCGCGGCGACCGCGGCGGGGGCGAGGGCCGCGTCGCGCTCGGGCTCGAAGCCGGCGACGATCCAGGCCTTGCGCGGGTCGGCGATCATGGCGCGCGTGTCCAGCGCGCCGGGCGCGGGGGAGGCCCCGACCAACTTCGCGCCGACGCTGTTCGCGTTCTGCGCGAGGACGCCGAAGCTCGCCCCCGCGAGGCGGGCGATCTCGCGGGCGATGGCGGCGAGCGCCGCGTAGTCGGGATGCTGCTGCGCGTAGCCGCCCAGGAGCACCGCGGCGCGCTCGCGGCCGGCGAGCATCGCGGCAAGCGCGCGCGCCTCGCCGGTCACGGCCACACCGTCCACGGCCTTCGCCACCTCGCCCTCGAGCGGCCTGCCGGCCGCCTCCGAGACGGCCTTCGCCACCGACGCGAGCGCCGCGGCGAGCCCCGAGGGCCGGGCGACGAGACGATTCGCGACGGGCATGAGGAGGTCGTCGTCGGCGACGTGCACCACGCCGAGGGCGAGCCCGTTCTTCGCGCCCTGGCGCAGCCGGTTGGCGAGGAGCGGGTGCTCCTGGCGCAGGGTGGAGCCCACGAGGAGCACGGCCTGCTGCTCGCCCAGCTCGGCCACCTTCAGGCCGAGCCACGGCGCCCCGGCGAAGCGGGCGCGCGAATCCAGCGCGCGGAAATGGTGGTCGATGTTGCCGGTGCCCAGCCCGCGCGCGAGCGTGGCGGCGAGGTGCAGTTCCTCCAGCGTGAGCGTGGGCGAGACGAGCGCGCCCAGCGCCGCGGGGCCGTGCTTCGCCGCGGCTTCCTTGAGCCCCTCGGCGGCCGCCGCCAGGGCCTCGGGCCAGTCCACCTCCACCCAGGCGCCGTCCCGGCAGACCATCGGTCGGGTGAGGCGGTCGGCGCTCGCGAGGCCCTCGTAGGCGAAGCGGTCGCGGTCCGAGAGCCAGCATTCGTTGAGGCTCTCCTCCTCGAAGGGCACGACGCGCATCACGCGCTCGCCCTTCACCTGCATCACGAGGTTCGAGCCGAGCCCGTCGTGCGGCGAGACCGAGCGGCGCCGGGCGAGCTCCCAGGTGCGCGCCGAGTAGCGGAAGGGCTTCGAGGTGAGCGCGCCCACCGGGCAGAGGTCGATCATGTTGCCGGAGAGCTCGGAATCGACCGTCCGGCCCACGAAGGCGAGGATCTCGGCGTGCTCGCCGCGCCCGGCCATGCCGAGCTCCATCACCCCGGCGACCTCCTGGCCGAATCTCACGCAGCGCGTGCAGTGGATGCAGCGCGTCATGTCGGTCGCGATGAGGGGGCCGAGGTTCTTGTTCACGACCACGCGCTTGGCCTCGTCGTAGCGCGAGGCGCTCGCGCCGTAGCCCACGGCGAGGTCCTGGAGCTGGCACTCCCCGCCCTGGTCGCAGATCGGGCAGTCGAGCGGGTGGTTGATGAGGAGGAACTCCATCACCCCCTTCTGGGCGGCGACGGCGGTGGGCGAATTCGTCCACACCTTCATGCCCTCGGTCGCGGGCGTGGCGCAGGCCGGCAGCGGCTTGGGCGCCTTCTCCACCTGCACCAGGCACATGCGGCAGTTGGCGGCGATGGAGAGCTTGCGGTGCCAGCAGAAGTGCGGCACGAAGGTGCCGAGCTTCTCCGCGGCCTGCATCACCGTGGCGCCGCTCTCCACCTGGACGGGCTTGCCGTCGATCTCGAGGTTCACCATGGCTAGTCGGCCGCCCGCTTCGCGCTATCGGGGTCGGCGCTCGAGTAGCCGCCCGGGGCCACGAGGCAGCGCTTGCGGGCGACGTGGTGCTCGAACTCCGCGCGGAACTGCTTCACGAAGGCGCGCACCGGCATCGCCGCGGCGTCGCCCAGCGCGCAGATCGTGCGCCCCTGGATGTTGTCCGCGAGGTTCAGGAGCAGGTCGAGGTCCTCCGGCCGGCCCTCGCCGTTCTCGATGCGGCGGATGATCCGCCAGAGCCAGCCCGTGCCCTCGCGGCAGGGCGTGCACTGGCCGCAGGATTCCTCGAAGTAGAAGTAGGCCAGGCGCTCGGCGGCCTTCACCATGCAGGTCGTCTCGTCCATCACGATGACCGCGCCCGAGCCGAGGAAGGAGCCCGCCTTCTGGATCGAGTCGTAGTCCATGTCGAGCGCCATCATCACGTCGGCCGGGAGCACCGGCATGGACGAGCCGCCGGGAATCACGGCCTTGAGCCTGCGCCCGCCTCGCATCCCGCCCGCCATCTCGAGGAGCTTCGCGAAGGGCGTGCCCAGGCGGACCTCGTAGTTGCCGGGGCGGTTCACGTGGCCCGAGACGGAGAAGATCTTGGTGCCCCCGTTGTTGGGCTTGCCCAGCTCGAGGAACCAGTCGGCGCCGTTCGCGATGATCCACGGCACCGCCGCGAAGGTCTCGGTGTTGTTGATGGTCGTGGGCTTGCCGTAGAGGCCGTAGCTCGCGGGGAAGGGCGGCTTGTAGCGCGGCTGCCCCTTCTTGCCCTCGAGGGATTCCAGGAGCGCCGTTTCCTCGCCGCAGATGTAGGCGCCGAAGCCGTGGTGGGCGTGCAGCGCGAAGTCGAAGCCGCCGCCCAGGATGTCCCGGCCGAGGTAGCCCGCGGCCCGCGCCTCGGCGAGCGCCTCCTCGAAGCGCTCGTACTCGGCCCAGATCTCGCCGTGGATGTAGTTGTAGCCCACCGTCGCGCCGATCGCGTAGCCGCCGATGATCATGCCCTCGATGAGCGCGTGCGGGTTGTAGCGCAGGATGTCGCGGTCCTTGAAGGTGCCCGGCTCACCCTCGTCGGAATTGCACACGAGGTACTTCTGTCCGGCATGGGCGCGCGGCATGAACGACCACTTGAGGCCCGTGGGGAAGCCCGCGCCGCCGCGCCCGCGAAGCGCCGACTTCTTCACCTCGGCGATCACCGTCTCGGGCGTGATTTTCTCCTCGACGATCCGGCGCAGCGCCCGGTAGCCGCCGCGCGCCTCGTAGTCCGCGAGGCGCCAGTTGTCGCCGTCGAGGCCCTTCAGGATGACGGCGTCGGGCCCGTAGTCGCGAAGCGCCGTCATGAGAAAACCCCGAGGAGGCTCACTTGCGCAGCTCCTCGACGAGGGCGTCGAGCTTGTCGCCGGACATGCGGCTGCACATCCGCTTGTTGTCCACGAGGAGCACCGGCGCATCCCCGCAGGCGCCCAGGCACTCGCCCTCCTTGAGCGTCACGCAGCCGTCGGCGCTCGTCTGGCCGAAGTCCACGCCCAGCCTCGCCTTCAGGCGCTCGGCCGCCTCTCCCGCGCCGGAGAGCGCGCAGGGCAGGTTCGTGCAGAGCGTGACCTTGTGCCGGCCGCCGGGCGCCAGGTTGTACATGTTGTAGAAGGTCGCGACCTCGTAGACGGCGACGGGCGCCATGCCGAGCACCCCGGCCACCGCCTCCATGGCCTCGTCGGGCAGCCACCCGTGCTCGTCCTGGGCGATCGCGAGCGCGGCCATCACGGCCGACTGCTTCTGGTCCGCCGGGTACTTGGCGACCTCGCGGGCGATGCGCTCCAGGGCGTTCGCGGAAAGCGCGCTCACGCCTCGCCCTCCCAGTAGTCGACGTGATCCTTCGCGTGCGTCACGTGCCGGATGCCCTTGCCGAAGGCCATCACCTTGCCCGAGTCCGGGTACTCGCAGACTTCCGGGAAGGCCATGGTGCTCACCGAGATGTAGGCGAGGTCGGCGTCCGAGTCGTTCACCAGCTGGTGCGCCGTCTCGGGGCCGCCGGTCGGGCAGCAGATGAAGTCGCCGGCGCGCACGGGGCGCGTCTCCTCGCCGTAGCGCAGCGTCCCCCGGCCCTTCACGATGAAGAACATCTCCTCCTGGCCGCGGTGGCTGTGGAAGGGGCAGGCGCGCTTGCCCGGCGGCACCACGTCGTAGGAGTAGCCCAGGTCCTTCGCGCCCACGAGCGGGCCGACGCGCGCGCCGTCGCAGGCGAACTTCTCGCCCTTGCCCCAGCGCTCGAGCTTCAGCTCGTCGATGTTCACCACGCGCGCGGCGATGCCCGCCTTCGGCGCGGAAGCGTCGCGTTCGCTCACCGGTCGATCTCCCCGAAGACGATGTCCATGGTGCCGATGATCGCGACCACGTCGGCGATCATGTGCCCTCGCGTCATCTCGTCCATGGCGGCGAGGTGCGGGAAGCCCGGCGCGCGGATCTTCAGGCGCCAGGGCTTGTTGGCCCCGTCGGAGACGAGGTAGATGCCGAACTCCCCCTTCGGGTGCTCGACCGCGGCGTACACCTCGCCCGGCGGCACGTGCATGCCCTCGGTGAAGAGCTTGAAGTGGTGGATCAGCTCCTCCATGGAGGCCTTCATCTCCTCGCGCGAGGGCGGGGCCACCTTGTGGTCGCCGGTGATCACCGGGCCGGGGTTCGCCTTCAGCCACGCGACGCACTGGCGGATGATGCGGGTGGACTCGCGCATCTCCTGCACGCGCACGAGGTAGCGGTCGTAGCAGTCGCCGTGGGTGCCCACGGGGATGTCGAAGTCCATCCGGTCGTAGACCTCGTAGGGCTGCTTCTTCCGCAGGTCCCAGGCGATGCCCGAGCCGCGCAGCATCGGCCCCGTGAAGCCCAGGGCCTGGGCGCGTTCGGGGGAAACTACGCCGATGCCCACGGTGCGCTGCTTCCAGATGCGGTTCTCCGTGAGGAGCGTCTCGTAGTCGTCCACGCAGGCCGGGAAGCGCGCGGCGAAATCCTCGATGAAGTCGAGCACCGAGCCCTGGCGGTTCGCGTTGAGGCGGCTGATCTCCGCGGCGCTTCGCTGCTTCGTGGACTCGTACTGCGGCATGCGCTCCGGGAGGTCGCGGTACACGCCGCCGGGCCGGTAGTAGGCCGCGTGCATGCGCGCGCCCGTGACCGCCTCGTACATGTCGAAGAGGTCCTCGCGCTCGCGGAAGGCGTAGAGGAAGACCGTCATCGCGCCCACGTCGAGCGCGTGGGAGCCGATCCACATGAGGTGGTTCAGGATGCGCGTGATCTCGTCGAACATCACGCGGATGTAGCGCGCGCGCTCGGGCACGTCGACGCCGAGGAGCTTCTCGATCGCCATCACGTAGGCGTGCTCGTTGGCCATCATCGACACGTAGTCGAGGCGGTCCATGTACGGCACGCTCTGGAGGTAGGTGCGCGTCTCGGCGAGCTTCTCGGTCCCGCGGTGCAGCAGCCCGATGTGGGGGTCGGCGCGCTGCACCACCTCGCCGTCGAGCTCGAGCACCAGGCGCAGCACCCCGTGCGCCGCCGGGTGCTGGGGCCCAAAGTTCATCGTGTAGTTCTTGATTTCAGCCACGCGAGTGGCCTCCCGAACGATTGCCGTAGCCGTCCTCGCGGATCACGCGCGGGACGATCTCGCGCGGCTCGATGGTGACCGGCTGGTAGATCACGCGCTTCTGCGCCGGGTCGTAGCGCATCTCGACGTGGCCGGAGATGGGGAAGTCCTTGCGGAACGGGTGCCCCATGAACCCGTAGTCGGTGAGGATTCGGCGAAGGTCCGGGTGGCCCTCGAAGACGACGCCGAAGAGGTCGAAGGCCTCGCGCTCGTACCAGTTGGCCGCGGGCCACACGTCCACGAGCGAGGCGACGACGGGGAAGCCGTCGTCGGGGCAGCGGACCTTCACCCGCAGGCGGCGGTTGTGCGCGATCGACAGCAGGTGCAGCACCACCGCGAAGCGCGGGCCCTGCGGCGGGGCGTCGCCGAAGCCCTGGTAGTCGTTCGCGCAGAGGTCCACGAGGATCGTGAAGGCGAGCGCGGGGTCGTCGCGAAGCCGGCGCGCGCTCTCGACGAGGCCCTCGGCCGCCACCTCGACGGTGAGCTCGCCCCGGTCGGCCACGGCGCGCACGAGCCTCTCCCCGAGCGCGGCGGCGACGTCCCGTTCGAGGGACTGGAGTGTGTCCGCCATCGTCTAGCTGCGGCGGATCGTCTGCGTGCGCTTGATCTTGTTCTGCAGCTGCAGCAGGCCGTAGATCAGGGCTTCGGCCGTCGGCGGGCAGCCGGGGACGTACACGTCCACGGGCACGATGCGGTCGCAGCCGCGCACGACGGAGTAGGAGTAGTGGTAGTAGCCGCCGCCGTTGGCGCAGGAGCCCATGGAGAGCACCCAGCGCGGCTCGGCCATCTGGTCGTACACCTTGCGCAGCGCCGGCGCCATCTTGTTGCACAGGGTCCCGGCCACGATCATGAGGTCGGACTGGCGCGGGCTCGGGCGGAAGACGATGCCGAAGCGGTCGAGGTCGTAGCGCGAGGCGCCCGCGTGCATCATCTCGACCGCGCAGCAGGCGAGCCCGAAGGTCATGGGCCAGAGCGAGCCCGTGCGCGCCCAGTTGAGCACGTTGTCGACCTGCGTGACGACGAAGCCCTGCTCCGAGATCCCGCCTTCCTTCATCGCGCCCATGGCATCACTCCCATTCCAGCGCCCCCTTCTTCCACTCGTAGGCGAAGCCCACGACGAGGATCGCGAGGAACAGCATCATCGCCCAGAAGCCGAACCAGCCGATCTCCTGGAGCACGATCGCCCAGGGGAAGAGGAAGGCGATCTCGAGGTCGAAGAGGATGAAGAGGATGGCCACGAGGTAGTAGCGCACGTCGAACTTCATGCGCGCGTCCTCGAAGGCCTCGAACCCGCACTCGTAGGGGGAGAGCTTCTCCGCGTCCGGGCGGTAGGCCCCCGAGAGGCGGCCCAGCACGCCGCTCGCGACGATGGCGCCGATGCCCACGGCGCAACCGATCGCGAGGAACAGCAGGACTGGGAAGTAGTTTTCCAGCATGGCGCCTGATGGACCGCGGAACCCTGCCGGGCGTCACCGGCAAGCCCGGCGGCTGCATTCGAACTGGTGCGGTCGGAGAGACTCGAACTCTCACACCTTTCGGCACTGCCCCCTCAAGACAGCGTGTCTACCAATTCCACCACGACCGCATTTCGCACTGCCGTGCAACGAGGACTACTTGGGGATCTCCTGCGACTTCGACAGGGGGTCCCCCGACGGCGCGGGCGCCGAGGGAGCGGGCGCCGCCGGTGCCGGCGCGGGTTTCGCCGCGTCGGTCTGGATCGATTGCGTGACGCCGCCGGACTTCGAGGGCGACGCCGAGAGGAAGGTGAGCCCGAGGCTCGTCGCGAAGAAGACGGCCGCCAGCACGCCCGTGGAGCGCGAGAGGAAGTTGGCCGCGCCCGAGGAGCCGAAGAGGCTGCCGGCCGAGCCGCTGCCGAAGGCCGCGCCCATGTCGGCGCCCTTGCCGTGCTGCAGCAGCACCAGCACGACGATGGCCACCGCCGCGAGCATGTGAAGCACGATCACCAGCGTATGCATTGCCTGCCCTTGTCCGATTGATACCCGCCCGCTTCCGGGCTAAAGCGCTCGCCAGATCGCGAGGAAGTCTTCCGCCACCAGCGACGCCCCGCCGATAAGACCGCCATCGACGTCCGGCATCGCGAACAATTCTGCCGCGTTCGCGCCCTTCACGCTGCCGCCGTAGAGAACCGGCAGCGCGGCGGCCACGCCCGCGTCCTTCGCCGCCACCCGGCCGCGCAGGAAAGCATGCGCTTGCTGCGCCTGCGCCGCCGTGGCGGTCCTGCCGGTCCCGATGGCCCACACCGGCTCGTAGGCGAGGAGCGCGCCTTCGAGCGCCGCGGGCCCGGACTTCGCGAGCACCGCGTCCAGCTGCCGCGCGAGCACCGCCTCCGTCACCCCGCGCTCGCGCTCCTCCAGGGTCTCCCCCACGCAGAAGATCGGCACGAGGCCGGCCTTCCGGGCGGCGGCGTACTTCTGCGCCACCACCTCGTCCGTGTCCCCGAAGACCGTCCTTCTCTCGGAGTGGCCCACGATCGCGAAGGTGGCCCCGAGGTCCCGGAACATCGCCCCGGCCACTTCGCCGGTATAGGCGCCCTTCTCGAAGCGGCTGACATCCTGACCGCCCCAGGCCACCGGCGTTCCCGCGAGGAGAGCGCCGGCCTGGGCGAGGTAGGGAGCCGGCACGCACACCGCGAGGTGGCGGTCCGGCTTCGCCGATACCCCGGCGAGGATCGCCCGGAGCAGCGTTTCGTTGCCGGAAAGGCTGCCGTTGAGCTTCCAGTTCCCGACGACGTGCTTCTGCCGCATTTCGAGCCCCTCAAAACCGCCGGATTTTACAGCCTGGGGGTGACACGGGTCAATTTTCGACCCCGCCGGGAGCCCTCGCCCCGGCCGCCGGGGGGTTGACAGGACCGCTCATTTCGATAATTCTGGAAATATGCAAATCAAAGAAGCCGTGGCGGCCCTGTCCGCCCTCGCCCAGGAGTCGCGCCTCGCGGTCTTCCGCCACCTCGTGGAGGCGGGACCCGCGGGCGATACCCCCGGCAACATCGCCGCGAGCCTCGGGGTCGCGCCCTCGACGCTCTCCTTCCACCTGAAGGAGCTCGCCAACGCGGGCCTCGTCGCCTCGCGCTCGGCCTCCCGCTACCACATCTATTCCGCGGACTACGAGCGGATGGCCGCGCTCATGACCTACCTGTCGCAGAACTGCTGCCGCGGCCAGCCGGACGAATGCCTCACCCCGGCGGAGACCGGCCTTTCGGCCTGCCCGCCTTCCTCCCCCTGCCCTCCCGCCAAGAAAGGAAAGGCGCCATGAAACGCTTCCACGTGCACGTCTCCGTCGCGAACCTCGCCGACAGCATCCGCTTCTATTCCACCGTTTTCGGCGCGCCCCCCACGGTCGAGAAGCCCGACTACGCCAAGTGGATGGTCGAGGACCCGCGCCTGAATTTCGCCATCTCGCAGCGCGGCCACGCGCCGGGCCTCAACCACCTGGGGCTGCAGGTGGATTCGGACGCCGAGCTGGCCGGCCTTCGCGAGTCGGTCGCGCGCGCCGTGCCGGTGAAGGACGACCGCGGCGCCTCGTGCTGCTACGCGAACTCCGACAAGTACTGGGTCACCGACCCGCAGGGGATCGCCTGGGAAACCTTCCACACGCTCGGCGACATCCCGACCTTCGGCGCTCCCGCGAAAGGCGCCGATGCCTGCTGCGCCACCGGGAACCAGGCGCCGGCCGCGGCGCCGCGTGCCTGCTGCGCCTAGGCGGCTCCCGATGGCGGACCAGCCTCTCAACGTGCTCTTCCTGTGCACGGGCAACTCGGCGCGCTCCATCCTCGCCGAGTCGATCCTCAATGCGGTGGACCCGGCGAAGTTCCGCGCCTTCAGCGCGGGAAGCCATCCGGCGGGCCGCGTGAATCCCTTCGCCCTCGAGCTCCTCGCGAAGAACCGCCTGCCGACCGAGGGTCTGCGCAGCAAGAACTGGGAAGAGTTCGCGCAGCCCGGCGCGCCCGCGCTCGACTTCGTGATCACCGTCTGCGACAACGCCGCGGGCGAGGTGTGCCCCGTCTGGCCCGGCCAGCCCATGAGCGCCCACTGGGGCGTGGCCGACCCGGCCGCGGCCGAGGGCACCGACGAGGCGAAGCGCCGGGCCTTCCTCGACGCCTATCTCCTCCTCAAGCGCCGCATCGAGCTCTTCGCGAGCCTGCCGCTCGCGCGCCTGGACAGGCTCTCGCTGCAATCGCGCCTGCGCGAGATCGGCAAGGCATGACGGCGCCCGCGATGGGCGTCTTCGAGCGCTACCTGTCCCTGTGGGTGCTCGCCTGCATCGTCGCGGGCATCGCGCTGGGGCGGGCGGCGCCGGGCGCCTTCGAGGCGATCGGCCGCCTCGAGCTCGCGCAGGTGAACCTCCCGGTGGGCGCGCTCATCTGGGTGATGATCGTGCCGATGCTCCTGAAGATCGACTTCGGGGCGCTGCACCAGGTGCGCGAGCACTGGCGCGGCATCGGCGTCACCCTCTTCGTGAACTGGGCGGTGAAGCCCTTCTCCATGGCGCTCCTCGCGTGGATCTTCGTGCGCCACCTCTTCGCGCCCTGGCTCCCGGCGGCGCAGCTGGACAGCTACGTGGCGGGGTTGATCCTCCTCGCCGCCGCGCCCTGCACGGCGATGGTGTTCGTCTGGAGCGAGCTCTGCCGCGGCAACGCCTACTTCACGCTCTCGCAGGTGGCGCTCAACGACACGCTGATGGTCTTCCTCTTCGCCCCCATCGTGGCGCTCCTGCTGGGGCTCTCCAGCATCGTCGTGCCCTGGGACACGCTCCTCGCCTCCGTCGTGCTCTACGTGGCCGTCCCCGTCGCGCTCGCGCAGCTCTGGCGCCGCGCGCTCCTCGCGAAGTCGGAGGCGGCCTACCGCGCGACGCTCGCGCGCCTGGGCCCGGCTTCCATCACCGCGCTCCTCGCGACGATCGTCCTGCTCTTCGGCTTCCAGGGCGAGGCGATCCTGCGCGAGCCCCTGGTGATCGCCCTCCTCGCGGTGCCGATCGTGCTGCAGGTCTTCTTCAACTCCGGCCTCGCCTACCTGCTCAACCGGCGACTCGGCGTGGCGCACGAGGTCGCGGGACCCTCCTGCCTCATCGGGGCGAGCAACTTCTTCGAGCTCGCCGTGGCCGCGGCGATCACGCTCTTCGGGCTGGAGTCGGGCGCCGCGCTCGCGACCGTGGTGGGCGTGCTGGTCGAGGTGCCCGCGATGCTCGCCGTCGTGAAGGTGGTGAACGCGAGCCGCGCCTGGTACGAGGCGCCGGCGCGCTGAAAAAAAGACGGGCGGCCCGAGGGCCGCCCGACAAAGCCACCAGCGGAGGAGGAGGTCCGGGTGGCGCCGGAGAGGCACTACCGAGGCACCCGGCGCGTCCCCCGCGGAGAGGAAGTGCTTCTCGCATCCCCGCGACGGGTCGCGCTACGCAAGCGAACGCAGCGAGGCCAGTATGGGCCGCGACCATGTCAGGGCGGTGACGCGCCCATGACGACCTCCTCGGCGGGCGCGCGCCGGAGCCGGCTCCCGCCCAGGTAGCGCTCGCGCTTCGAGGCCTTCAGTTTCTCGAGGTCCACGAGCACGAGCCCGTCCACGCAGCCGGCGAACGCCGGATCGACGCTGAAGCCGAGGAAGCGGGCCCCGCCGGGCTCGCAGAGGTCGGTGTACTGCTTGTAGAGGGTGGGAACCGCCACGCCGAGCTCGCCCAGGCGCTTCTTGAGCGCGCGGAAATCGCGCGCATAGTCCTCGCCCGTCACGAGCGCGCGGAAGGCGGCCTCGTCCTCCGGGGGGATCGCGAAGGGGCGCCGCGGCGTGGCGAGCGCCTGCGCGGCGCCGAAGTGGCGGCGGTAGAAGTGCACGAGGAGCCGGCGCGCCTCCTCGGGATACTGCGCGCTGATGCTCACCGGGCCGAAGAGATAGCGCACCGACGGGCGCGTGGCGAGGTAGGCGCCGATGCCGTGCCAGAGATAGTCGAGGGCGCGCAGGCCCTGGTAGCGGGGCTGCACGAAGCTGCGCCCGAGCTCCAGCGCCCGGGGCAGGAGCTCGCCCATGCCCTCCTCCAGCGCGAAGAGCCCGTGGGTGTAGAGGCCGTCCGGCCCGCGCGAGGCGACGATCGATGCCGCCTCGCCGATGCGGTAGGCGCCCACGATCTGCAGCGCCGACTCGTCCCAGAGGACCACCTGCTTGTAGTAGGCGTCGAACGCGTCGAGGTCGCGGCGCCGGCCCGTGCCCTCGCCCGCCTGCCGGAAGGCGATCTCGCGCAGCCGTCCCAGCTCGCGCATCACCGCGGAATTGCCGCGGCCCTCGAAGAGGAAGATGTCCTTGCCGTCGGCCGTCCGCCCGAGGCGCTCGGCGCCGTTCAACTCGCCACGCACCGACAGGCGCGGCTCCGGGTGCGCGACGGGCTTTTCCGTCCGCAGCCGCGCCACGCGGTTGCGGGGCAGGTCGTAGAGCTGGCGCGTGATGTGGCGGATCTTCCTCTCGCGGGGCCCGTCGAGCGCGGCGACCTCCCGCCAGGGGATGGGCTCGCCGATCCTCACGGGGAGCGTCATGTCGCGCTGGCGCATCGCCTCGCCGACCAGCATGAGGGTGGAGAGCGGCTTGAAGACCGTCGAGAGGGAGTAGAAGAGCGCGGAGTTGCGCCCCTCGAGGTGCACCGGCAGCAGCGGCGCCCGCGCCTGCTCGGCGAAGCGCAGGAACCCGGCCTGCCAGCGGGTGTCGCGGATGCCCCGGGGGCCCGCGCGCGAGACTTCCCCGCTCGGAAAGATGATCACCGCCTCGTCGTTGGCGAGCGCGTCGTGGATCGCCTGGACGTTGCCGCGGTTGAAGCCCCCGCCGAGGTTCACGATCGGCAGCAGCACCGGGGCGAGGGCCTCGAACTGCAGGAGGATGTCGTTCGCGACGATGCGCACGTCGCGCCGCACCTCGCTCACGAGCTTCAGGAGCGCCGCGCCGTCGAGGAGCCCCAGGGGGTGGTTCGCGACGATCACCACGCGGCCCTCGGCAGGGATGTTCGCGACCTCGCGGCCGACGACGCTGTAGCTGAAGTTGAAGTGCTCGAGGATGCGCTCGATGAACTCCATGCCCTCGAGGCCGCGGGCGCCCTCGAGGAAGGCGTTCACCTCCGCCTCCCGCAGCACCTTGCGCAGGATCGCGAGGGCCGGCTTCGCGAGCACGCCGCGGCGGCTCCCGAACTCGGGGAACTTCGATTCGATCGCGCTCTCGAGCCGGAACATGGCGGGGATGCTAGCGGCGCGATGTTTCAGAATTGCGGCTCGCCCGCGAAGGCGCCGCCCCGAGGAAAGCGCGCGGCGCGCGCCTGACGCGGGATCGTCACGGGACGGTCGCAGTCCTTACTCGGGCGTCGCGGACAATCCGGGCCCATGATCGAGGGCCCCCAAGCCGATCAACCGTTCCTGCCGGTGCGCCCGGCCGCGGCGGACCCCGAGGCCGACCCGGGCGGCCCGGACAACCCGTCGGCGCTTCGCTTCCGCGCCATCTTCATCTCCGATCTCCACCTCGGCACCCCGGGCTGCCAGGCCGCGCACCTCCTCGAGTTCCTGAGGAACACCGAGAGCCGCTACCTGTACCTCGTGGGCGACATCGTCGACGGCTGGCAGCTCCGGCGGCGCTGGTACTGGCACCAGAGCCACAACGACGTGATCCAGAAGGTGCTGCGCAAGGCGAGGAAGGGCACGCGCGTCACCTACGTCGCGGGCAACCACGACGAGGCGCTGCGCCACTTCCTCGGCGTGGCGCTCGGCGGCATCGAGATCCGCGACGAGGCCGAGCACCGCACGGCCGACGGCCGGCGCCTGCTGGTCACCCACGGCGACCTCTTCGACGCGGTCGTGCAGCGCGCGCGCTGGCTCGCGCACCTGGGCGACGTGCTCTACGGCGTGGCGCTGAAGCTGAACCAGTGGCTGAACCACACGACCGCGAGGCTGGGCCTTCGCTACTGGTCGCTCTCGCAGTTCCTCAAGGCCCGGGTGAAGAACGCGGTGGCCTACGTGACCGACTTCGAGGAGGCGCTCGCGCACGAGGCGAGGCGGCGGCATTTCGACGGCGTGGTCTGCGGCCACATCCACAAGGCCGAGATCCGCGACATCGGCGGCGTCCTCTACTGCAACGACGGCGACTGGGTGGAGAGCCTCACGGCGCTGGTCGAGACGGAAAGCGGCGAGCTTCGCATCATCGACTGGCGGGCGATCGAGGCCCTCAAGCAGCGTTCCACGGTCTTTCCACGGGAGGTGGCACATGCGCATCTTGCTGGTGACTGACGCCTGGGCGCCGCAGGTGAACGGCGTGGTGGTGACGCTTCGCAACACGATCGCCTGCCTCGAGCGCTGGGGGCACGAGGTGATCGTCCTCTCGCCGGAGGGCTTCCGCACGATCCCGATGCCCACCTACCCGGAGATCCCGCTCGCGGTGCTTCCGGGCCGGAAGGTCGCGCGGACGATCCGCGAGGAGGAGCCCGAGGCGATCCACATCGCGACCGAGGGGCCCCTGGGCATCGCCGCGCGCGACTACTGCGTCGCGAAGGGCCTCGCCTTCACGACCGCCTACCACACCTGCTTTCCCGAGTACGTGCAGCCGCGCTTCCACGTCCCGCTCGGCTGGACCTACGCGTGGCTGCGGCGCTTCCACCGGCCCTCCTCCGCCGTCCTGGTGGGAACCGGCGCCATCCGCGCGCTCCTCGAGCAGCGCGGCTTCGCGAACGTCGCCGACTGGTCGCGGGGCGTGGACCTCGCGCTCTTCCACCCCGGCGCGGAGCGCTTCGCCGACCTGCCGCGGCCCGTCTTCGCCTGCGTGGGCCGCGTGGCGGTGGAGAAGAACCTCCCGGCCTTCCTGCGCCTGGACCTGCCGGGGACGAAAGTCGTCGTGGGCGACGGCCCGGAGCGCGCGCGCCTCGCGCGGCGCTTCCCGAAGGCCGTCTTCGTGGGCACCAAGTCAGGCGCCGAGCTCGCGAGCTACTACCAGCGCGCCGACGCCTTCGTCTTCCCCAGCCGCACGGACACCTTCGGGCTCGTGCTCCTCGAGGCCATGGCCTGCGGCACGCCCGTCGCGGCCTTTCCCGTGCGAGGGCCGATCGACGTCGTGAAGGATCCCGGCGCCGGCATCCTGAACGAGGACCTCGGCGCGGCCGCGATGGCGGCCCTCGCCCTCGATCGCGCCGAGGTCCGCCGCTACGCCGAGCGCTACTCGTGGGAGCACTGCACGCGCCAGTTCCTCTCCCACCTCGTCCCCGTGCAGGAGCGCGTCGCGCTCCCGGAATCCGGACTGGCCCATGGACGGCCCCTCCCGCGCTGAGCCTCGCGCGGCCCCGGCCGGCGAGAGCCCGTTCAAGGGCAAGTCGGGGGCGGCGAGGATCGTCCAGGCCTTCTTCAATTCCATGGCCGGCCTGGGCGACGCGTGGCGCCACGAGAGCGCCTTCCGCCAGGAGGTGGCGCTCGCGGCGCTGCTCCTGCCCGTCGCCTTCCTCGTGCCCGTGCCGGGCGCGGAGCGCGCGCTCCTCGTGGGCGCCGTGCTCCTGGTGCTGGTGGTGGAGCTCCTCAATTCCAGCGTCGAGGCCGCGATCGACCGCATCTCGCTCGACAGCCACTCGCTCTCGAAGCGGGCCAAGGACCTGGGCAGCGCCGCGGTCCTCGTCACCCTGGTGCTGCTGGGCGCGGTGTGGGCGCTGGTCCTGCTGCCCCTCGTCGCCTGACGGCGAGGGGGCTCAGCCGAAGCGGCCCGTGATGTAGTCCTCGGTCGCCTGCTCGCGGGGCTTCAGGAAGATCTGGTCGGTCTCGCCGAACTCCACGAGGTCGCCCAGGTACATGTAGGCCGTGTAGTCGGAGATCCGCGCGGCCTGCTGCATGTTGTGGGTCACGATCACCACGGTGTACTCGTTCTTCAGCTCCTCGATCAGCTCCTCGATCTTGGCGGTCGAGATGGGATCGAGCGCCGAGCACGGCTCGTCGAGGAGCAGCACCTGCGGCTTCACCGCCACGCCGCGCGCGATGCACAGGCGCTGCTGCTGGCCGCCCGAGAGGCTCGCGCCGCTCTGCCCGAGCTTGTCCTTCACCTCCGACCAGAGCGCCGCCTTCTGCAGGGCCCACTCCACGCGCTCGTCCATCTGCCCCTTCGGCAGGCGCTCGAAGAGGCGCACGCCGAAGGCGATGTTGTCGTAGATCGACATCGGGAAGGGGGTGGCCTTCTGGAACACCATGCCGATGCGCGCGCGGATGAGGGAGACGTCGCGCTTCGAGCGCAGCAGGTTCTCCCCGTCCATGACGATCTCGCCTTCCGCGCGCTGCTCGGGGTAGAGCTCGAACATGCGGTTGAAGG
This sequence comes from uncultured Pseudomonadota bacterium, assembly GCA_937898635.1. Taxonomy (GTDB): domain Bacteria; phylum Pseudomonadota; class Gammaproteobacteria; order Burkholderiales; family Usitatibacteraceae; genus FEB-7. Next base: position 14,832 of record CALEJW010000014.1, on the reverse strand, counting down.
TCCTGAGCAGCGTCGACTTGCCGCAGCCCGAGGGGCCGATGAAGGCCGTGACCTTGCGCTCGGCCACGTCGAGCGAGACCTTCTTCAGGGCCTGGAACTGGCCGTAGTAGAAATCCAGGTCGCGCACCCGGAGCTTCGGGTTCTCGAGTTCCATCACGGTGGCCATCGGGCGGGTCTCTCCGTCAGTGCTTCTTCGAAAACAGCATTCGCGCGGCGATGTTGATCGCGAGCACGACCAGCGTGATGAGCGCGGCGCCGCCCCAGGCGAGGCGCTGCCAGTCCTCGTACGGGCTCATGGCGAACTGGAAGATCACCACGGGGAGGTTCGCCATGGGCGCGTTCATGTTCCAGGAGGTGAACTGGTTGTTGAGCGCGGTGAAGAGGAGCGGCGCCGTCTCGCCCGAGATCCGCGCCACGGCGAGGAGGATCCCGGTGAGGATTCCCGCCCGGGCGGCCCGGTAGCTCACCAGCGTGATCATCTTCCACGTGGGGCATCCCAGCGCCACCGCCGCCTCGCGCAGGCTGTTGGGGACGAGCTTGAGCATGTCGTCGGTCGTTCGCACGACCACCGGGACCACGATCACGGCGAGGGCGAGCGCCCCGGCCCATCCCGAGAAGTGGCCGACCTTCGCCACGTAGACCGCGTAGACGAAGAGGCCGATCACGATCGAGGGCGCGGAGAGCAGCACGTCGTTGATGAAGCGCGTGGCCGGCGCGAGCCAGCCGGTGCGCCCGTACTCGGCGAGGTAGGTGCCCGCGAGGATGCCCACCGGCGTGCCGATGAGGGTGCCCGTGCCGGCCATCATGACGCTGCCGATGATGGCGTTGGCGAGGCCCCCGTCCCCGCCCGGCGGCGGCGTGGGCTGCAGGAGGATCGACGGCCGCAGGGCGATCGCGCCCTCCCAGAGGAGCGTCGCGATGATCCAGACGAGCCAGAAGAGCCCGAAGGAGAGCGCGACGGCCGAAAGCGCCATCATGATGCGGTTCAGGCGCCGGCGCGCGGTGTAGACCGGGTTCGCCGGATTCATCGCCTCGCTCATGTGCGCGTGCCCTCCTGCCGGGCCAGCCGCATGAGCAGGAGCTTCGAGCAGGCCAGCACGACCGTCGTGATGAGGAAGAGGATCAGCCCCAGCTCGATCAGCGCGGAGGTGTAGAGATCGCCCACGGCCTCCGTGAACTCGTTGGCGAGCGCCGAGGCGATGCTGTTGCCCGGCGCGAAGAGCGAGGTGCTCAGGCGATGGGCATTGCCGATCACGAAGGTGATCGCCATCGTCTCCCCGAGCGCGCGGCCCAGGCCCAGCATGATCCCCCCGATCACGCCCACCTTCGTGTAGGGGAGCACCACGCGCCAGGTGACCTCCCAGGTGGTCGCGCCCAGCCCGTAGGCGCTTTCCTTGAGCATCGGGGGCACGATCTCGAAGACGTCGCGCATCACGGCCGCGATGAAGGGGATCACCATCACCGCGAGGATGATCCCCGCGGTCATCATGCCGATGCCCATGGGCGGGCCGGCGAAGAGAGGCCCGACGAAGGGCAGGCCGCCGAGCGTGGAGATCGCCGCCGGCTGCACGTACTCCTGGAAGAGGGGCGCGAAGACGAAGAGGCCCCACATGCCGTAGATGATGCTGGGGATGGCGGCGAGCATCTCGATCGCCGTGCCCAGCGGCCGGCGCAGCCACGTGGGCGAGAGCTCGGTGAGGAAGAGCGCGATGCCGAAGCTCACGGGAATCGCGATCGCCATCGCGATGGCCGAGGTCACGAGGGTGCCGAAGATCGGCACCAGGGCGCCGAAGTCCTCCTGCACCGGGTCCCAGTTGTCGTGGACGAGGAACGCCGCGCCGAACTTCTCGATCGAGAGCATGCTGCCGATGAGCAGCGCGACGAGGATGGCCGCGAGCAGGCTGAAGACCGCGAACGCGAAGAACCGCGTGAGGTTGCGGAAGAGCGCGTCCATGAGGGCGTTGTTCGGGGGCAACTGGGGCGACTTCCCGGGTTCCGCGGCGAGGGGAATCCCTGCGGCCGGCGAGTCGCTAGTATGCCCTACGAGGTCGGCTGTCGTGCTCATGTTCGCGGGGGCTTGCCGAAGAAGGAAGGGGCGGCTCGTCACCGCCCCCGGAACTCAACGCCGCGATGCCGGGACACCCGGCATTCGCGCGGCCCGGTCAGTAGACCGACTTGCCGGAGGGATCCTTGATGGCCTTCCACTGCGCCTGGATCACCTTCACCACCGGGTCGGGCATCGGGACGTAGTCGAGCTCGTCGGCCATCTTCGCGCCGTTCGCGAAGGACCACTCGAAGAACTTGAGGACTTCCTTCGCGGCGTCGGCCTTCTCCTGCTTCATGTGCATCAGGATGAAGGAGGCGCCCGTCACCGGCCAGCTCCCGTCGCCGGGCTGGTCGGTGAGGATCACGCCCATGCCGGGCGTTCCGTTCCAGTCGGCGCCCGCGGCCGCGGCCTTGAACGACGCGTCCGTCGGCGCGACGAACTTGCCCGCGCGGTTCTTCACCTGGCCCGCCGCGAGCTTGTTCTGCTTGGCGTAGGCGTACTCGACGTAGCCGATCGCGCCGTTGATCTTCTGGACGTAGGAGGCCACGCCCTCGTTGCCCTTGCCGCCGACGCCGGCCGGCCACTTGACCGAGGTGCCCTCGCCGACCTTGTCCTTCCACTCCGGGCTCACCTTCGACAGGTAGTTGGTCCACAGGAAGGAGGTGCCGGATCCGTCGGAGCGGTGCACGACGGTGATGTCGTCGCCGGGCAGCTTCACGCCGGGGTTGAGCGCGGCGATCGCCGGATCGTTCCACTTCTTCACCTTGCCGAGGTAGATGTCGGCGAGGAGCGGGCCGGTGAACTTCACGTCGCCCGAGGCGATGCCCGCGAGGTTGTAGACCGGCACCACGCCGCCCATGATCGCGGGGAACTGCATGAGGCCGTCCTTCGCGAGGTCCTCCGCGCTCAGCGGCTTGTCGGAGGCGCCGAAGTTCACGGTCTTCGCGGTGATCTGCTTGATGCCGCCGCCGGAGCCGATGGACTGGTAGTTCATCCTCGTTCCCGACGTCTTCTGGTAGGCGTCGGCCCACTTCGCGTAGATGGGATAGGGAAAGGTGGCGCCGGCGCCGGTGATGTCGGCGGCGAGCGCGGGAGCGGCCGCGAACGCGCAGACGGCGGCGGCGGCGAGGCTTCTCTGGAGAGTGCGGATCATGGGAACTCCTGGTGAATGGAATGCGGGGGACCTTCTGGCCGGCGATTCTAGGTGTCGCGCGTGACGGTTCCGTGACATCCCGGACGGCGAGGGATACCCCCGGGAGAATTTCCGCGGGACCCGGGGTCCCTCGCGCGCATACCCCCTGCGCACTCGTTGACCCAAGTCAAATTCGTGACAGGGCCTCCGGCGCCAAATGGCGGCAGTGCCCGCGGCGCGCACTCGCGCGTTTCCGGCTGGCCACGAACCCGACTGCGGCGAAGGAGACATTTCCATGAGACTCACGAGGCGCGAATTCATCAAGGCGTCGGCCACGGTGGCCGGCTTCGTCGCCACCGGCTGCGCGATGCAGCCCGGGTTGCCCGTCACCAGCGCGATGGCCCTGCGCAAGGCCAAGCCCTCGGGACCGGCCAAGGGCGAGTGGGTCGCGAGCACCTGCCAGGGCTGCACGCAGTGGTGCGCGATCCAGATCCTCGTCCAGAACGGCCGGGCGACGCGGGTGCGCGGCAATCCCAACAGCAAGACCAATCATGGCTACGTCTGCCCGCGCGGGCACCTGATCCCGCAGCAGACCTACGACCCGGACCGCATCAAGGTCCCGATGAAGCGAACCAACCCGGCGAAGGGCCGGGGCGTCGACCCGAAGTGGGTCCCGATCTCCTGGAACGAGGCGCTCGACATCGTCGCCGGCAAGATGATCGAGCTGCGCAGCAACAAGGAGCCGCAGAAGTTCTGCTACATCCGCGGCCGCTACTCGCCGACCTCCACGAACCTGCTCTACGGGACGCTGCCGAAGATCTTCGGCACCCCCAACTACTTCTCGCACAGCGCCATCTGCGCCGAGGCCGAGAAGATGGGGCCGGGCCTCACCCAGGGCTTCTTCGGCTACCGCGACTACGACCTCGAGAAGGTCAACTGCCTGGTCATCTGGGGCTGCGATCCCCTCGCCTCCAACCGCCAGGTGCCCAACACGATCCGCCGGTTCGGGGAAATCCTCGCGCGCGGCACCATCGTGACCGTCGACCCGCGCCTGTCGACCTCCGCGTCGAAGTCGCACGAGTGGCTGCCGGTCAAGCCGGGCACCGACGGCGCGCTCGCCGGCGCGCTCGCCCACGTGATCCTCACCGAGGGCTTGTGGAGCCGCGAGTTCGTCGGTGATTTCAAGGGCGGCGGCAACCAGTTCGTCGCCGGCAAGCCGGTCGACGAGGCGGCCTTCGCCGAGAAGGAAACCCACGGCGTCGTGAAGTGGTGGAACCTGGAACTCAAGGACAAGACGCCGGCCTGGGCCGAGGCCGAGACCCTGATTCCCGCGGCGCAGATCGTCCGCGTGGCGCGCGCGATGGGCAAGGCGGCGCCGAAGACGGCGGTGTGGATGGGCCCGGGCGTGGCGATGAACCCCCGCGGCACCTACACCGCCATGATGGTGCACGCGCTGAACGGCCTGGTCGGCTCCGTCGACGTCGAGGGCGGGATGCTGCAGAGCTCCAGCGTGCCCACGGGCAAGTTCGCGAGCGTCGACAAGTACGTCGACGAGCTCGCCAAGCACGAGGGCCACGGCAAGAAGATCGACATGCGCGGCACCAAGGACATGCCCGCCATGATGGGCGCCAAGCCCGGCAGCGGCGTGGTCACCAACAACGTCGCCAACGGGATGCTCAAGGACCCGGGCGCGGTGAAGGTGCTCATGTCCACCTGGAGCAACTTCAACTTCTCCTGCACCGACCCGAAGCGCTGGGACCAGGCGCTCGCGAAGGTGCCGTTCTTCGTCCACCTCGTGACCAACGCCTCCGAGATGACCCAGTTCGCCGACGTGGTGCTGCCGGCGACGTTCAACTCCTCCGAGGGCATGTCCATCGTCACCAACATGGGCAACGGCTACGGCTACGCCGCCATCCAGCAGCCGGCCGTGAAGCCCGCCTGGGACGTGAAGCAGGAGGAGACCGAGGTGATGTGGCTTCTCGCCGCGAAGCTTCGCGACAAGGGCTTCCCGAACCTCTTCGACTACTACTCGAAGGAATTCAAGGATCCGGAGACGGGCCGGACGCCGGCGAACGAGAAGGAATTCGCCGAGATCGCGGCCAAGATCGCGAGCGCGCCGATGTGGATGCCCAAGGAGCCGATCAAGGGCGACCAGATCGCGGGCTGGGCGGACTTCCGCAAGAAGGGGATGTACAGCGGTCCGCGCTACGCGTGGAAGAAGAACTGGGGCGGGAAGTTCAAGACGGCAACGACGAAGTTCGAGTTCTACAGCGAGACGCTCAAGAAGGGGCTGCAGCAGCACGCGGACAAGCACAAGGCCTCGATCGACGAGATCCTGGCGGTCACCGGCTACGTGGCGCGCGGCGATCTCGCCTTCGTGCCCCACTACGAGCCGCCCAAGCGCCACGGGAGCCTGCAGGAGTACCCGTTCACCTTCATCGACTACAAGTCGAGACTCAACCGCGAGGGCCGCTCGCAGAACCTTCCCTGGTACCAGGAGTTCAAGAAGGTCGATCCGGGCGACGTCTCCTGGGACGACGTCCTCAAGATGAACCCCGCCGACGGCGCGAAGCTGGGCCTGAAGTCCGGCGACCGGGTGACGATCACCTCGCCCGCGGGCTCCATCGTCGCGAAGCTGAAGCTCTGGGAGGGCGTGCGCCCGGGCACGGTCGCGAAATGCTACGGCCAGGGTCACTGGGCCTACGGCCGCGTGGCCACCGGGAGCCTCGGCAAGGCGGCGACCCGCGGCGGCAACAACAACGAGATCCTGGTCGACGACTACGACCGGCTGAGCGGCGCCACGGCCCGCAACGGCGGGTTCACGGGCGTGCGGATCCAGAAGGCCTGAGCGAAACCTGCGAGCGACTAGGAGAAGACGATGAGATTCGGAATGGTCATCGACCTGCAACGCTGCGTGGGATGCGGCGCCTGCGCCTTCGCCTGCAAGGCGGAAAACAACACCCGCACCCGCGGCGACGGCCAGAGCTTCAACTGGGCCGATTTCGTGATGAAGACGGAGGGGACGTTCCCGAACGTCTCCCACTGGGTGATGCCGGTGCTCTGCAACCACTGCTCGGAGGCGCCTTGCGTGAAGGTCTGCCCGACGGAGCCCAAGGCGATGTTCAAGACGCCCGAGGGCGTCACGATGCACGACACCGAGCTGTGCATCGGCTGCCGCCGTTGCCAGCGGGCCTGCCCCTACAGCAGCCGGGAGCTGGGTCTCGAGAGCCTCGAAGGCGAGACCTACAGCGTCATCAGCTTCAACCCCGAGGACAAGCCCGTGCACCCCTTCTGGGCCGACAAGACCGCGGCGATCCCGGGCTGCACCAGCGCCCCGGCGGACATCGCCAAGGCCGCCGGCGCGGCGCTGCCCACGCTGAACGCCTTCGCCGAGGGCAACATGCTTGCCGTGCGCAAGGAGGGCGTGGTCGAGAAGTGCACCTTCTGCTACCACCGCACGAGCAACGGCCTCGCGCCCGCGTGCGTGGAAGTGTGCCCGTCCAAGGCGCGCATCTTCGGCGACCAGGACGATCCGAAATCCGAGATCGCCCAGGTGCTCAAGGCGCAGAAGTCCTTCCGGCTGCAGGAGGACAAGGGCACGAAGCCCAACGTCCACTACATCAACAAGTACAGCGCCCGCGCCTGAGCCCGGTCGCGCGGTAGACTGGGGCGGGGCTTTCCCGCCCCTTTTTCTTGAGGAAGACGGATGAACGAGGCCGACATCGCGACGGGAACCGCAAGAGCGGACTTCTGCCGGTTTCTCGCCGCCTGCTACTACGAGCCGGGGCCCGAGTTCCGGGAGGAAGGGCTCTTCGAGTCCATGGCGGCGGCGGGCGCGCGCATCGATCCGGGGCTCGAGGCAGGCGCGCGGCGCCTCGGCGAAGCGTTCGCCGCGGAGGATCCCGAGGACCTTCTCGTCGACTACACGCGCCTCTTCCTCGGCCCGGTCGACGCGCAGGCGAAGCCCTATGGCTCCGTTTGGCTGGGCGGCGAGACGACGCTCATGCAGGATTCGACGATGGCGGTGCTCGCGCTCTACGAGGAGGGCGGGTTCGAGATCGCGGAGGATTTCCGCGAGCTCCCCGACCACGTCGCCGCCGAGCTCGAGTTCCTCTACCTGCTCCTCTTCCGGTCGATCCGGCCCGCCGACGCGAAGGAGCGCGAGGCGCTCGCCGCGCTGCGCTCGCGCTTCCTCGGCGAGCACCTGGGCCGCTGGGCGGGTCCCTTCACCGAGGCGGTTGCGCAGGGCGCGCAATGCGCCTTCTACCGCGAGCTCGCCGCGCTCACCGACCGCTTCGTCAAGCGGGAGGCGGCGCAGCCGGCGGGGCACTGAGGCGCGGGGCCGGGCGATGGCCGTGCTGCTCGTCCGGGGCGCCGGCGACGTGGGATCGGCGGTCGCGCACCGCCTGCGCAGCGCCGGCCACGCGGTCGTGCTCCACGACGACCCCTCGCCCGCCCACCCGCGGCGCGGCATGGCGTTCACCGACGCCTTCTTCGACCGGGGAGCCACGCTCGAAGGCATGCTCGCCAAGCGCTCGCGCGACACGGCCGGGCTGGTCCCGATGCTCGGCTGCGGGCGCGCGCTGCCGGCCTCGGACGACGCGTTCGAGCGCGTCCTCGAGGCGGTCATGCCGGATGCCGTCGTCGATGCGAGGATGCGCAAGCACGCGGTCCCGGGCGACCAGCGGGGGTTCGCGCCGGCCGTCCTGGGACTGGGCCCCGGCTTCGCGGCGGGCGTCAACGTCCACGTGGTCGTGGAGACCGCATGGGGCGACGATCTCGGCAAGGTGATCCGCGAGGGACCGGCGCGCGGCCTCGCCGGGGAGCCGCGGTCTCTCGGGGGGCGCGGCCGCGAGCGCTACGTCCATTCGCCGGTCGCCGGCATCCTGCGCACCCGTTTCGCGATCGGCCAGGCCGTCCGCGCCGGCGAGGAGGTCGCCCGCGTGGGCGAGACCGCCATCCTCGCGCCGCTCGCGGGCATCCTGCGCGGGCTCACCCACGACGGCGCCGCGGTGGCCGCGGGCGCCAAGATCGTCGAGGTCGACGCACGGGGCGATCCCGCGGCGGCCTTCGGCATCGGCGAGCGCCCCGCGGCGATCGCCGCGGGCGTGATGGCCGCCCTGGGCGAGCCGCGCGCGCGCGCGGGAGAGCCGCGGTGAAGCCCGCCGAAGGCGCCCTGCCCTGCATCCTCGAGGCGTGGCGCAGCCACGAGCCCGAGCTCCACGGGTTCCTCGCGCGCCGCGTTCCGGATCCGCAGCTCGCCGACGATTTGCTCCAGGACGTCTTCCTCAAGGCCCTGAAGCAGGGGCGAGACTTCTGCGGCATCGCGCAGCCGCGAGCCTGGCTCTTCCGCGTCGCCCGGAACGCGATGATCGACCACGCCCGGCTGGCCCGCCCCGAGGTCGCCCTGCCCGAGGATCTCGAGCACGAAGCGGCCGAGGAGGCGCCGCCCGTGGACCGCCTCGCCGGTTGCCTCGCCCGGGTGCTGGGCGAGCTGCCCGCGCAGGACGCGGAGATCCTGCGCGCCTGCGACCTGGAGGGGATGCGGCAGAAGGACTTCGCGCTGTCCCGCCGGCTGAGCCTTCCAGCCGCCAAGTCGCGGCTCCTTCGCGCCCGCGCCCGGCTGCGCGCGACCCTCGCGGCGAACTGCCGCGTGGCATTCGACGAGTCCGGCCGCGTCTGCTGCCACCGGCCCCGCGACCCGTCCTGAGCGCCCGGCGCGCGCCGGGTGCATCCTTTCGGCGGCCCGTTCGTCTTCAGGGCATGGACGCAGCGATCCGCCATCCCCGCCTGTTCGTGCCGGCAGCCGCCCTGGCCTGGCTCGCCCTCTACGCGCTCCTCGAATCCGCCTCCGAGGCGCTCGTCGCCGCGCTGCCGGTGGACCGCGCGAGCCGCCTGGGAAGCGCGCTGCAGTTCTTCCTCTACGACGCCCCCAAGGTCCTCCTGCTGCTGACGGGAGTCGTGTTCGCGATGGGGATCGTGAACTCCTACTTCACCCCCGAGCGCACCCGGGCGCTGCTCGCGGGCCGCTCCGAGGGCGCCTCGAATGTCCTCGCCGCCTGCCTGGGCATCGTGACGCCATTCTGCTCGTGCTCCGCGGTGCCGCTCTTCATCGGCTTCGTGCAGGCCGGGGTGCCGCTCGGCGTCACCTTCTCCTTCCTCATCGCCGCGCCGATGGTGAACGAGGTGGCCCTCGCGCTCCTCCTCGCCCTGTTCGGCTGGAAGGTTGCGCTCCTCTACCTCGGCCTCGGGCTCGCGGTGGCCGTCGCCGCGGGCTGGACGATCGGCCGGCTGGGGATGGAGCGCCATCTCGAGGACTGGGTCCGCGACCTTCCCCGCGCAAGCGCCGGCGCGTGCCCGGACGGCATGACGCCCGCCGATCGCGTCCGGGCCGGGCTCGCGAGCGTGCGCGAGATCGTCGGGCGCGTCTGGCCCTACGTGGTGGCCGGCATCGCCGTCGGCGCCGGCATCCACGGCTACGCCCCCGAGGCGTTCCTCGCGGGCGTCCTGGGAAAGGACGCGTGGTGGTCGGTTCCCCTCGCGGTCGTGGTCGGCGTGCCCCTCTACGCGAATGCGGCGGGGATCATCCCCGTCGTCGAGGCGCTCCTCGCGAAGGGCGCCGCGCTGGGCACGGTGCTCGCGTTCATGATGAGCGTGATCGCCCTTTCGCTGCCGGAGCTCGTGATCCTGCGCAAGGTGCTCAAGCCGCGCCTCATCGCCACGTTCGTCGCGGTCGTCGCGTCGGGAATCCTGCTGGTCGGGTCCGTCTTCAACGCCTTGCTCTAGGAGGAAGGGAATGGAAGTGAAAGTGCTCGGTTCGGGATGCGCGAACTGCCGCAACACGGTCGCCCTGGTCGAAAGCGTCGCCGCGGAGCGCGGCGTCGCGATCCGTCTCGTGAAGGTCGAGGACATGAGGGACATCGCGGCCCTCGGCGTGATGTCGACGCCGGGCGTCGTGATCGACGGGCGCGTGGTGCACGCGGGGGGCGTGCCGTCGCGGCAGAAGGTCCTCGCCTGGTTCGGCGGGCCCGAGGGCTAGGCGGCGCGCCGCACCGCTTCCGCGATCGACTCGGCGAGCGAGCGCACGCGCGCGGGATCCTCGCCCTCGACCATCACGCGGATCACCGGCTCCGTGCCCGACGGGCGCAGCAGCACGCGCCCGCGGCCCGCGAGCGCGGCCTCGGCCGAGGCGACCGCCTCGCGCACGGCGGGGATCGCGCTCACGTCGGCGCGACCGTTCGTGCGCACGTTCGTGAGCACCTGCGGCAGGAGCGTGAGTTCGCGCGTGTAATCGCCCAGCGTCTGCCCCGCGGCGACGAGCGCCTCGAGGACCTGGAGCGCGGAGATGATCGCGTCGCCCGTGGAGTGGCAGTCGAGGAAGAGCAGGTGCCCGGAGTTCTCCCCGCCGCACTCCCAGCCCTTCTCGTGCAGGAGCTCGAGCACGTAGCGGTCGCCCACCTTCGCCCGGGCGAAGGGCACCCCCAGCTCGCCGAAGCGCCGCTCGAGCGCGAAGTTGGTCATGAGCGTGCCGGCGACGCCGCCGCGCAGGCGCCCCTGCTCGTGGCGGTGCTTGGCGATCGCGTAGAGGAGCTGGTCGCCGTCGAAGAGCCGGCCATCGTGGTCGGCCATGGCGAGGCGGTCGCCGTCGCCGTCGAAGGCGAGGCCGAAGTCCGCGCCGCTCTCCACCACCGCCCGGGCGAGCGTGGCCGGGTTCGTGGCGCCGCAGCCGGCGTTGATGTTCATGCCGTCGGGGCTCACGCCGATGGCGACCACTTCAGCGCCGAGCTCCTGGAAGACGCGCGGCCCCAGGCGGTGGCAGGCGCCGTGGGCGCAGTCGACGACGAGCTTGAGCCCGCGCAGGGTGCGGTGCTTGGCGAAGCTGCCCTTGCAGAACTCGATGTAGCGACCTTCCGCGTCGTGCAGGCGCTCGGCCTTGCCGAGCTGCGCCGACTCGCGCGTGACGAGGGGCTCGGCGAGCACGGCCTCGATCTCGTGCTCGACCGCGTCGGGCAGCTTCGCGCCCTCGGCGGAGAAGAACTTGATGCCGTTGTCCTCGAAGGCGTTGTGGGAAGCCGAGACCATGATGCCCGCCGAGAGCCTGAGGGCCCGGGTGAGGAAGGCCACGCCCGGCGTCGGCATCGGTCCCACGAGGAGCGTGTCGACGCCCGCGGCGATGAGCCCGGACTCGAGCGCGGACTCGAACATGTAGCCCGAGATGCGGGTGTCCTTGCCGATCAGCACCGCGGGACGGTCGCGGTGCGGGGGCGCGACGTCCGCGCGCGAGAGCACCTTGCCCGCGGCGTAGCCCAGGCGCAGCACGAAGTCGGGCGTGATGGGCGCTTCCCCCACGCGGCCGCGGATGCCGTCGGTGCCGAAGTATTTTCTGGTCATGTCGTCAGTTGCCCCTCACCCCGGCCCTCTCCCGGAGGGAGAGGGAGACCTCTGCTCCCCTCTCCCGGAGGGAGTTGCCCCTCACCCCGGCCCTCTCCCGGAGGGAGAGGGAGATTTCTGCTCCCCCTCCCGGAGGGAGTTGCCCCTCACCCCGGCCCTCTCCCTGAGGGAGAGGGAGATATCTGCTCCCCTCTCCCTCCGGGAGAGGGGTCGGGGGTGAGGGCCTGGAGAACCTTGAGCGCGTCCACCGTCTCCCTCACGTCGTGCACGCGCACGATGCGAGCGCCATTCTGGACCGCGAGCAGCGCCGCGGCAACGCTTCCCGCGACCCGCTCGCCCACGGGCCGCCCGGTGATCTCGCCGATCATGCGCTTGCGCGAAAGCCCCGCCACGACGGGGTAGCCCGCGGCGGCGATCCCGCGCAGCCCCGAGAGGAGCGCGGCGTTGTGCGCGAAGGTCTTGCCGAAGCCGAAGCCGGGATCGACCGCGATCCGCCCGCGCGCGACACCCGCGGCCTCCAGGGCAAGGGCGCGTTCGCGAAGGTAGGCCGCCACCTCCGCCACCACGTCGCCGTAGCGCGGGTCGGCCTGCATCGTCGCGGGCGTGCCCAGCATGTGCATCGCGCACAGGCCCACGCCGGACGGGGCGACCGCCGCGATCGCGCCCTCGGCCCGGAAGGCGTTCACGTCGTTCACCATCGCGCAGCCCTCGCCGATGGCGCGGCGCATCACCTCGGGTTTCATCGTGTCCACGGAAACCGCCACGCCCTCGCGCACGAGGGCGCGCAGCACCGGCATCACGCGCTCGAGTTCCACCTCCAGGGGCACGGGCTGCGCCCCGGGGCGCGTGGACTCCCCGCCCACGTCCACGAGGTCGGCGCCCTCGGCGGCGAGCGCGAGGCCCCGCTCGATCGCCCGCGGCACGTCAAGATAGGCGCCACCGTCGGAGAACGAGTCCGCCGTCACGTTGAGGATGCCCATCACCCGCGCCCGCTCGAGACCGAGCGCGCGCTCGCCGCAGTGGAGGACCGGGGCGCTCAAGCGGATCGGTTCGGGACGGGGCCGGGCTCGGGAACCCGGCCCCGGGGGTCAGGCGCTTTCGGCCGGCGTCGGGCTCGCGGGAGGCTCGGCGCCCTTCGCCCCGCTGTCGGGCGGCGTCGCGTCGGCCTTCGGCGCCACGGGCTTGGGCGGGCGGGGGGGCTTGCCCGCCATGATGTCGGCGATCTGCTCGGCGTCGATCGTCTCCCACTCGAGGAGCGCCTTGGCCATGGCCTCGACCTTGTCGCGGTTGTCCTCGAGGAGCTTCCTCGCGAGCTTGTACTGCTCGTCGATGATGCGGCGGATCTCGAGGTCGACCTTCTGCATGGTCTCGTCGGAGATCGCCTGGTGCGTGGTGACGGAGCGGCCGAGGAAGACCTCGCCCTCGTTCTCGCTGTAGGTCATGGGCCCGAGCGTGTCGGACATGCCCCACTCGGTGACCATGCGCCGCGCCATCTCCGTCGCGCGCTTGAAGTCGTTGGAGGCGCCGGTCGTCATCTGGTTCATGAAGAGCTCCTCGGCGATGCGGCCCCCGAAGAGCACGGCGATGTTGTTGAGCAGGTAGTCGCGGTTGTAGCTGTAGCGATCCTGCTCCGGCAGCTGCACCGTGACGCCCAGCGCCCGGCCGCGCGGGATGATCGTGACCTTGTGCACCGGGTCCGTGCCCGGCAGCAGCCGCGCGACGATCGCGTGGCCGGACTCGTGGTAGGCGGTGTTGCGGCGCTCCTCCACGGGCATGACCATGGACCTCCTCTCGGTGCCCATGATGATCTTGTCCTTGGCGCGCTCGAAGTCCTCCATGTCCACCAGGCGCTTGGTGCCGCGCGCGGCGAAGAGCGCCGCCTCGTTCACGAGGTTGGCGAGGTCGGCGCCCGAGAAGCCCGGGCAGCCGCGCGCGATGACGGAGGCGTCCACGTCCGGCGCGATGGGGACCTTGCGCATGTGCACGAGTAGGATCTGCTCGCGGCCGCGGATGTCCGGCAGCGGCACCACCACCTGGCGGTCGAAGCGGCCCGGGCGCATGAGCGCGGGGTCGAGCACGTCGGGGCGGTTGGTCGCGGCGATAACGATCACGCCCGAGTTGCCCTCGAAGCCGTCCATCTCCACGAGGAGCTGGTTCAACGTCTGCTCCCGCTCGTCGTTGCCGCCGCCGAGGCCCGCGCCGCGCTGGCGACCGACCGCGTCGATCTCGTCGATGAAGACGATGCAGGGCGCGTTCTTCTTCGCCTGCTCGAACATGTCGCGCACCCGCGCCGCGCCCACGCCGACGAACATCTCGACGAAGTCGGAGCCGGAGATCGAGAAGAAGGGCACCTTGGCCTCGCCCGCGATCGCGCGCGCGAGGAGGGTCTTGCCCGTGCCGGGGGAACCCACCATCAGCACGCCGCGGGGAATCCGCCCGCCGAGCTTCTGGAACTTGGAGGGGTCGCGCAGGAAGTCGACCAGCTCGCCGACCTCTTCCTTCGCCTCGTCCACGCCGGCCACGTCCGCGAAGGTGACCTGGTTCTGGTTCTCGTCGAGCATGCGCGCCCGGCTCTTCCCGAAGGAAAAGGCGCCGCCGCGGCCCCCGCCCTGCATCTGGCGCATGAAGAAGATCCACACGCCGATGAGCAGCAGCATCGGGAACCAGGACACGAAGATGTTCATGAGGAGCGAGGGCTCCTCCTCGGGCTTGGCCTCGACCGCCACGCCGCCCTTCAGGAGGTCCGAGACCATCCACGGGTCCATGATCCCGGGCGTGTAGACGGTGTAGGACTTGCCGTCCTTCGAGGTCGCCTTGAGGGTGCGGTTGCCGTCCATCTTCACCTTGGCGATGCGGCCCTGCCTCGCCTCCTCCATGAAGGCCGAGTACTCGATCACGTTGGCGCTCGTCTGGCGGTTGCCGACCTGCATGAAGACCATGGTCAGGACGATCCCGATGACCAGCCAGACCATGATGGTGCGAACGGTGTTGTTCACGAACGATTCCTCGGAAAAAGACTGTGGCGAATCAGGAAGATAGGGGACGGCTACTATAGCAAAGTTCGGGCACCCGGCTCCATTTCAAGAGCGAAGGGGAAATGAAGGGGACGCTTCCCTTCACTGCGGGTGAAGGGAAGCGTCCCCTTCATTTCCTCACTGAATCGGTCCCCGGGCGAGGAGGTAGAGCTCGGCGCTTTCGCCGCGGGAAGCCCCCGGCTTGCGCACCACCACCTTGCGGAAGGCGGACCGCAGGGACTTCAGGA
>CALEJW010000013.1 GCA_937898635.1 uncultured Pseudomonadota bacterium | reverse complement strand
CGCAGCCGGATCGCGCCCAGCGCCTCGACGACGGCCTCGCTCACGGTGGTCTTCCCGGACCCCGAGAGCCCGTGCATCACCACGAGCGCGGGCGTGCCGGGGCGCGAGAGCCTCTCGGCGAGCGCGAGGTGGCCGCGCCAGGCCTTGTCGGAGCGCTCGCGGTCCGCGACGCCGATGCCCGCCTGGTGCGCGCGGATGCAGGAGACCTTCGCCCGCACCATCGCGCGATAGACGAGGTAGTAGCGCAGCACCGCGAGCCCCGCGAAGTCGCCGGTCGCGTCGAGGTAGGCGTCCACGAAGCGCCGGGCGAGGCGCGGCAGGCCGTGATGGTGGAGATCCATCACCGGGAAGGCCACCTCGTTCATCACGTCCACCCAGCGGAAGGCTTCGTTGAACTCGATCGCGTCGAAGGCCACGGGTTCGCCCCCGAGGAGCGCCACGTTGCCCAGGTGCAGGTCGCCGTGGCACTCGCGCACGAAACCGTCGCGATGGCGGCGCGCGAAGGCGTGCTCGAGGCGGTCGAACTCGAAGAGCGTCCAGGCGCAGAGCGACTGCCTCGCAACGCGCGTGGCGCCATCGGCGTCGAGGCGCTCGAGCTGCGCGAAGTTGTCCACGGCCTCGGCGAGGATCTCCTTGGGCGAGCCGAAGGCCGCGCCCGCGTCCGCCTTCGCCACGCGGGCGTGGAAGGCGGCCACCATTCGCGCGAAGGCCTCCACCTGCGGTGCGGTGAGCTTGCCTTCCCGCGCCACGCGATCGAGCAGCGCCTCCTGCGGGAAGCGGCGCATCTTCACGGCGTGGTCGAAGGCCGGGCCCGCGCCGCCCATGACGGGCGCGTCGGGCGTGCCGGTGACCGGGACTACGCCAAGATAGAGCTCGGGGGCCGTTCGGCGGTTGAGCCGCAGCTCCTCCTCGCAGAAGTGGCGGCGCTTCTCCGGCGTGGAAAAGTCCACGAAGCCCAGGCTCACGGGCTTCTTGATCTTGTAGGCGTAGTCCCCGGCGAGCAGCACCCAGGAGATGTGGGTCTCGAGGAGCTCTACCTTTTCCGCGGGGTGCGGGTAGCAGGAGGGGCTGCGCAGCCGCTCGACGAATCCCGCCGCGCTGGTCGACCGGGCGTCGTCGGGCATGGCCCCATCCTCAGTGCTCTTCGAGGTGCGGGACGCTGTCCTCGGCGGGCTCGGAAGTCTCCGGGTCGATCCAGTCGGAGAGCCCGAGCTGGGCTTCCACCTCGGCCAGCGTATCGCCCGCCTCGAGGGCCTCGTCGTCCGTCGCGCGCTCGCTCTCGATGGCCTCGAAAAGGCTCGCGAAGGGGCCGCGCTCCGGGCCGCCCTGGAGGGGCTGCGCCCAGTAGCCGTCGGCGCGCTCCAGGACGCGGAAGTCGTCGAGCTCGGCGGCGATCTCGGGCGCGGGCGGCGGGGGCCGCTTGGGCGCCACGGGCTGGGTTCGGGAGCGTTTCACCATTCCTCCTCAGGCGGGAAGCCCCAGCTTGCGACGCCGCGGGCCTCCTGACAACCCCAAAACTACGCCGGGAAGGTGAAGATTGGTTGACCCTCGTCAACCGGGAATCCGACTTCGCGCCCCGCCCGGGCCTACGCCACTAGCCGCCGGTGGAGCGAACGATGGGTTCGAGCCACAATTCGATGTGCGTGCGGCCGTCGCGGCTCGCGTTGTCGGTCGCGTTCGGGCCGGCCTCGGGGCCCACGATCACGATCCGCCCGGCGGCCACTCCGGCGCTCGCCAGGAAGCGCGCCACGGCGAGCGCACGTTGGGCACCGAGGTCCGAGCGGGACGACGGCCTATCGGCATCGTCCGCGCGAACCCGCAAAGAGACCATCGTCGTCCGGTACTCCGCGAAAACTTCCGCCAGCGGCTTCAGCGCCTCGCGAAGCCTGGCGGCGACCTGCACGCCGCCCGGCTCGAACCCCGCCACCACGGAAAGGTCGACCGTGATGCGATCCGCCTTCCGGCCGACGACGATGTCCCTTGTGGCCGCCTGGTTCAGGCGCCCCTGCAGCACGTCCATGTAGTAGCCGACATCCGCCTGCGCCAGGGAGACGTTGGCGCCCGTCGCCAGTTCCCGCTTGATGCGATCCTTGACCTGCTCATGGCTGCGCGGATCCACCACGGCGGGGCCGGGAGTTCGCGCCGCGGGGACGCTCGCCGTCGAGTGAGAGGATCGAACGGGGGGCAGGTTCGCGGAAGTCGACGCGCACGCGGCAAGGACGAGTGCGGCCAGCGCAGGCACCAGGAGGCGGCAGGCACCAGGGCCGGAACGTTCGGCGCCGGTTTCCCGGACCCCGGTCCGCGCACTCACGCCGGCGCGATCACGCGGCAGCGAGGCGGCCATTGGAACGGAAGAACTCGAGAAAGTCCCCGATGGCAAGCGGGGCGCTGAACAGGAAGCCCTGGCCGTGCAGGACGCCGTGCCCGACCAGCCATTCCACCTGCTGGCCGGTCTCGACGCCTTCGGCCACCATGTCGAGGCTCAACGACTTGGCCATCTCGATGACGTGGACGATCACCTGGCTCGTCGCCGCCTCCTTGCCGATCGCGTCCACGAAGGTCTTGTCGATCTTCATCACGTCCAGCTCGAAGGACTGCAGGTAGGCAAGGCTGGAATACCCCGTGCCGAAATCGTCGACGGCCACCTGGTGGCCGCGGCTGCGGAAATTGCGGATCCGCGATCGCGCCGCCTCGCTGTTGATCAGGCCGCGTTCGGTGATCTCGAGCTTGAGGGCCCCGGCAGGAAGGCTGGCCGCCGCGAGGCTCCTCGCCAATTCGTCGCTCGTGCGGTCGTTCTCGAGATCGCCCGGCGAGAGATTGAGGTTCGCGGAGATTCCGGGGAACTCCGCCGTCATGTACTGGAGGTCGCGAACGACGATTCTCAGGACGGCAAGCGTCACGTCCTGGATGAGGCCGGCCTTCTCGGCGAGCGGAATGAACACGTCCGGGCCCATCGGTTCCCCGCTCTCGCGCTCCCATCGCGCGAGCGCCTCCGCGCCGATGCAACGCCTGGAGACGAGGTCCATCACCGGCTGGTAGCGAACCCGTATGCGGTCTTCGGCCAGGCCGCGCCGCAATTCCGCGGCGAGACTCAGGCGAACCCGCGAAATCCTCAGGATCAGGTAGAGCCACCCGGCCATCAGCAACAGGCCGAGGGCCGCGCCCGCGAACATGCCGGTCGAGTGCCGGCTCATGAAACTGTCGATCGGTTCGGCCGCCACCACATCCACCGGCAGGACCTCGTTGCGATGAAAGCGGGAGATCAGCAGCCCTCGCTCGCGGTCCACGGTCACGCCGACCGGCAAGGTGCCCGGTTCGGGCAGCCTGGCATCCCGGGGCGAGGCCGCCATGCGCAGGTTCTCCACCCAAAGCACCGCCTGGTGTTCCTTCCTCGGCCCGACGTCGAGCAGCAGCCGCGGATCGATGGCCGCGTCATGGTCGCCCAGGCGCACCAGGAAGAGCTGCACCCCCCCGACTTCCGTCTGCGCGCCGGGCCACCAGGCAACCAGCCCCGATTCATAGATGCGATCGGCCCGCGAAGGCCGCAGGCCGTCTTGCGGCAGGAAGCCCACGCCGCAAAGGCGCGTCGTCGTCCGCCAGGAGCCGATGCCGCGGATGTGCGGGCGGGAGATGGCCGCGTCTTTCATGGCCTGCAAGTGCTCGTCGGAACAGCGCGGCTCGGGAAGCCGGTCGAGCGTCGCCAGCATGTTGCGCGTGTCGATGATGATCTTCTCCGTCGGCTGGCCCAGTGACGCGGCCAGTCCTCCCGCGTACGCCTCGTCGGAAGCGATCGATTCCTTCCACAGGAACCAACCGATGGCCACGAACAGCATGGCGATGCCCGCCAGGGCGACGAGCGCGGAACTGAACAGGACCTTGTCCCGGCGGCGCATTCGCGCTCACGAACCGGTGGCGAGAGGGGATTGCGCCGGAGACGCGGCCGCGGCACGCCGCGATCGCTCGGCGTTCAAGTCACGCCCGGTGAAGGCGCCAACTTCGGACATCGCGGATCTCCCGGCCATGCTGCGCGGAGCATAGCAGAAGCGCCATGCCGGGCCGGCCCGCGACGTGGCGGGCGGGTGCGACGATCCTTCGCCTACTGGCAGGCCTCGCAGTCGGGGTTGTCGATGGAGCAGAACTTGCCCGCGCT
>CALEJW010000012.1 GCA_937898635.1 uncultured Pseudomonadota bacterium | reverse complement strand
GAACGGCTTCCACGCGAGTTTCTCCGGGCAGGACCAGTTCTGCACCTACAACGGACGCTTCGGGGGCACGCGCAACGCGACGGGCTGAGGCCCGCCGGGCGGCCCCACGGGCGCGAGCGCGCACGTTGGCAAACCCATCGAGAAGGGGAAAGCGACATGCGAAAGACCTTGACGATCGCCGCGGCCCTGCTGGCCGCCGGCGCCATGGCGGGCGCCGCGGCCCAGGACGGCTTCGACGCCTGCGACGTCTTCACCCAGGCCGAGGCGCAGATGGCGCTCGGCGGGGCCGCGGAGCCGGAGCCCGTGAACCCCAAGGCGCGCAAGCCCAAGGTGATCCCGACCTGCACCTGGTGGGGCTCGAAGGAAGGCAAGCCCGTCTCGGCCGCCGTCACCTTCCGCTTCGGGCGCACGGAAGCCGACCTCCAGCGCGCCTTCGACGACGAGAAGCTCAAGTTCCAGTCGAAGCCCATGCTGATCGGCGACGGCACCGCGTTCTGGAGCGCGAAGCAGGGCGTGCTGCAGCTCCTCAAGGGGCGCACCTGGATCGTGATCGCGGTGGGCGGAGCCAAGCCCGCGGAGCGCGACGCGGAAGCCTCGCGCAAGGTCGCCGAGGCGCTCGAGAAGAAGCTCTAGGCGGCCGCGGAAACGGGGCGGCGCGCCGTCCCTTGGACTAGAATGTCGCCCAGGAGCCGCGGCGCCGGAACGCAGCCGGGGACGCCGCCAACCACCCGGGAGCCCGCATGACCGCCATCGTCGAAGTCGTCGCCCGCGAGATCCTCGATTCGCGCGGCAATCCCACGGTCGAAGCCGACGTGCTGCTGGAATCCGGCGTGATGGGGCGCGCCGCCGTGCCCTCGGGCGCCTCCACCGGCTCGCGCGAGGCGATCGAGCTGCGCGACGGCGACGCCCAGCGCTACTTCGGCAAGGGCGTGCAGAAGGCGGTCGAGCACGTGAACACGGAGATCTGCGAGGCCATCATCGGCCTGGACGTCTCCGAGCAGGCGCACATCGACAAGGTGCTGGTGGAACTCGACGGCACCGAGAACAAGTCCCGCCTCGGCGCCAACGCGATCCTCGCGGTCTCGGTCGCCTGCGCCAAGGCCGCGGCCGAGGAGTGCGGGCTTCCGCTCTACCGCTACTTCGGCGGCAGCGCGCCGCGCAAGATGCCGGTGCCGATGATGAACGTGATCAACGGCGGCGCGCACGCGAACAACTCGCTCGACATGCAGGAATTCATGATCATCCCCGCGGGGCTGCCGAGCTTCCGCGACGCGCTTCGCTGCGGCGCCGAGATCTTCCACACGCTCAAGAAGATGCTCGACAAGGAGGGCATGTCCACGACGGTCGGCGACGAGGGCGGCTTCGCGCCCAACCTCCCGAACAACGAGGCCGCGATCCAGTGGATCCTGAGAGCCATCGAGGAAGCGGGCTACCTCGCCGGCAGCGACGTCCTCATCGGCCTGGACTGCGCCGCGAGCGAGTTCTACAAGGACGGCAAGTACCGCTTCGAGAGCGAGCACCTCGCCTACAGCTCGCAGCAGCTCACGGACCTGCTGGACGCCTGGTGCGACAAGTACCCCATCGTCTCCATCGAGGACGGCATGGCCGAGGGCGACTGGGAAGGCTGGGAGATCCTCACCAAGCGCCTGGGCGAGGGCGTGCAGATCGTGGGCGACGACCTCTTCGTCACCAACACGCGCATCCTCGAGGAGGGCATCCGCCGCGGCGTGGCGAACTCCATCCTCATCAAGATCAACCAGATCGGGACCCTTTCGGAGACCTTCGAGGCGATCGAGATGGCGCGGCGCGCGGGCTACACCTCGGTGATCTCGCACCGCTCCGGCGAGACCGAGGATTCCACCATCGCCGACATCGCCGTGGGCACCAACGCCATGCAGATCAAGACGGGCTCGCTCTCGCGCTCCGACCGCATGGCCAAGTACAACCAGCTCCTGCGGATCGAGGAGGAGCTGGGCGAGGGTGCCTCCTACGCCGGGCGCGGGGCGTTCTACCAGCTCAAATGAAGATTCTCGCCGCCATCCTCGCCGGCCTCATCGTGGTGCTCCAGTACCCGTTGTGGTTCGGCAAGGGCGGCTGGCTCCGGGTGCGCGACCTCGACCGGCAGGTGGCGGCCCAGCAGGCGGTGAACGCGGGACTCAAGGCGCGCAACGATGCCCTCGACGCCGAGGTGCGCGACTTGAAGCAGGGCCTGGAGGCGATCGAGGAGCGCGCGCGAACCGACCTCGGCATGATCCGCAAGGACGAGGTCTTCTACCAGGTCGTGACCCCGGCGCCGGGCCGTCCGGCGAATTGACGCACCCGGGCCCGGGCGGCCCCTTCGGGCCTAGCCCGGACGCCCCACCATCGACTCCGGGCGCACCAGCTCGTCGAAGCGTTCCCCCGTGAGAATCCCCAGCGCGACCGCGGACTCGCGCAGC
>CALEJW010000011.1 GCA_937898635.1 uncultured Pseudomonadota bacterium | reverse complement strand
TCCGCGAGGGGGGCCGCACCGTCGGTGCCGGCGTCGTCTCCAAGATCCTGGAGTAAACGAGTTCGAAGGTTAGGCCAGTAGCTCAATTGGCAGAGCGGCGGTCTCCAAAACCGCAGGTTGGGGGTTCGAGACCCTCCTGGCCTGCCAGCCGGTGGCAGAGGACATGGCAGAAAAGATAAAGATTGCGTTGGCGGCGTTGATCGTGGTGGCGGGACTGTGGGGCTTCTACGCCGTCGCGGACCAGCCCACGATCCTGCGGCTCGCCGTGCTCGCCGGCGCCTTCGCGCTCGCCGCGGCCGTGATGTGGTTCACGACGGCGGGGCGCGATTTCGTGGTCTTCTCGCGGGAGTCCTGGGACGAGGCGAAGCGCGTCGTCTGGCCCGCCCGGAAGGAAGCGCTCCAGACCACGGGCATCGTGTTCGCCTTCGTGTTCGTGATGGCGATGTTCCTCTGGCTGGTCGACACCGGGCTTCTCTGGGTGACCCAGCGGCTGCTGGGCCAGGGAGGCTGACATGAGCATGCGCTGGTACGTGGTCCACGCATACTCCGGGCAGGAGAAGAGCATCCAGGCCGCGCTGATCGACCGGATCAAGCGCTCGGGGCTCGCCGACAAGTTCGGCGAAGTGCTGGTCCCCGTGGAGGAGGTGGTCGAGATGAAGAGCGGGCAGAAAGCCCTCAGCGAGAGGCGCTTCTTCCCCGGGTACATCCTCGTCCAGATGGAGATGACCGACGACACCTGGCACCTCGTGAAGAGCACGCCGAAGGTGACCGGCTTCATCGGCGGGACGGCGATGAAGCCCACGCCGATCTCGGACAAGGAAGTGGAGAACATCCTCCACCAGGTGCAGGAAGGCGTGGAGAAGCCCAAGCCCAAGGTGCTGTTCGAGGTGGGCGAGTCGGTTCGGGTGACGGAAGGGCCGTTCACCGACTTCCACGGCAACGTGGAGGAAGTGAACTACGAGAAGAGCAAGATCCGGGTTTCCGTGCTGATCTTCGGCCGGGCGACGCCGGTGGAGCTGGATTTCGGGCAGGTCGAGAAGGCCTAGCGATTTTCGCCGCGTCCCCGACGCGGCGCGCGGTGACCGGGCGCGATTCCCGGCCGAACGGAACGGGGAGGGCGCGCACGCCGCGTCCGCTTGAACCCGGGGAGTGTGATCGTGGCGAAGAAGATCATTGGTTTCATCAAGCTTCAGGTGCCGGCGGGCAAGGCGAACCCCTCGCCCCCCATCGGTCCCGCGCTGGGCCAGCGCGGCCTGAACATCATGGAGTTCTGCAAGGCCTTCAACGCGCAGACCCAGAAGGTCGAGCCGGGGCTGATGCTTCCGGTCGTGATCACGGCCTTCGCGGACAAGAGCTTCACGTTCATCATCAAGACGCCTCCGGCGCCCGTGCTCATCAAGAAGGCGCTGAAACTCGAGAAGGGCAGCAGCAAGCCGCATTCCGACAAGGTCGGCAAGCTCACCCGGGCCCAGGCGGAGGAAATCGCGAAGACGAAGATGCCCGACCTCACGGCGGCCGATCTCGACGCGGCGGTGCGCACCATCGCGGGAAGCGCCCGCAGCATGGGCGTCGAAGTGGAGGGGGTCTGACCATGAGAGATTCCAAGCGCACGAAGTCCCTTGCGGCCCTGGTGGACCGCACCAGGACCTATGCCCTGGGCGAGGCGCTCGACCTCGCGAAGAAGACCGCGACGGCCAAGTTCGACGAGTCCATCGACGTCGCCGTGAACCTCGGCATCGACTCCAAGAAATCGGACCAGGTGGTCCGCGGCAGCGTCGTGCTTCCGCGCGGCACCGGCAAGAAGGTGCGCGTCGCCGTCTTCGCGCAGGGCGCGAACGCGGAGGCCGCCAAGGCGGCCGGCGCCGATGTGGTCGGCTTCGACGACCTCGCGGAGAAGATCAAGGGCGGGTTCATGGAGTTCGACGTCGTGATCGCCACGCCGGACGCCATGAAGGTCGTCGGTCCCCTCGGGCAGATCCTGGGACCCCGCGGCCTCATGCCGAACCCCAAGGTCGGCACGGTCACGCCCAACGTCACCGAGGCGGTGAAGAACGCGAAGGCGGGCCAGGTGCAGTACCGGGCCGACAAGGCCGGCATCGTGCAGTGCACGATCGGCCGAGCCTCGTTCCCGGTGGAGGCTCTCACGGAGAACTTCGAGGCGCTCCTCGGCGCCATCAACAAGTCGAAGCCCTCGTCGTCCAAGGGCGTCTATCTCAAGAAGGTGTCCGTCTCCAGCACGATGGGGGTGGGCATCCGGGTGGACCACTCGGCGCTCGCCGGCGCAACCGCCGGCGCGGCGCACTAGCTTTGGGCCGCCGCCGGCCTTCTCGGGCCGGGGGCGGGTTATCGAAGACCGTAGGCGCCCTCCGAAGGGCTCCGGCAAGCCGGGGCGGTCGGAAGGCTCAATCGAGGGGAAGGAGCCCGAAGCCTACGCAGATAGCGAACCCAAGACAGGATTCGCGCGCCTTTCGGGGCGCGGCAAATCTCCTGACGAAAGGTCGCTATGGATGTTGCGTCGCCGCGCGGGCGGTCCCAAGGGCCCGCGCGAACGGCGCATCGAATCGCTGAAGGAGAATGACCTTGAGTCTGAACCTAGAAGGCAAGAAGGAAGTCGTGGCGGAGGTCTCCGCCCGGCTGGCCAGCGCGCAAGCCGTCGTGCTTGCCGAGTACCGCGGCCTGCCGGTCGAGAAGATCACGCAGCTTCGCGCCAGGGCGCGCGCTTCCGGCGTCTACCTTCGAGTGCTGAAGAACACCCTCGCGCGCCGCGCGGTCAAGGGAACGCCGTTCGAGAAGCTCGCCGACCAGATGGTCGGCCCGCTCGCCTACGGCATTTCCGTCGACCCCGTGGCGGCCGCGAAGGTGCTCCATGCCTACGCGAAGGAGAACGACATGCTCGTCATCAAGGGGGGGGCGATGCCCAACCTGGTGATGAGCGCGAAGGAGGTCGGCAACCTTGCGATGCTCCCGGGCCGCGATGAGCTCATCGCCAGGCTCCTGGGAACGATGCAGGCGCCGGTCGCCAAGTTCGTCCAGACGCTGAACGAGGTGCCGGGGAAGTTCGTCCGGACCCTCGCCGCGGTGCGCGACCAGAAAGAGAAGCAGGCGGCCTGATCGCCGCGACCCCTATCCAACGACCATTGCATCCCGTACAGGAGAAAGAATCATGGCTATCGCCAAGCAGGAAATCCTCGACGCAGTCTCCAGCATGACCGTCCTCGAGCTCTCGCAGCTCATCAAGGACATGGAAGAGAAGTTCGGCGTGTCCGCGGCTGCCGCCACGGTCGCCGTCGCCGCGCCTGCCGCGGGCGGTGCCGCCGCCGCGGCCGAGGAGCAGACCGAGTTCAGCGTGATCCTCGCCGCGGCCGGCGAGAACAAGGTGAACACGATCAAGGCCGTTCGCGAAGTGACGGGCCTGGGCCTGAAGGAAGCCAAGGATCTCGTCGACGGCGCGCCCAAGCCGGTGAAGGAGGGCGTGAGCAAGGCCGACGCCGAGGCGGTCAAGAAGAAGCTGGAAGAAGCCGGCGCGAAGGTCGAGGTGAAGTAATTGCCGTAGCGGCAGATGTCTGCGGGCGTTGAGCGGCACCGCCTCGGCGGTGTCCGCTCGAACGCCGTTCCAGATGTCAAATTGAAGCCCTGACGGGCTTCAATTTGCCTTCTGAAGCGACTGCAGGAGGCGAGGTTTGGTCGGGCCGCAACTGGGTCATCGCCCCGGAGTTCCGGGGGACCCGGGCGGCCGTCCGCCAGCGGCTGGTAGGGGCCAGCCACCAGGCCATGAGCACCAGTCGGGTGCACGGGCGCGCACGCGCCCGCGGGATTTTTCGGAGCCATCATGACCTACACGTTCACCGAGAAGAAGCGCATTCGCAAGAGTTTCGCCAAGCGGGCGGCCGTGCTCGACGTGCCGTTCCTCCTCGCCACGCAGCTCGACTCCTACGCGGAGTTCCTGCAGGCCGAGGTGGCGCCGGGCGAGCGCCGGCAGACCGGGCTGCAGTCGGCCTTTTCCTCCGTCTTCCCGATCTCCAGCCATTCCGGGAACGCGCGACTCGAGTTCGTGAGCTACGCCCTCGGCGAGCCCCCGTTCGACGTGGTCGAGTGCCAGCAGCGAGGCCTCACGTTCGCGAGCCCCCTTCGCGCGAAGGTGCGCCTCACCATCATGGACCGCGAGGCGACCAAGCCGACGGTCAAGGAAGTGAAGGAGCAGGAGGTCTACATGGGCGAGATCCCGCTCATGACCCGAAACGGCTCCTTCGTGGTGAACGGCACGGAGCGCGTGATCGTGAGCCAGCTCCACCGCTCGCCCGGCGTGTTCTTCGAGCATGACCGGGGCAAGACGCACTCGTCCGGCAAGCTCCTCTTCTCGGCCCGCGTGATCCCCTACCGCGGCTCCTGGCTCGACTTCGAGTTCGATCCGAAGGACTTCCTCTACTTCCGCGTAGACCGGCGCCGCAAGATGCCGGTCACCATCCTCCTGAAGTCCCTCGGCTACACGCCCGAGCGGATCCTCGCGGAGTTCTTCGTCTTCGACACGTTCCATTTCGGCAAGAAGGGCGTCGAGTTCGAGGTGGTGCCCGAGCGGATGAAGGGCGAGATCGCCCGCTTCGACATCGTGACCAAGGCGGGCAAGACGATCGTCCAGAAGGACAAGCGCATCACGGTGAAGCACATCCGCGACATGGAAGCCGCGGGCATGAAGAAGCTCTCCGTCGATCCCGACTTCCTGGTCGGCCGCACCCTCGCGAAGAACCTCGTGAACAAGGAGACGGGCGAGATCGTCGCCAACGCGAACGAGGAGATCACCGAGACCCTGCTCAAGAAGATCGAGGAGGCGGGAGTCGAGGAGCTGCAGACGATCTACACCAACGACCTCGACCAGGGCCCGTACATCTCCCAGACGCTCCGGGTGGACGAGTCGGTGGACCAGCTGAACGCCCAGGTCGCGATCTACCGCATGATGCGCCCCGGCGAGCCCCCCACGGAGGACGCCGTGAAGACGCTCTTCAACGGGCTCTTCTTCAGCGAGGACCGCTACGACCTCTCCGACGTCGGCCGCATGAAGTTCAACCGCCGCGTCGGCCGCGACGAGCTCACCGGGCCGATGACGCTCTCCACGGAGGACATCGTAGCCGTCATCCGCATCCTGGTGGAGCTTCGCAACGGTCGCGGGGAGATCGACGACATCGACCACCTCGGCAACCGGCGCGTGCGCTCCGTCGGCGAGCTCGCCGAGAACCAGTTCCGCTCGGGCCTGGTGCGCGTCGAGCGCGCCGTGCGCGAACGGCTGTCGCAGGCGGAGAGCGAGAACCTCATGCCGCACGACCTGATCAACGCGAAGCCCGTCTCCGCCGCGATCAAGGAGTTCTTCGGGTCCAGCCAGCTCTCGCAGTTCATGGACCAGACGAACCCGCTCTCCGAGATCACGCACAAGCGGCGCATCTCGGCGCTGGGACCCGGGGGCCTCACGCGCGAGCGCGCCGGCTTCGAGGTCCGCGACGTCCACCCGACGCACTACGGGCGGGTGTGCCCGATCGAGACGCCGGAGGGCCCGAACATCGGCCTCATCAACTCCCTCGCGCTCTACGCCCGCACCAACGACTACGGGTTCATCGAGACGCCGTACCGCCGCGTGAAGGGCTCCAAGGTCTCCAAGGACATCGAGTACCTCTCGGCGATCGAGGAGGGCAAGTACGTGATCGCGCAGGCGAACGCGGAGCTCGACAAGTCCGGCCACTTCGTGAACGAGCTGGTGTCCTGCCGCCACCGCAACGAGTTCACGCTCTCGGGCCCGGACAAGATCGAGTACATCGACGTCGCGCCGTCGCAGATCGTCTCGGTGGCCGCCTCGCTCATTCCGTTCCTCGAGCACGACGACGCGAACCGCGCCCTCATGGGCTCGAACATGCAGCGCCAGGCGGTTCCCTGCCTGAGAGCCGAGAAGCCGCTGGTCGGCACCGGCATCGAGCGCACCGTCGCGATCGACTCGGGCACCGCCGTGCAGGCGCGCCGGGGCGGACGGATCGACTACGTCGACGCCGGCCGCATCGTCGTCCGCGTGAACGACAGCGAGACGAGCGCCGGCAAGGCGGGCGTCGACATCTACAACCTCACGAAGTACATGCGCTCGAACCAGAACACCAACATCAACCAGCGCCCGCTGGTGAAGGTTGGCGACCTGATCGCGGCCGGCGACGTGATCGCCGACGGGGCGTCCACGGACATGGGCGAGCTCGCCCTCGGCCAGAACCTCCTCGTCGCGTTCATGCCCTGGAACGGCTACAACTTCGAGGATTCCATTCTCATCTCCGAGCGCGTGGTGGCCGACGACCGCTACACGTCGATCCACATCGAGGAACTGGTGGTGGTCGCCCGCGACACGAAGCTCGGTCCCGAGGAGATCACGCGCGACATCTCGAATCTCTCCGAGCGCATGCTCGCGAGGCTCGACGAGTCCGGCATCGTCTACATCGGCGCCGAGGTCGAGGCGGGAGACGTGCTGGTCGGCAAGGTGACCCCGAAAGGCGAGACGCAGCTCACGCCCGAGGAGAAGCTCCTTCGCGCGATCTTCGGCGAGAAGGCCTCCGACGTGAAGGACACGAGCCTTCGGGTGCCCTCCGGCATCTCCGGCTGCGTGATCGACGTGCAGGTGTTCACCCGCGAAGGCATCCAGCGCGACAAGCGCGCCCAGCAGATCATCGACGACCAGCTCAAGGACTACCGCAAGGACCTCCACGACCAGCTGCGCATCGTCGAGGACGACCTGTTCGCCCGCCTCGAGCGGATGCTCATCGGCAAGACGGCCAAGGGCGGCCCGAAACGGCTCGCGAAGGGAACGAAGCTCTCCAAGTCCTACCTCGCGGATCTCGAGCGCCACGAGTGGTTCGACATCCGCCTCTCCGACGAGGAGTCGGCTTCCCAGCTCGAGCAGCTGCGCGAGTCGCTGGAGCTCACGCGCAAGGAATTCGACCGCGCCTTCGAGGAGAAGAAGAAGAAGCTCACGCAGGGAGACGAGCTGCCGCCGGGCGTGCAGAAGATGGTGAAGGTCTACGTCGCGGTGAAGCGCCGCCTCCAGCCCGGCGACAAGATGGCCGGCCGCCACGGCAACAAGGGCGTCATCTCGAAGATCGTCCCCGTCGAGGACATGCCCTTCATGGCCGACGGGACCTCCGTGGACATCGTGTTGAATCCCCTGGGCGTGCCCTCGCGGATGAACGTCGGGCAGATCCTCGAGACGCACCTCGGGTGGGCCGCGAAGGGCCTGGGTCACAAGATCGGGGAGATGCTGCGGGGCCAGGAGAGCATCGCGAAGCTGCGCAAGTACATCGACAGGATCTACAACTCCGCGGGCAAGAAGGAGGAGATCTCCGACTTCAGCGACGAGGAGATCGTGGAGCTCGCTCGAAACCTCCAGAACGGCGTTCCCTTCGCCACCCCGGTCTTCGACGGGGCGACGGAGGCCGAGATCAAGGACATGCTCGAGCTGGCGGGCCTGCCGCGAAGCGGCCAGATCACGCTCCACGACGGCCGCACGGGCGACGCCTTCGACCGCAAGGTGACCGTCGGATTCATGCACATCCTGAAGCTGCACCACCTCGTCGACGACAAGATGCACGCGCGCTCGACGGGCCCGTACTCGCTCGTCACGCAGCAGCCGCTCGGCGGCAAGGCCCAGTTCGGCGGCCAGCGCTTCGGGGAGATGGAGGTCTGGGCGCTGGAAGCGTACGGCGCCGCCTACACGCTTCAGGAAATGCTCACCGTCAAGTCGGACGACACGCAGGGACGCACCAAGGTCTACGAGAGCATCGTGAAGGGCGAGCACAAGATCGAGGCGGGCATGCCCGAATCTTTCAATGTGCTGGTGAAGGAGATCCGCTCGCTCGCGATCGACATCGATCTCGAGCGCTACTGACCCCAGGACCCGGAAACCACGCCGTCCCGGCCGCGAACGCCCCAGGAGAATTCGGATGAAAGCATTGCTCGATCTGTTCAAGCAAGTCACCCAGGAAGAGGAATTCGACGCGATCCGCATCGGGCTCGCGTCGCCCGACAAGATCCGGTCGTGGTCGTACGGCGAGGTGAAGAAGCCGGAGACCATCAACTACCGCACCTTCAAGCCGGAGCGCGACGGTCTCTTCTGCGCCAAGATCTTCGGCCCGACGAAGGACTACGAGTGC
Source organism: uncultured Pseudomonadota bacterium (assembly GCA_937898635.1). Taxonomy (GTDB): domain Bacteria; phylum Pseudomonadota; class Gammaproteobacteria; order Burkholderiales; family Usitatibacteraceae; genus FEB-7. The sequence goes on along the minus strand of CALEJW010000011.1, from coordinate 65 downwards.
CTCTGCGGCAAGTACAAGCGCCTCAAGCACCGCGGCGTCATCTGCGAGAAGTGCGGCGTCGAGGT
>CALEJW010000010.1 GCA_937898635.1 uncultured Pseudomonadota bacterium | reverse complement strand
CCCACGGCGCCACCGGCAAGGGCAACGACCAGGTGCGCTTCGAGCTCGGCGCCTACGCGCTCATGCCGGACGTGCGGGTGATCGCGCCGTGGCGCGAGTGGGACCTCCTCTCGCGCGACAAGCTTCTCGCCTACGCCGACAAGCACGGCATCCCGGTCGACTTCAAGAAGAGGAAGGGCGGCGGCGCTCCCTACTCCATGGACGCGAACCTGCTGCACATCTCCTACGAGGGCGGGATCCTCGAGGACCCGGCCTTCGAGCCCGAGGAGTCGATGTGGCGCATCACGGTCTCGCCCGAGAAGGCGCCGGACAAGCCCGAGATCGTGGACCTCGACTACGTGCGCGGCGACATCGTGGCGGTGAACGGGAAGAAGCTCTCGCCCGCGAAGGTGCTCACGGAGTTGAACCGCCTGGGCGGCAAGCACGGCGTGGGACGCCTCGACCTCGTGGAGAACCGCTCCGTGGGGATGAAGTCGCGCGGCTGCTACGAGACGCCCGGCGGCACCATCATGCTCAAGGGCCACCGCGCCATCGAGTCGCTCACGCTCGACCGCGAGGTCGTGGCGCTCAAGGACGACCTCATGCCGCGCTACGCCCGGCTGGTGTACGCCGGCTACTGGTTCAGCCCGGAGCGGCGCCTGCTGCAGGGGCTCGTCGACGCTTCCCAGGAACACGCGAACGGGCGGGTGAGCCTCAAGCTCTACAAGGGGACGGTCCTCGTGGTGGGCCGCTCCTCGAAGAAGGACTCGCTCTTCGACACCGCCATCGCCACCTTCGACGACGACCGCGGCGCCTACAACCAGGCGGACGCGGAAGGCTTCATCAAGCTGAACGCGCTCAGGCTTCGCATCGCCGCGAAGCGCGGGCGCGGCTAGGGCCCGGCCATGCCGTCCTTCGACATCGCCTGCGAGGCGAACCTGGTCGAGGTGAAGAACGCCGTCGAGCAGGCGAACAAGGAGATCTCCAACCGCTTCGACTTCAAGGGCTCCGACGCCCGCGTCGAGCAGAAGGAGAGCGAGCTCACCCTCTTCGCCGACGACGACTTCAAGCTGGGCCAGGTGCGCGACGTCCTGGACGCGCGCCTCGCCAAGAGAGGCGTCGACCTGCGCCTCGTCACCGCGGAGAAGCCCGAGAAGATCGGCGGCGACAGGATGAAGCAGGTGCTCGCCGCGAAGGCCGGGGTGGACCCGGACCTGGCCAAGCGCGTGGTGCGCATGCTCAAGGACTCGAAGCTCAAGGTGACCGCCGCGATCCAGGGCGAGGTCGTGCGCGTCTCCGGCGCCAAGCGCGACACCCTCCAGGAGGCGATCGCGCTCCTGCGCGCGGGCGTGACCGAGGTCCCGCTCTCCTTCCGCAACTTCCGCGACTAGGCAGGCCGGCGCGGGCGACGCGAAGGGCGCGGCCTATCCCGGCGCGAGCCCCCCGGCCCAGCGCGCGTAGAGGCGACGGGCCAGCGTCGCGAGTTCCGGCAGGCGTCCCGTGGACTCCGCCGCGATCGCCTCGGCGGTCTGGACGGCGGGACTCGCCAGGCTCTCCGCGATCTCCCGCGCCCCGCCCTCGCACCAGCTCGCGACGAGCTCGGGCGTCATCTCCACGTGACACTGCATCCCGAGGTGGCGACCCGCCACCACGTAGGCCTGGTTCGCGCAGCGGTCCCCGCGCAGGATGCGCGTGCCCCCCGGCGGAATCGAGAAGGTCTCCCCGTGCCACTGGAACGCCGTGAAGGCGCCCGCCTCCCCCCCGAGCCATTCGCGCGCCACCGGACCGTTCTCGACCTCGACGCGGTGCCAGCCGATCTCCTTCACCGGACTCGCCGTGACCTCCCCGCCGAGCGCCTTCGAGAGGAGCTGGCCGCCGAGGCAGTGGCCGATCACCGGCACTTCGCGCCGCACGGCATCGCGGATGAGCGAGAGCACCGGAGCCGACCACGGCAGGCTGTCGTTCGCGCTCATCGGCCCGCCCATGAACGCGAGTCCCGAGAAGGCGCCGGCGTCGCCCGGCACGGCCTCGCCCTCGTCGAGCCTCACCAGGCGCCAGGCGATCCGATGCTCGTCCAGGAAAGTGGCAAAATAGCCGGGCCCCTCCGTGGGGGCGTGACGAAAGACGGCGACGGGCTTCATCGAATGGGCATCCTCCGGCGACTTCGGCATTCTATGGCGGTGGCGCTCGCCGCGGCGGTTCCCGCCGGCGCGACGGAGGTCAACGTGATCGGCCTCTTCCCGGGCAAGGCGGTGGTCGTGATCGACCGCGGCGCCCCGCGCATGCTCTCGGCGGGCCAGCGCTCGCCGGAGGGCGTGATGCTCGTCTCGGCGGATTCGCGCTCGGCCACCGTGGAGGTCGACGGGCAGCGCCAGGTCCTGGGGCTGGGGCAACACGCGGAATCGGCCGCGCTCACGGGCGCCCTGCAAAGCGTCACGCTCGCGGCCGACGGCAACGGCCATTTCACCGCCGAGGGGCGGGTGAACGGCTCGCGCGTGCGCTTCCTCGTGGACACCGGGGCCACCCTCGTCACGCTTCCGGCCGCGGAGGCCTTGCGCCTGGGCATCGACTACCGCAAGGGCCAGCAGGTGGTCTCGCAGACGGCGAACGGGCGCGTGCTGGTCTATCGCGTGCGCCTCGATTCCGTGGCGGTGGGCCCGATGGTCCTCACGGCGGTGGACGCCGTGGTGCACGATTCGCCGGGGCTCGACATCGCGCTCCTGGGGATGAGCTTCCTCAACCGCACCGAGATGCGCCGCGAGGGCGCCAACCTCACCCTCACCAAGCGCTACTGAAGCCGGCCGGGCGCCTTCAGCAGGCGGGCCAGTTCCGGCGGATCATCGCGTAGGCCGAGTGGTTGTGGATGGACTCGAAGTTCTCGCTTTCCACCACGTAGGCCTCGATGCGCGGGTCGGCGTCGAGCTTGCCGGCGATGTCGCGGACCATGTCCTCGACGAACTTGGGGTTGTCGTAGGCGAGCTCCGTCACGTACTTCTCGTCGGGGCGCTTGAGGAGCCCGTAGAGCTCGCTCGAGGCCTGCTTCTCGACCAGGTCGACGAGCTCCTCGATCCAGACGAAGCTGTGCACCCGCGCCGCGATGGTCACGTGGGAGCGCTGGTTGTGCGCGCCGTAGTCGGCGATCTTCTTCGAGCAGGGGCACAGGCTCGTCACCGGGACCTGCACCTTGAGCGCGAACTGCTCGCGGCCCTCGACGATCTCGCCGACGAAGGTGACCTCGTAGTCGAGCAGGCTCTCGACGCCGGAGACCGGCGCCTTCTTGGAGACGAAGTACGGGAAGCTCATCTCGATGTGGCCGGTCTCGGCCTCGAGCTTCTTCACCATCTGGCGCAGCATCGCGCGGAAGGAGTCGACGGTGATCTCGCGCTCGTGGGCGTTCAGGATCTCCACGAAGCGGGACATGTGCGTTCCCTTGAACTGGTGCGGGAGACCCACGAACATGCTGAAGTTCGCGATCGTGTGCTGGACCCCGCCTGCCCGCTCGAGGATGCGCATCGGGTGGCGGATGGACTTGATCCCCACCTTGTCGATGGCAAGCCGGCGCGCGTCCGGGCTGGACTGCACGTCGGGGATGGGGGTGGGGCCTCGCTGGTTCACGCCGTTTCCTTTCGCTCAGGCGGGATTATAAGGGGGAGCCGATAGTTGAGTAAACGACTCAACTATGGGACCTTCGCCCCCGCCGTTCAGTAGCGCTTCGCGAACGGGTCGTTCAGGAACGGGGGCTCGCGACCCACGAGCGACTCGAGGAGGATCAGCTCGTCGTCGGTGTGGTTCATGACCGGCCCCGGCCTCGCGGCCATGGCCCCGCCCTCATCCGTGATGATGAGCGGCTGCTCGTGGTGCGTCGTGACGATCTGCTTCGGCGCGCTCATGCCCGGGCCGTCGAGGTCCGCCACGCCGTAGCACAGGCAGAAGTAGACCTGCTCGGGACTCACCTCCAGGTAGGCCGCGGTGCCGCGGATGCCGATCGTGGCATTGGCGGCCTTGATGACGAGGGGCTTGCGGCCGAAGACCGAAAGCACCCGGCCCGTGTCCACCAGGACGCGGCTCAGGATCCCGCCCGTTGCCGCGAACTCGAGGGTGGTGTTCTCGCGCACGAGGAACGCGTCGCTTTTCACCACGACCACCGCCATGCTGCCCGGGCCCGTGGCGATCCGGTCGCTCGGGGAGACCGGCGTGCCGACCCTGGCGGGGCGGCCGTTCACCGTGGCCTGGCCCTTGAGCTGGTTCACCCCGGGAGTGGCGGGGATGTCGCCCTTCGCGAGGGCCCGGCCGATGAACCCGGCGAGACCGCCCGCGCCCAGGGCGCCGGTGGCGGCGAGCCGCGCGACGAACTGGCGGCGGGCGGTGCGGCGTCGATCCTGCTCGCGGGCTGTCACGGGGATTCTCCTTTTTCGGTGCCGCGTTTCCGGAAGATCACGTCCCAGGTGCCGTGGCCGAGGCGCCGTCCGCGAAGCTCGAACTTGGTCTCGGGCCGGGTTTCCGGCCGGCGGGCATAGCCGCCGTGGGGGTTGTCCAGGGAAGCTACGCCCGAGAGCGTCGCGAGGATGTGCTCGGCGTAGGGCTCCCAGTCGGTGGCGGCGTGGACATAGCCGCCGGGCGCGAGGCGGGAGGCGAGGAGTTCGGCGAAAGCCGGCTGGATGAGGCGGCGCTTGTGGTGCCGCTTCTTGGGCCAGGGGTCGGGGAAGAACACATGAATGCCGTCGAGGCAGCCCGGCGCGAGCATGTCCCGGACGACTTCGACGGCGTCGTGCTGGACGAGGCGCAGGTTCGTGATCCCCTGTTCCTCGATGCGCTTGAGCAGCGCGCCGACGCCTGGCGTGTGGACTTCGACCCCGAGATAGTCGATTTCCGGGTTGTCCAGGGCGATCCGGGCCGTCGTTTCCCCCATTCCGAAGCCGATCTCGAGCACTTTCGGGGCGTTTCGGCCGAAAACAGCCGGAAAATCGATGTTTTGCCCCGAAAACGGAACCCCGAAGCGGGGCATGAGTAAATCGTAGGCACGCTGCTGGCCCGGCGAAAATCGCCCCTGGCGAAGCACGAAGCTGCGGATCGGCCGGGTTGTTGCGTCCATGTCGCAATTTTACGCCGCGACTCGCCCCGGTCCGGGGTTTTCGTTGACGGCCGGGAGTGCCAATGCCCACTATCGGGGCATGTCCCGGATACCCCTCCCACTGATGACCCTGGCACTCGCCTTCCCGCCTGCCGCGCTGGCGGCGGGCGACTACGTGGGGGTCCTCCGGCCGACCGCCAGGCCCACGGCGATCGCGATTCCGGAGCCGGGCATCTACTGGCCCCTGGCGGGGCCCTTCGGCGGCGGCCTCGTCCCGGCCTTCGGGCAGGAATCCTTCCGGATGAAGCTCGGTTACCGCTACTCGAAGTATCTTTCCGTCGAGACGGGCTATTCGGACGCGGGTCCGCAATCGGCCGCGGAACCCTTCTCGGGAGCCTTCGCCCGTGGCCGGGGATTCAGCTTCGAGACCGTCGGCACGCTGCCGCTGTGGCGGCATGCGTCCCTCTACGGCCGCCTCGGCGCCTGGCGCAACACCGGTGGCTTCTCGCTCCTGTCGGGCGGGGAGGGCCCCCACCGGCCCGGCGCGGGCCTCAACTACGGGCTGGGATTCAAGTACGACGTCACGCGCCGCTTCGGGCTCAAGGCGGAGCTGGAGCGCTTCTCGCCGCTCGACCGCTGGGGCACGCGCGAGGGCGACTCCGACAACTTCTCGCTCGGCCTGACCTGGCGCTTCTAGGCGCTCTTCCCGATGAGTCCCTCGGCCGGCGAGCTGGCTGCCGCCTGGTAGGGCTTCCTCCCCATCCGGCCGGCGAGCCAGGCCTCGCGGCCCGCTTCCACCGCCAGCTTCATCGCCCGGCCCATGCGCACGGGGTCGCGGGCCTTGGCGATCGCGGTGTTCATGAGGACGCCGTCGCAGCCCAGCTCCATCGCGATGGCGGCATCCGAGGCGGTGCCGATGCCCGCGTCCACCAGCACGGGAACCTTCGCCCGGTCGATGATGATCTGCAGGTTCCACGGGTTGAGGATGCCCATGCCGGACCCGATGAGGGAGGCGAGCGGCATCACCGCGACGCAGCCGATGTCCTCGAGCGCGCGCGCGAGGATGGGGTCGTCGCTGCAGTAGACCATCACCTCGAAGCCCTCCGCGACCAGCGTCTTCGCCGCGGCGAGCGTCTCCGTCATGTTCGGGAACAGCGTCTCGCTGTCGCCCAGGACCTCCAGCTTCACGAGCCGGTGGCCGTCGAGGAGCTCGCGCGCGAGGCGCAGGGTTCGCACCGCGTCTTCCGCGGTGTAACAGCCGGCGGTGTTGGGCAGGATCGTGTAGCGCGAAGGCGGGAGCACGTCGAGCAGGCTCGGCTCGCCGGGGTTCTGGCCGATGTTCACGCGGCGGATCGCGACGGTGACGATCTCGGCGCCGCTCGCCTCGATGGCGAGGCGCGTCTGCTCGAAGTCGCGGTACTTGCCCGTGCCCACGAGCAGGCGCGAGCCGTAGGCCTTGCCGGCGACGACGAGACGATCGGGCGTCATCCGCCCCCCACCGCGACCACGACCTCCAGGCGGTCGCCGTCGGCGAGCGCCACTTCCGCGTAGCGGCTGCGCGGGACGATCTCGCCGTTGCGCTCGATCGCGATGCGCTTGCCCTCGATCCCCAGCTCCCCGACGAGTCCCGCGACGGTCAGGGGCGGGGAGAAGCGCCGGTCGGCGCCGTTCACCCTGAGCTTGAGCTCCATGGCGGAATTCTATCCCGGACACCCCGGGCCCGCGCCTTGAGGCAGGTCAGCCCCGGCCCCCTTTCCGGGGACGCGGCTCACATCTGCCGGAAGTGGTGCGCGAAGGCCCGCGACACGGCGAG
>CALEJW010000009.1 GCA_937898635.1 uncultured Pseudomonadota bacterium | reverse complement strand
GAATGAAGGGGACGCTTCCCTTCAATGGCTTCCCTTCAATCGAACGTTGAATTGAAGGGAAGCGTCCCCTTCGTCTAGGCGGCCATGGCGAGGCGGATGCGGTTGCGCCCGAAGAGGTAGGCGTACTCGGTGTCGGTGGTGAGGCCATGGGCGAGGAGCACCCCCAGCCCGCCCTCGCGCCGGGTGTCGGCCAGGGCCTCCAGCATCTCCCGCGTGGCGCTCGCGAAGGGATTGAACGGGGGGGCCCGGTCCTCGTAGGTCATGCGGATCTTCCCGCCCTCGGTCGAGAGCGTGATCCAGACCGGTGCATCGGAGCCCCCCTTGTGGCCGTGCTTCACGGTGTTGAGGAAGAGCTCCTCCACCACGAGGTTCAACTTCAGGCAGGGCTGGCGCTCGATCGCCGCGGCCTCGCAAAAGGCCTCCAGGAACCCCCGGGCCGCCTTGAGGGCGTCCAGGCGGGACGGAAACATCCCGGTCCGGGCAGTGATCGAGTTCACATCTTTTCCTTTTCGGGCATTATAGAGTCCTTCCACACCCCATCCCGCAATGCCAAGGAGGCGATCATGCGGAAACTGTGGATTTTCCTTTGTGCCCTGGCCTTCGCCGCTTCCGCGGCGGCTGCCGAAATCGGGCAGGTCAAGGTCGCCAAGGGCGCCGTGCAGGTCGAGCGTTCCGGCCAGCGGGTCGCCGCGACGGTGGGCATGCCCGTGCACGCCACCGACGTGCTGGTGACGGGCGCCGACGGCTCCGTGGGCGTCACCTTCTCCGACAACAGCCTCGTCTCCGTCGGCCCGAACAGCGTGTTCGCGATCGACAAGTACCGCTTCGACTCGACCACCCATGCGGGCGAGTTCGAGGGGTCGCTGCGCAAGGGCAAGCTCGCGGCGGTCTCGGGCAAGATGGTCAAGCAGTCGCCCGAGTCGATGCGCATCCGCACGCCCTCGTCCGTGATGGCCGTGCGCGGCACCGAGTTCGTGGTCCAGGTCGACGAACCTGTCGCCCCGGCTCGCGCCACCTACTGATCCCGAAGGCCCGATGCGCGTAGCGTCCGCCATCCTGTTGCTCGCGGTGGCGGCCTGCGCGGAAGCGCCGAAGGCGCCGGACCCCGTCGCGCCCGAGTTCGTCGCGGTCATTCCCGCCGCCGACGGACACGTCGGCGCGGTCGTGGTGCGCACCGGCGGGCGCGAGAGCGTCCTCGACAAGGCCTACCTCGCCCGGCGCCTGGCGGCGGACGGGACCATCGCCTTCACCCCGATTTCCGCCGCCGACGTCACCCTCGCCTTCGCCGCGACGATCGAGGCCCTGCCCGGCAGGCCCGCGTCCTTCACGCTCTACTTCCTCGAGGGCAAGGACGAGCTCACCCCCGCCTCGCGGGTCGAGATGGAGAAGGTCTTCGCGGAGCTCAAGCGCCGCCCCGCCCCCGACATCGTGGTGATCGGCCACACCGACACCGTCGGCACCATCTCCTCGAACGACAAGCTCTCGCTGGCCCGGGCCGAGCGCATGCGCGAGCTGATGGTGGAACTCGGCATCGCCGCCGGGCGCATCCAGGCGGCCGGCCGCGGCGAGCGCGAGCTCCTCGTGGCCACCGACGACAACACCTCCGAGCCGCGCAACCGCCGCGTCGAGATCAGCGTCCGCTAGAGTTCGGCCGCGGGGCCGTTCCAGCGGATCGCGAGCAGCGTGAGGTCGTCCGCGGCCTCCGCGGCCCCCGAGAACCGGCGCACGTCGTCGCGCACGCGGTTCACGATCACCTTCGCGTCCGCCTCGTCGCCCAGCCAGCCGAGGGACGTGCGCAGCCGCTCCGTGCCGAAGAACTCCTTGCGCTCGTTCATCGCCTCCGTGGCCCCGTCGGAGAGGGCGAGGAGCCACTCGCCGCGCTGCAGCGTGCGCCGCGTCGACGGGTAGGAATAGACGTCCAGCACGCACAGCGGCGGCCCGCCGGAGGCATCCAGCCGCTCGGGCCGCCCCTGCGGCACGTGCGACCACGCGGGCTCGTGCCCGGCGTTGGCGTACTCGAGCTCGCCCGTCTCGAGGTCGAGCACCCCGGCCAGCGCGGTCACGAAGAGCGACTCCGGGTTCTCGCGGCGGATCTCGTCCTGCGCCCGGGCGAGGATCCCGCCCACGGAGCCCTCCACCGTGAGCGCCGCGCTCTTGAGGATCGACTTCACCGACGCCATGAAGAGCGAGGCGGGAAGGCCCTTGCCGGAAACGTCCGCCACCACGAAGAAGAGCCGCCGCCCGTCCAGGAGGAAGCAGTCGTAGAAGTCGCCGCCCACGGTGCGCGCGGGCTCCAGGAGGGCCGCCACGTCCACCCGCCCCTCTCCCGCGAAGACCTCCGCGGGATCGGGCAGCAGGCCCATCTGGATGCGCTTGGCGGCGTCGAGCTCGCCCGCCATCCGGGCGGCCTGCTCGCGAAGCTGCTGGCGCTGGCGCTGCGCCTCGGCGAGGGAGCCCGCCTGCATGACGCCGAACACCGCCATCGCCCCCAGCGCCGGTCCCGCGGGATCGAAGAGGAGCCCCGCCTGGGCGAAGGCGAGCGCGCCCGCCCCGAGGAGCGCGACGATGCCGGCGACGAGCACCGCGGCCGAGCGGACCGCATTGGAGCGCGGGATGAACACGAAGAGCCCGAGGCCGAAGGCGATGAGGAGCGCGGCCTCGATGCGCGGCGCGAGCGCGATGCGGCGCAGGAACTGGCCCTCCAGGATCGCCTCGGCGGCCTGGGCGTGGTTCTCCACCCCGAAGACGGTCTCGCCCAGGGGCGTGGCCACGAGGTCGGCGAGTCCCAGGCCGGTGAAGCCCACCAGCACGAGCTTTCCCTCGAGCTGCGAGACGTCGAAACTGCCGTCGAGGACGCTCGCCGCCGACACGAATCGCCCGGGATCCGAGCGGCCGTAGCGCACGTAGGCGCGGCCGTCGGGCTGGGCGGGCACCGCGTAGTCGCCGAAGCGCAGCTCGATCGTCCCCCCGGCCGACGGCGCGACGGTGAGCGGCGCCGCGAGGGCGATGCGGATCATCTCCACGGCGAGCGTGGGCACCACCGCCTGGTCGAAGCGCCCGAGCATCTGCAGGCGCCGCGCCACGCCGCCCTCGAGGTCGATCGAGTAGAGCCCGTGGCCGGCCGCGCCCGCGTCGATCTCCGGGACGTTGCGCAGGTGCCCCGGGTAGGCGCGGATCGCCTCGCCCGCGCCGTCCAGGAAGCGCACGGGCGGGGAGCGCGGCGGGCCGGCGAAGCGCGGGTCCGTCGAGGCGAGCCCCGCCACGCCGAGCACGGACGGCACGAGCGCGAGCGCCTTGCCGAAGAGCGCGTCGTTGGAGGGCATCCCGCGAAGGCTCGCCGCGATGCCCGGCGCCCGGCCCTCGATGCGCTCGGCCAGGACCGCGGGCGAGAAGCGGTCCGGCTCGGGGAAGAAGATGTCCACCCCGATCACCAGGGGCCTCGCCGCCGCGAGGCGCGCGACGAGGTCCGCCATCCGGTCGCGCGGCCAGGGCCACTGCCCGTGGGTGGAGAGCGCCTTCTCGTCGATGGTCACCACGACCACCTGGTCGGAGACCCTCTCGCGCGGCAGGTTGCGCTGCCAGCCGTCGAAGACGAGGTTGCGGAAGCGCTCGACGATGTCCGGCGAGGTCGCGAGCAGGAGCGAGATCGCGGCCAGCAGCGCGAGCGCGGCGACGCGGAACGCGCCGGAGGCCCTCAGGGGTCGATCTCCATGCCGTCGTAGGCCGCCGAGACCTTGAGCGGCGCGCCGGAGCGCGTGAGCTCCTCGAAGCGGCGCGCCTCCTTGAGGAGGCCGTGCAGCGTCGCGTCGTCGTTCGCGGGCTCGTGGTGGAAGAGCACCAGGTGGCGCGCGTTGGCCATCTGGCAGAGCTCCACGCCCACGATGTTGCTCGAGTGCCCCCAGTCCGCCTTCACGCTGATCGCCTCGGCGAGCGCGTACATCGCGTCGAAGATCACCACGTCCGCGTCGCGGAAGAAGGCCGCGAAGTTCTCGGCCTCGGCGCGGTTCTCGAGCTTGTGCTCGGAATCCGTCGAGTACACCACCCGCTTGCCGCCGTGCTCGAAGCGGAAGCCGTAGGAGTCGCCCGAGTGCAGCTGCAGGTGCGGCGTGACCACGAGCCCCGCGATCTCGCGCGGCTGGTCGGGCTCGAGCTTCACGAACTCGATCGTCGCGGCGAGCTGGTTGAAGTCCACGGGGAAGCAGGGCGCGGCCTGCTGCAGGCGGAAGGCCTGCTCGCACACGTCGTGGCAGCTGTGGATGCGGATCTTCGTGCCCGGCACGTAGGCCGGCCCGAAGAAGGGGAAGCCCATGATGTGGTCCCAGTGCACGTGGGACATGAAGACGTTCACCGTGGCGGGCCGGCGCGCCTGCCTGGCCAGCACGTGCACGCCGAAGGGCCGCGCGCCGCTGCCCATGTCGCAGACGAAGTACTCCTCGCCGCCGAGGTCGAGCTCCACGCACGGCGTGTGCCCGCCGAAGGTGTGGGTGAGGGAGAAGTCGAGCTCGGTGGAGGCGTAGGCGTGCGCCTCCTCGAAGGTGGCGAAGCTGCGCCCCGAGGCCTCCACGAGCGCGCGCGCGAGCTTGTCGCGGATGTCGAAGGAGGTGAGGGCCACGGGAATGGAGCCGCGGGTGCCCCAGAAGCGGATGCGCATCGACATGGAAGGGTCCGGTCCTCGCCGAGCGTGAAGGCTCAGGCCTGGTCGAAGGCCGCCGCGGCCTCGTTGGAAGCGGCCGCGAGCGCCTCGCGCACCGTGCCGAAAACCTGGAAGACCATGTTGAAGTGGCTGATCTCGAAGATCTCCGCGACCATCGGCTGCAGGCAGGCCACGCTGATCCGCCCGTGCTGCGCCTTCGCCTGGCGCGAGGCGAGCATGAAGCAGCGCAGCCCCGCGCTCGAGACGTACTCCAGGCCCGAGAGGTCGAGCACCACCGCGCCCCCGTCGTGGGCGCTTCGCTCGACGTGCGCCATGAGGTCCACGCGGAAGGCCTCGCAGTTGTCCTGGTCGAGCCTTCCGGCGACGCCGATGACCAGCGCGTTCGCGAACCTGCGTGCCAAGAGTGCCATTCGTTGTAGTTTTCTGGCGGAGCCGGGGGCTATTGTCGGGGACGCCCGGAGTAAGGGCAAGCTGGCCGCCATCGGCCCCGCGCGTAACATATGCACGCCCAACCGGCCGGAGGCCAGTCGCCCATGTTCACCCGACGCCAGGCACTCGCCGCGCTCGCCCTCCCCGCGACGCTCCCGCTCGCCGGCTGCTGGGAGGCGCTGGGGCTGCTCAACCCCTGCGCGAATCCCGGCGACCCCGGCCACCGCGTCGACCCGGCCCTGGCGGCCCAGGCCTGGGCGGGGCTGGACCCGGGCCGGGTCCTCGACCTGCACGTCCACCTGGCGGGCGAGGGCGAAAGACCCGGAGAGCCGTGGGTGAACCCGTCGATGCGCACGCCCGCGAACCCGTTCTCCTACGCCCACTTCGCGCTCATGGCCAATGCCGCCTGCGCGGGCGGGGACGCGGCCAACTGGAGCCGCCGCTACGTGCGCCGGATCGAGGCGCTGGCCGCGGAGTTCCCCGCCGGCGCGCGCTTCCTGCTGCTCGCGCTGGACGGCTACCGCGGCGAGGACGGGAAGCTCGACCGCCGGCGCACGGTCTTTCTCGTCCCCGACGAGTACGTGGCGGGCATCGCCCGCGAGGCGCCCGAGCGCTTCCTCTGGGCGGCCTCCGTGCATCCCTACCGCGAGGACGCGCTCGAGCGCCTGCGCGCCGCCGCGGCCAACGGCGCGCGGGCCGTGAAGTGGATTCCCTACTTCATGGGCATCGACCCGGCGAGCCCGCGCTGCCGGCCCTTCTACCGCGAGCTCCGGCGGCTGGGGCTGCCGCTCCTCACCCATGGCGGCTGGGAGCACGAGCTGGTCGAGGGCGGCGTGCAGGACTACGGCAATCCGCTGCGCCTGCGCGCGGCGCTGGAGGAGGGCGCGACGGTGATCGTGGCGCACTGCGCGATGCAGGGCGACTTCACGGACCTCGACGACCGCCGGGGCCGCCGCGTCCTGCCGAGCTTCGAGCTCTTCGCGCGCCTCATGGACGTGACGGCCTGGGACGGCAGGCTCTACGGGGACCTCTCGGCGGTCGTGCTGGGCGGGCGCCATCCGGGGGCGCTCGCGCGCCTGATCGCGAACTACGGGTGGCACCCGCGGCTCCTCAACGGCTCGGACTACCCGGGCCCGGGCATCGTCGCGGTCATGGGGCTCAAGGGGCTCGTGGACGAGGGCGTCCTCGCGGTGCGGGACGCGGAACGGCTCGGGCACATCCAGGCGCACAATCCGCTCCTCTTCGATTTCTACCTCAAGCGCTGCCTCTCCTGGCGGGGCGAGCGATGGCCGGCGTCGGTGTTCGAGACCGGAAGGGTGCTTCGCGCCGTTCAGTGAACCGTGTCCGCGCCGGCTCGCGCGAGGTCTCCGGATTCCCAGAGCGCCTCGAGCTGCGCGGCGGGCATCGGCCGGCAGAAGTGGAATCCCTGCGCCTGGTCGCAGCCCAGGCCCTTCAGGAGCGCCACGTCGGGCGCGGTCTCGACGCCTTCCGCGACCACCTGCAGCCCGAGGCCCTTGGCCATCGACACCACCGAGGCGACGACCTGGTAGGCCTCCCGGCTGCCGCCCATGCCGAGGACGAAGGAACGGTCGATCTTCAGCGCGTGCACCGGCAGGTTCACGAGGTAGCTCAGGCACGAGTAGCCGGTGCCGAAGTCGTCGATGGAGATCCGGCAGCCGCGTTGGCGCAGCTCCCGAAGCACGACCTGCGCGCCCTTGGGGTCGTCGACCAGCGAGGACTCGGTGATCTCGATCTCGATGAGGCCCGCGGGAACGCCGTG
>CALEJW010000008.1 GCA_937898635.1 uncultured Pseudomonadota bacterium | reverse complement strand
AAGGAGAGGGGAGATTTCTGCTCCCTCTCCCTTTGGGAGAGGGCTGGGGTGAGGGATGAGGCGGATCGAACGAGCGAAAGCGGCGAGCTCCGCCGAATGCTGCGAAAATCTCGCCATGAACCTGCCCTCGACCGCCCGCGCCGCCACGACCCCCCGCCTCACGCCCGCCGACCTCGATCGCCTCGAGGCGCTCCTCGCCGCAGACCACCTGCAGGACTCCATGACGCTCGACGCGTTGCAGGGGCTCTTCTGCGCCGTGGCGAGCGCGCCCGCGCCGATCCCGCAGGAGGCGTGGATGGAATCCGCCCTCGGCGAGCACCAGTTCGCGAGCGAGGCGGAGGCGGCGGAAGTCACGGACCTGCTCCTGCGCTTCTACAACGACACCGCGCGAGACCTCGCCGCCGAGGAAGGCCTCGACGTCCTCTCCTACCCCGTGGAAGAGGGAGAGGAGGAACTCGCCGTGTGGTGCGAGGGCTACCTCGTCGGCGTGGCCCTCGCCGATCCGGACTGGTTCAGCGCCGGCGACGACGAGACGGTGGACGAGCTCCTCTTCCCCTTCATGGCGCTTTCCGGGCGGCTCAAGGAGCACGCGCTGGAATCCGGCGCGCCCTGGGAAGAAGGCGAGGCGGAGAAGAAGCTCATGGACGACGCGCGGGCGGTCTTCTACGAAACCGTGGAAGAGGCTTACCAATACTGGTTCGACCTGCGCATCAACCGCGTGCCGCAGAAGCGCGAGGGCGAGAAGGTCGGCCGCAACGACCCCTGCCCCTGCGGCAGCGGCAAGAAGTACAAGTCCTGCCACGGCGCGGGCTAGCGCCACTCCCTTTCGCGACCGCCATCGAACCCGAAGCCGGGACTGCGCCGACCGTGTCCGCCGACCACCAGCCCGATTCCCGCTACGCCGCCTTCCGGCTGCTGGTGACGCTCGCCCTGATGACCATCGGCGCGAGCGCGATGTACGTCGTGCCCGTGGTGCTTCCCGCGGTGCAGGCGGAATTCGGCGTGGCGCGCGCGGACGCATCGCTCCCCTACTCGCTCCTCATGGTCGGCATGGGCGTGGGCGGCGTGCTCATGGGCCGGCTCGCGGACCGCTTCGGCGTTATGGTGCCGCTGCTCCTGGGTTCGGCGGGCATCGGCCTGGGCTATGTCGCCGCGGGGCTCGTGAACGACATCCACCTCTTCAACCTGCTGCACGGGGCGCTGCTGGGATTCCTCGGCGTCTCCGCGACCTTCTCGCCGCTGCTCGCCGACACTTCCCTCTGGTGGGTTCGCCGGCGCGGGATCGCGGTCGCGGTGTGCGCGAGCGGCAACTACCTCGGCGGCGCCATCTGGCCGCCGGTGCTGCAGCACTTCGTGGAAACGGTGGGCTGGCGCCAGGGCTACATCTGGATGGGACTCTTCTGCGGCGTGTCGATGACGCTCCTCGCGCTCCTCATGCGCCCGCGTCCTCCGGCGGCGCAGGCCCGGCCCGTGACCTCGGCCGCGCCCGTCGATGAGAGCCGCCCCTTCGGCCTCGCACCCGGCGCGGCTCTCGCCCTCCTCATGGTCGCGGGCACCGCCTGCTGTGTCGCGATGTCGATGCCGCAGGTGCACATCGTCGCCTACTGCGCGGACCTGGGCTACGGCGCGGCGCGCGGCGCGGAGATGCTCTCGCTCATGCTCGGCGTGGGGATCGTGAGCCGGCTCGTCTCGGGCTGGATCTGCGACCACATCGGCGGGCTGCGCACGCTGCTCCTGGGCTCCTTCCTCCAGGGCGTGGCGCTGCTCCTCTTCCTCCCGTTCGACGGGCTGGTGCCGCTCTACGTGATCTCCGCGCTCTTCGGGCTCTTCCAGGGCGGCATCGTGCCCTCCTACGCGATCATCGTCCGCGAGCACTTCCCGGCGCGCGAGGCGGGCGCGAAGACGGGCGCGATCATCATGTGCACGCTCATCGGCATGGCGCTGGGCGGCTGGATGTCGGGCAAGGTGTTCGACCTCACGGGTTCCTACCACGCGGCGTTCCTGAACGGCATCGCCTGGAACGCGTTGAACCTC
This sequence comes from uncultured Pseudomonadota bacterium, assembly GCA_937898635.1. Taxonomy (GTDB): domain Bacteria; phylum Pseudomonadota; class Gammaproteobacteria; order Burkholderiales; family Usitatibacteraceae; genus FEB-7. The sequence goes on along the minus strand of CALEJW010000008.1, from coordinate 9,636 downwards.
GCGATCGCATGGACGCTGTGGCGGCGGACGAGGCCGGGACGCCCGATACTGGCGACGGCATGACCGGCACGCGCGCCGCGCAGAACCTTCCGCCGGCGCGCGGTCCAACGGGTCACTGAAAGGAGAGTCGATGACCAGCGAACAAGAGAAGGCGATCCTCACCATCGCGCTGCTGTCCGCATTCACGGACGGCACCAAGACGCAGACGGAGCGCGTCGAGGTGAAGCGCATTGCCGAATCCCTGCGCTCGGAGGAGGTGAACATGGCCGAGCTCCACCAGGCCGTGCTCCTGGGGCGGGTCACGATGGCCGATGCGGCGCGCGCGCTGGACACGCCCGAGACCCGGCAGCTCGCCTACGAGCTCGCGGTGTGCGTGGCGGACGCGGACGGCCGGCAGAACGAGGCCGAGGCGCGCTTCCTCGCCGAGCTGCGAAGCGCGCTCGCGCTCGATGAAGGCGCCGCCCAGGCCTTCACCGCCCAGGCGGAGTCGGTCGCCGCCGCGCCGCTCGAGAAGGCCACCGCCGTCGAGCCGCCCTACGCCGCCACCCAGGCGCCGTCGGAGATGGACCGGGTGATCCTCAACTACGCCATCCTCAATGGCGCGCTGGAACTCCTGCCCGAATCCCTGGCCTCGATGGCCATCATCCCGCTGCAGATGAAGATGGTGTACCGCGTGGGCAAGTCGCACGGCTTCGAGCTGGACCGCGGGCACGTGAAGGACCTCCTCGCCACGATGGGCCTGGGGCTCACCTCGCAATACCTGGAGCACGTGGGCGTCAAGATCGTGGGCAAGCTCTTCCGCGGCATCGGCGGCCGGGTGCTGGGCGGGATCGCGAGCCAGGCCGTGAGCTCGGGCTTCTCGTTCGCCACCACCTACGCGCTCGGGCAGGTCGCCAAGCGCTACTACTCGGGCGGCAGGACGCTTTCCGGGGAGGCGCTGAAGGCCGTGTTCGCCGAGATGCTGGGCGAGGCGAAGGGCATGCAGTCGAACTTCCTGCCGCAGATCCGGGAGAAGGCGCGCTCGATCGACCTGCGCGAGGTCCTCGCCGAGGTGGGGAAGTAGCCCGGCCCCCCGCCGCGAAACCTCTCGCAGCGGAAGGCCGGGACCCGGGAGCCGCTAGCCCGCGACCACGCCGTTGTCGCTGCGGCGCACGACGATCGTGCAGGAACGCGGCCGCGGCGAATTGCCCACGACGGTCGCGTCGCCCGCGTTCGGGAACTTCGAGAACCGGCTCGCGTCGCGCGCGATGTCGTTGTCGCCGTAGTTCGACCCGTCCGCCTTCTTCGGCACGTTCGGGTGGCTGCCCAGCTCGCCCGGGTGCTGGATGTTCACGAACATCGTCCGGCGATCCGGCGTCCAGGTGACGCCCGTGACCTCGCAGCCCGAGGGCCCGACGAGGAAGCGGCGGATCTCGCCCGTCGAGACATCCGCGGCGAGCATCTGGTTGTTGCCCTGCCCGTCGAAGTTCCCCGTGTTGGCGAAGCTGCCGTCGGTCTGGATCCACAGCCGCCCGGAGGAATCGAAGGCGAGCCCGTCGGGGCTGTTGAACATGTTCTCGAGGGTGACGTTCGCGGAGCCCGAACGCAGGTTCGTGCGGTCGGCTACGCTCTTCGGGTTGCCCGCGACGACGAAGATGTCCCAGGTGAAGGTGGTCGCCGTCGGGTCGCCGCCCGCCTCGTTCCAGCGCAGCACGTGGCCCCACTGGTTGTCGGCGCGCGGGTTGGCGTCGTCGACCGCCGGCCGCGCGGAGCCCGCCACGGTGGCGCCGTCCGCGCGGTTGGAGGAGGCGGGCGTCGTGCCGCGGCGGTTGTTGTTGGTGAGCGCGATGTAGATCTCGCCGGACTTCTTCGAATTGGCGGCGATCCACTCCGGGCGGTCCATCATCGTGGCGCCCACGCGATCGGCGGCCTGGCGGGCGCGGATCAGCACGTCGGCCTGGCTCGTGAAACCGCTGGCCGCGTCGAGCCCGCCACCGCCGAAGACGAGCGGCACCCAGCTTCCGGTGCCCATGCGGTCGCCCGTCGCGGCGCCGGCCTCGAACTTGCCCACGTAGAGCGTGCCCGAGTCGAGGAGGTTCGCGTTGGCGGCGGTGTTCGAGGCGTTGTAGGTGCCGCTGCTCACGAACTTGTAGATGTACTCGTTGCGCTCGTCGCAGCCCATGTAGACGACGACCTTGCCGTTGGCGGCGACCACGACCTCGGCGTTCTCGTGCTTGAAGCGCCCGAGCGCCGTGCGCTTCTTCGGGGTGGAGCCCGGGGTGAAGGGGTCGATCTCCACGACCCAGCCGAAGCGGTTGGGCTCGTTGGGCTCGGCGTTCAGGTCGAAGCGCGAATCGACCGTGTGCCAGAGGTAGCCGAAGCCGTTGGCGGAGAGGCCGTAGCGGTTCTCCAGCGCGTTGGGCGTTCGCGGGCCGTTCCAGCCGAAGTAGCCGTTGAAGTTCTCCTCGCAGGTCAGGTAGGTGCCCCACGGCGTGAAGCCGGCGGCGCAGTTGTTGAGCGTGCCGAGCACCTGGGTGCCCGCGGGGTCGGCGGCGGTCCTCATCAGCTCGTGGCCGCGCGCGGGGCCGGCGATCTCGATGGGCGTGTAGCCGGTGATGCGCCGGTTGAAGGTGGAGGACTTCACGTACTCCCAGGCGCCGGTCGCGAGACGGCGCACCTCGACGACGGAGATGCCGTGGCCCGCCTGCCCCTTCTTCGCCTTGTCGAGCGTGAAGGGCATGAGCCAGTTGGCGGGGTCGGTGCCCGGCGCGTAGAAGTACTCGGGGTTGATGTACTCGTGGTTGATGACGAGCAGGCCCCGGTCGCTCTGCTCCGTGCCGTCGGCCGCGCGAAAGCCGAAGTAGTGCATGCCGTCGTGGTTGTCGCCCGCCTGCAGCTCCGCCTGCTGCCAGGTCTCGCTCGCGTCGCCGATGAAGTCCGGCGCGCCGGGCAGCAGCGGGTCGCCCCAGCGGTAGAGGGTCTCGGCGCGGTAGCCCTCGGGCACCACCATCGTGTCGCCCGAGCCCGTGGAAACCGACTTGAAGCCGAGCGCCTTCTCGACCTCGTCTTCCGAGACGCTCGAGCAGGCCGCCACGCCGCCGAGGAAGGGAAGGAGGGAGGCGCCCAGCCCCGTCTTCAGGAACGCGCGGCGCGAGGGATTTCGCGCGATCGCCGCCTCCACGACCTGGGTGAGGTGCGGGTTGCCGGAAAGGTTGGTGCTGCCGTCGTCGTCTCGGATCGATTGGGCCATGGTGTCCTCCAGGGAAAGCCGGGAGGTTAGGCAGCGCCCGTGAAAGCTTCGCGACGATTCCGTGACGGCCGCGCGAGCGCCTGTGGGAAAATGTCCGACTCGATCCGAGGTCCCTCGCCATGAACGCCGCCGCCACCCCGCTCCCGCTCGCCAACCTGAAGGTGGTCGAGATGGGCACCCTCATCGCCGGGCCCTACTGCGCGCGCCTGCTCGCGGAATTCGGCGCGGAAGTGGTGAAGATCGAGACGCCGGGCGAGGGCGACCCGCTGCGCAAGTGGCGCCAGCTCCACGAGGGCAACTCGCTGTGGTGGTACGCCCAGGCGCGCAACAAGAAGTCCGTCGCGGTGAACTTGAAGTCCCCCGAAGGCCAGCAGGTGGTGCGCGACCTCGCGGCGAAGGCGGACATCGTGGTGGAGAATTTCCGCCCGGGCACGATGGAGAAGTGGGGCCTCGGCTACGACGCGCTCTCGAAGGCGAACCCGGGCCTCGTGATGGTGCGGCTCTCGGGCTTCGGGCAGTCGGGGCCCTACAAGGACCGGCCGGGCTTCGGCGCGATCGGCGAATCCATGGGCGGCATGCGCTACATCACCGGATACCCGGACCGGGCGCCCGTTCGCGTGGGGATCTCCATCGGGGACTCCCTCGCGGCGATGTTCGGCGTGATCGGCGCGCTCACGGCGATCCACCACCGCGCCACTTCCGGCAAGGGACAGGTCGTGGACGTCGCGCTCTACGAGGCGGTGTTCGCGATGATGGAGTCGATGCTGCCCGAGTACGGCATGGGCGGGAACGTCCGCGAGCGCACGGGCTCCGCGCTGCCGGGAATCGTGCCTTCGAACACCTATCTCTGCGGCGACGGGAAGTACGTGGTGATCGGAGCGAACGCGGACTCCATCTTCAAGCGGATGATGAAGGCGATCGGTCGGCAGGATCTCGCAGACGATCCGGGCCTTGCCGACAACGCGGGGCGCGTGAAGCGCACGGCGGAGCTCGACCGCGCCATCGGCGAGTGGACGGCGACGGTGACTCTCGACGAGGCCCTCGCCGTGCTGGAGAAGGCCGAGGTGCCTTCGGGGCGCATCTACTCCATCGCCGACATCGCCGCCGATCTCCACTACCAGGCGCGCGGCATGATCGAGCGGCACAAGCTCGGCGAGCACGAGGTGCTGCTTCCGGGGATCGTGCCCAAGCTCTCTGCTACGCCCGGCGCCACGCGCTGGATCGGTCCCAAGCTAGGCGAGCACACCGACGAGGTTCTTCGGGGGCTGGGCTACGACGACGCCCGCCTCGCGTCCCTGCGCGCTTCCGGCGCGGTCGCCTGAAGGGGACGCTACCCTTCGCGGAGGAGATGTAACCCTTTCGGCTGAACATGGCCGCGAAGGGTAGCGTCCCCTTCAACCGGAGTTGCGAAGGCCCGCCGCGAGTCCGTTGATGGTGAGGTGGATGCCGCGGTGGACCTTCTCGGCGGAGTCGCCGGCGCGGTAGCGCTTGAGGAGCTCGACCTGCAGGTGGTTCAGCGGGTCGAGGTAGGGGAAGCGGTTGCGGATGGAGCGGGCAAGCGAGGGGTTGGTCACGAGGAAGGCCTCGTTCGCGGTGATCGTGAAGAAGGCCTTCACGGTGAGATCCAGCTCGCGGCGGATGCGCCCGAAGATCTCGTCGGCGAGCGCGGCGTCCGGCACCAGCTCCTTGTAGCGCGCGGCCACCGACAGGTCCGCCTTCGCGAGCAGCATCTCGAGGTTGGAGAGCATCGCGCGGAAGAAGGGCCACTCGCGCCACATCTCCGCGAGCAGCGCCCGGCCCTGCTTCCCGTGCTTCGCGAGGTAGGCCTCCACGGCGCTCCCGAGCCCGTACCAGCCCGGCAGCATCACGCGGCACTGCGCCCAGGAGAACACCCAGGGGATCGCGCGCAGGTCCTCGATCCGCTGCGAGGGTTTCCGTGACGCCGGCCGCGAGCCGATGTTCAGCTCGGCGATCTCGCGGATAGGGGTGGATGCGCGGAAGTAGTCCACGAAGCCCGGCGTCTCGTAGACGAGCCCGCGGTAGGCCGCGATCGCGGAAGCGGAGATCTCCTCCATCGCCGCGTGGTAGTCCGCGTGCTCCTCGGGCGGCGCCGCGTCCAGCGTCGCGCGGACCGTGGCGGCGAGGAGCGCCTCGAGGTTTCGCCGGCCGATGTCGCGGTTCGCGTACTTGCCCGCGATCACCTCGCCCTGTTCCGTGAGCCGCAGCTCCCCCTGCACGCTGCCCGGCGGCTGCGCGAGGATCGCCTCGTAGGAAGGCCCGCCCCCGCGCCCCACGGTGCCGCCGCGGCCGTGGAAGAAGCGAAGCCGCACGCCCGCCTCGCGGAAGACGGCGACCAGCTCCGTCTCCGCCTTGTAGAGCTCCCAGTTGGAGGTGACGTAGCCGCCGTCCTTGTTGCTGTCGGAGTAGCCGAGCATCACTTCCTGCACGCCGCCGAGGGAGTCCACCATCGCCCGCGCCGCGGGAAGCGCGAACCACGCGCCCATGGTCTCGGGCGCGCGGCGCAGGTCGCCGATGGTCTCGAAGAGCGGCACCACCTGCAGCCGCGCCGCGGGCCTTTCGCCCGGCAGGACGAGCCCCGCCTCCTTGAGCATCACCGCGACCTCCAGCAGGTCCGAGACGCTCTCGGTCTTGGAGATCACGTACTGGCGGATCGATTCCGGGCCGAGCGCCGCGTGCACCCGCGCCGCGTGCTCGACGATGGCGAGCTCGCCGCGCACGAGCTCCGAGTAGGCGGCGAAGGGCGAGCGCAGCGGCCGCGGCGTGGCGAGTTCCGCCAGCAGCAGCGCCTGCCGCGCCGCCTCGTCCAGCGCGAGGTAGTCCGGCGCCACGCGCGCCTCGCGGAAGAGCTCCGCGATCACCTGCTCGTGCACGTCCGCGTTCTGGCGCAGGTCCACCGTGGCGAGGTGCCAGCCGAAGCTGCGCACGGCGCGCCGCAGCCGCCGCAGGCGCCCGCCCGCGAGCATCTCCGAGCTCGCCGCGCGAAGGCTCGCGTCGATCACGTCGAGGTCGGCGGCGAAGGCGGCGGCGTCCGGGTACGGCTCTCCCTTGCCCACGGCGGTGCGGTGCTCGCGCTTCAGGCCCAGGGCGGAGGCCGTCGCCGCGAGCCTGGAGAAGACGCCCGTGAGCGCGCGCCGGTAGGGCTCGTCCTTGCGGAAGGGCGAGGGGTCGGCGGACTGCTCCGCGAGCGCCGCCATCTCCGGCGTGAGCTTCACCAGGAGCCCCGAGACGGGCAGCTCCGCGCCGAGGGCGTGCACCTCCGCGAAGTAGTGGTCGAAGGCGATCTCGGCCTGGCGGCGGAAGGCGAGCTCGAGCATTTCCGCGGTGACGAAGGGATTGCCGTCGCGGTCACCTCCCACCCAGCTCCCGATGGAGAGCACCGTGGGGAGCGCCCCGGGCGGCGCGTCGCCCGGAAGCTGCGCGACCGCGTCCTCGACCTCGCCGTGGATGCGCGGCACGGCGTCGATGAAGGTGTAGTCGAAGTAGGCGAGCGCGTTCTCGATCTCGTCCTTCACGCCGAGCTTCACGGCGCGCAGCATCCGCGTCTGCCAGAGGGTGGCCACGAGGCGGCGAAGCTCCCCCTCGGCGGCCTCGCGCTCCTCGTCCAGGAGGTCCGGGGCGTCCAGCCGGCCCAGCCACTCGGCGATGGCGAGCTGCAGGTCGAGGGTGCTGCGGCGCTGCACTTCCGTGGGGTGGGCGGTGAGGACCGGGGTCACGCGCACCTTCGCGAGGGTGGCCATGCCCTCGGCGCGGGTGGTGCCGCGCTCCAGCGCGTCGGCGAAGAGCCCGCGCAGGGTCGAGGCGAGCGGGCGCGAGCCCTGGCGGCGGTTCTCGCGCTGGCGGCGGACGTGGTGGCGGTCCTCGGCGATGTTGGCCAGCAGCGAGAAGTAGCTGAAGGCGCGCACGACCACCACGGCCTGGTCGTCGGCCAGGGCGTCCAGGGTCTCCGCGAGGGAGCGCCGGGAGCTCACGTCCTCCATGCGCCGGCTCGCCACCGCGAGCCTGCGCACGGTCTCGATGACCTCGTAGGTGCCTTCGCCCTCGAGGAGCTTCAGGGTGTCGCCCAGGATCCGCCCGAGGAGCCGGATGTCCTCGGCGAGCGCCGCGTCCTTGTCGAATGTACTCACGGTACGAAGCTTCTCCGAATCGCGGGGTAAAATCCACCCTCTACCGATCCCGCCCCCATGCGCCTCTACATCAACGACGTCGCCGTGCGCGACGGCTTCCAGATGGAGAAGACCTTCGTCCCCACGGCGACGAAGATCTCCCTCATCGACGAGCTTTCGCGCACCGGGCTCGCCCGGATCGAGGTGACCTCCTTCGTGAGCCCGAAGGCGGTGCCGGCGCTCGCCGACGCGAACGAGGTGCTCTCCGGCATCGCGCGCGTGCCGGGCGTGACCTACGTGGCGCTGGTGCCCAACTTGCGGGGCGTGCACAACGCGGCGGCCGCGCCCGCGAAGCCCGACGAGCTGAACGGCGTCGTGTCGGCCTCCGAGACGCACAACCGCGCCAACATCAACCGCAGCCACGAGCAGTCCCTCGCGGAGCTCCCCGGGATGGTGCGCGCGGCCCACGAGGCGGGCATGCGCATGACGATGAGCCTCTCGACCACCTTCGGCTGCCCCTTCGAGGGGCGGGTGGACGAGGCGGTGGTGCTGCGCTTCGTCGAGGCCTTCCACGCCGCGGGCGTGGACGGGATCTCGCTCGCGGACACCACGGGCATGGCGAACCCGCGCCAGGTGGAGGAGCTCGCGGCGCTCGTGCTGGACCGCTTCCCCACGAAGGACGACACCTACTACACGCTGCACTTCCACAACACGCGCGGCATGGGGCTCGCCAACGTGATCGCGGGCATCGAGGCGGGCGTGCGCTCCTTCGACGGCTCCGTCGCGGGCCTCGGCGGCTGCCCCTTCGCCCCCGGCGCCACGGGCAACATCTGCACCGAGGACATGGTGAACATGCTCTCGGACATGGGCTACGACACGGGCGTGGACCTGGACAGGCTGATCGCCGCCGCGCGCCGCGTGCCCGGCATCGTCGGCCACGACACGCCCGGCCAGGTGGCCAAGGCGGGGAGGAGCCTCGCGCTGCACCCCTTGCCTGCTTCGCTGGCGGCCAAGGCATAGTTTCGCAGGACGGTTTCGACATCGCACCGGCGATCCAGCCGGGACATGACAACGAGAGGAGAGGAAACATGAAGCGGATTTTCAGGATGCTCGCGGCCCTGGCCGTGGGGACGATGGTGGCGGTCACGGCCGGCGCCCAGGCGCCGGAGAAGAAGAAGATCACCATCGCGGTGGGCGGCAAGAGCCTCTTCTACTACCTGCCGCTCTCGGTGGCCGAGCGCCTGGGCTACTTCAAGGACGAGGGCCTGGAAGTCGAGATCCCCGACTTCGCCGGCGGCTCGAAGGCGCTGCAGGCGATGGTGGGCGGCTCGGCCGACATGGTCTCCGGCGCCTACGAGCACACCATCAACATGGCCGCGAAGAAGCAGCCGATCAAGGCGGTGGTGCTGCAGGCGAAGTACAGCTCCATCGTGCTGCTGCTGCCCAAGGACAAGGCGGCGAAGTACAAGGGCCCGGCGGACTTGAAGGGGCTCAAGGTGGGTGTGTCCGCGCCGGGGTCCTCGACCAACATGTTCGTGAACAACATCCTCGCCAAGGGCGGCCTCAAGCCCACCGACATCGCCGTGGTCGGCGTGGGCGTGGGCTCGGGCGCGTTCGCGGCGATGGAGAAGGGCGAGATCGACGCGCTCTCCAACCTCGACCCGGTGATCACCCGCCTGGAGGACACGGGCAAGTTCGTCGCCGTGGCCGACAGCCGCACCGAGAAGGGCATGAACGACATCTACGGCGGCGACTACCACGCGAGCGTGATCTACATCACCAACGAGTTCATCGCCAAGAACCCCAACACCGTGCAGGCCGTGGTGAACGCGATCGTGCGCGCCAACCGCTGGATCGCGAAGGCGACGCCGCAGCAGATCGTGGACCTCATGCCCGACGCCTACAAGGCCGGCAACCCCTCGCTCTACAAGGCGGGGCTGCTGAAGAACATGATCGGCTACTCCGAGGACGGCCAGATGACGATGAAGGCCGCGCAGAACGTCTACAAGGTGCTCAGGCAGTTCGAGCCTTCCGTGATCAAGGCGGGCGACTCGATCAAGCTCGACCAGACGTTCGACAATTCCTTCGCGAAGAAGGCGGCGGCGAAGTACAGGTGAAGCGCCACCTCACCCCCGGCCCCTCTCCCCGCCTCACCCCCGACCCCTCTCCTGAAGGAGAGGGGAGAAAAGCGCTCCCTCTCCCTCCGGGAGAGGGCTGGGGTGAGGGCGTCGCTCCAACTATCTGCCTCACCCCCGGCCCCTCTCCTGAAGGAGAGGGGAGAAG
>CALEJW010000007.1 GCA_937898635.1 uncultured Pseudomonadota bacterium | reverse complement strand
GCCGAGGGGACTTCGCATGCCTAGGGCGAGAGGCGCGTGATCTTCCAGCGCCCGCCTTCGAGCGTGTAGGCGATGCGGTCGTGCAGGCGGCTCTGGCGCCCCTGCCAGAATTCCAGCCACGAGGGGATCACGCGGTAGCCGCCCCAGTGCGGCGGGCGGGGCGGGGTGTCGCCGTGCTGGGTCTCGGCGGCCTTCACGCGCGCCTCCAGCCAGGCCCGGCTCTCGATCGTGGCGCTCTGGGTGCTCGCCCAGGCGCCGATGCGCGAGCCGAGGGGGCGGCTCGCGAAGTACTCGTCGGCCTCGGCGGCGCTCACCTTTTCCACCGTGCCCTCGATCCGCACCTGCCGCTCGAGTTCCTTCCAGAAGAAGGCGAGCGCCGCGTGGGGCCGCGTGGCGAGTTCCTCGCCCTTGCGGCTCAGGTAGTTGGTGTAGAAGACGAAGCCGCGCTCGTCGAGCGCCTTGAGGAGCATCACGCGGGCCGAGGGCCGGCCCGGGGCGTCCACGGTGGCGAGCACCATCGCCGTGGGCTCGGGCACCTGGGCGGCGATGGCCTCGCCGAGCCAGGCGTGGAACTGCCGGAAGGGGTCGGGATCGACCTCGCGCTCGTCGAGGCTGCGGAGGGCGTAGTCCTTGCGAATGTCGGCGATGTTCATCCCGGTTCGGGAAGGGGGGTGGGGCCCTTCCTCCTTGCCCGCCATTATCGCGGAAATGCGCCCGCCGCTCCCGGGCTCACAGGTCCTCGCGCGCGAGCACGAAGACGAAGCCGGCTCCCGCCGAGACTTCGGGCCAGCCGAACGCGAGCTTCGGGAAGGCGCGCTCGAGCGCCTTGCGGTTGTGCCCGATCTCCACCACGAGGAGCCCGCCGGGATTCAGGTGCCGCTTCGCCTCGCGCAGGATCGCGCGGGTGTGGGCGAGCCCGTCGGCGCCGCTCGCGAGCGCCATCTCCGGCTCGCGGCGGTATTCCTCCGGCAGGCGGCGCATCGAGGCGGCCTTCACGTACGGCGGGTTGGAGACGATGAGGTCGTAGCTGCGCCCCGCGAGGGCGGCGAAGAGGTCGGAGCGCACGAGGCGCACGCGCGAGGCGAGCCGGTAGGCGGCGACGTTGCGCTTCGCCACCGCGAGCGCCCCCGGCGAGAGGTCCGCGGCATCCACCGTCGCCTTCGGGAAGGCGAGGGCGGCGAGGATCGCGAGGCAGCCGGAGCCCGTGCACAGGTCGAGCACCGAGCCCACGCGCGCGGGCTTCGCGACCCACGGCGCGAGGCGCGCGCGCAGCAGCTCCGCGATGAAGGAGCGCGGCACGATCACCCGCTCGTCCACGTGGAAGCGGTGCGGCCCGAGCCAGGCTTCCTTCAGCAGGTAGGCCGCGGGCTTGCGCGTGCGGATGCGCTTCGCCACCAGCGCCTGGGCCTTGCGCGCGCGCTCGGCGTCCACGGCGAGGTCGAGGTGGGGCCCGAGCTCGCTCACGGGCAGCCCCAGGGAATGCAGCACGAGCCAGGCGGCCTCGTCGATCGCGTTGGTGGTGCCGTGCCCGAAGGAGACGCCGGCGCGCTCGAACTGCGCGGCGGCGTCGAGCACGAGGCCGCGGACGTTCAGGCCCTTGCCGGGGACGGTGCGCGCCACCGCGGCCTACTTCACGCCCAGGAGGTCCTCGCAGGCGAGGCGGTAGACCTGCGCGAGGGGCTCCATCTCGTCCAGGCCGACGGACTCGTTCACCTGGTGGATCGAGCGGTTCACGGGGCCGAACTCGACCACCTCCGGGCAGATGTCGGCGATGAAGCGCCCGTCCGAGGTGCCGCCCGTGGTCGAGACCACCGGGGTGAGGCCCGTGACCTCGCGCACCACGCGCACGAGCGTTTCCACCAGGCGGGCGCGCGGCGTGAGGAAGGGCCGCCCGCCGAGGATCCACTCGATCCGGTAGTCGAGGCCGAGGCGGTCGAGCACGGCGTGCACCCGCGCCTTGAGCCCCTCGACGGTGCTCGCGGTGGAGAAGCGGAAATTGAAGTCGAGCCGCGCCTCGCCGGGAATGATGTTGAGCGCGCCGGTGCCGGCGTGGAGGTTGGACACCTGCCAGGTGGTCGGGGGGAAGTGCTCGTTGCCCTCGTCCCAGGCGGTCGCCGCGAGTTCCGCGAGGGCGGGGGCGAGGTCGTGCACCGGGTTCCTCGCGAGGTGGGGATAGGCCACGTGGCCCTGGATGCCCTTCACGACGAGCCGGCCCGTGAGCGTGCCGCGGCGGCCGTTCTTGATCGTGTCGCCGAAGCGCTCGGCCGAGGTGGGCTCGCCGACGATGCAGTAGTCGATCCGCTCGCCCCTCGCCCGGAGCGCCTCCACCACGCGCACCGTGCCGTCCACCGAGGGACCTTCCTCGTCGGAGGTGAGGAGGAGCGCGAGGGAGCCGGGGTGCGAGGGGTGCGCGGCCACGAGCCGCTCGGCGGCGACGACGAAGGCGGCGATCGAGGTCTTCATGTCCGCCGCGCCGCGCGCGTGGAGCCTGCCGTCCACGACCGTGGGCACGAAGGGATCGGTGCGCCACTGCTCGAGCGGCCCCGGCGGCACCACGTCGGTGTGTCCGGCGAAGGCGACGACGGGCGCCGCGGTCCCGCGGCGCAGCCACAGGTTGGTCACCTCGCCGCGGCGGATCGTCTCGGCGCGGAAGCCCAGTGGCGCCAGGCGCGCGGCGATGAGTTCCTGGCATCCCCCGTCGGCCGGCGTGACGGAAGGCCGCTCCAGCAGCGCGCGGGCGAGGGCGAGCGTCTCGCCGCTCATCGCGGCTGCGCCATGCCGGGGCGAGCGCGGCGCGCGACGGTCGGGCCCACGCGCTCCTCGACGTAGCGGCGCAGCGCCGGCTTCGCGCCGAGGAAGAAGAAGGCCTCCGCGCACACGAAGAGCGGTCCCACGAGGAGCTGCCGCGCATCGTCGAGGAAGGCGGGCTTCACGCCCTCGAAGCGGTGGCCCCAGAACTGCAGCGCCCAGCCGCCGGCGAAGATCGCCGCGGCGAGGGCGAGCGTGGCGCCCGTGTCGAGGCGCGCGGCGACCTCGCTCGCGAGCGCGCACATGACGAAGAGCGCGATGGCCATGGCCGCGCCCAGGGCGGTGTCGAGCCACAGGTACCAGGCGCTCGCCGCGATCGCCGCCAGGGCGGCCGCCGTCACCGGCACGCCGCCCACGGGATAGGACAGGGTCGCGAGCGCGAGCACGACGGAGAAGACGACGAGGGGAATGCCGAAGAAGTGGGTCGCGATGTTGCGACGGTCGCGGTGGCTGGCCGCGTACTGCGTGAGGCTTTCCTCGAGCGATCTCATGGGGGCGGTGCCGGAAGCGTTGCGGCGAACGCGCATTCTAGCGCACGCGAACGCGCCCGCCCGCGGCAAGCCCCCGCGCCGGCGCTAGGAGAAGCGCGGCTCGGAGGGTTCCTCGGAGATCTTGAACTCGCTGAAGGACGGCCCGCCGGGGCCCTTGCCGAGGCTGGGCACCGGGTTCTTCGCCCGCTCCGCCATCGCCGGCATGATCCCGGAGTTGCCGAGGAGCAGCCCGAGGTTGGTCGCGGAATCCGCGTTGGCGAGCGCGTCGTCGGTGGAGATCCGTCCCTGGCGCACGAGGCGGAAGAGGTCCTGCTCGAAAGTCTGCGAGCCCGGCGACATGCTCTTTTCCATCATCTCCTTCACCTCGCCCACCTCGCCCTTCTCGATCGCCTCCTGGACGTTGCGGGTGTTGAGGAGCACCTCGACCGCCGGCGTGCGCTTGCCGTCCACGGTGCGCACGAGGCGCTGCGAGACGATCGCCTTGAGCGACACGGCGAGGTCCTGGAGCAGCATCGGGCGCACTTCCAGCGGGAAGAAGCTGATCACCCGGTTCATGGCCTGGTAGGAGTTGTTCGCGTGCAGCGTCGCGAGGCACAGGTGCCCGGAGAGCGCGTAGGTGAGCGCCATGCGCATCGTCTCCTGGTCGCGGATCTCGCCGATGAGGATGCAGTCCGGCGCCTGGCGCATGGCGTTTCGCAGCGCGTCGTGGAAGGCGTGCGTGTCGTTGCCGACCTCGCGCTGGTTGAAGACGCACTTCTTCGGCGTGAAGACGTACTCGACCGGGTCCTCGATGGTGAGGATGTGGTTCGCGACCATCTGGTTCCTGAAATCGAGCATCGAGGCGAGCGTCGTGGACTTCCCGGAACCGGTGGCGCCCACCACGAGAACGAGCCCGCGCTTCTCCATCACGAGCTGCAGCAGGACCGGGGGCAGGTTCAGGTCCTCGAGCTTGGGGATCTCGGAGGTGATGAAGCGGATCACGCAGGCGACCGAGCCCTTCTGCCAGAAGACGTTCACGCGGAAGTTGCCCAGGCCCGGCATGGGCTTGGAGAGGTTCAGCTCCAGGTCCTTCTCGAAGGTCGCGATGTGGCCGGGCGTGAGCATCTCGTAGATGATCTTCTTCGTCTGCTCGGCGTCCATCACCTGCGGGTTCACCGGCATCATGACGCCCTGGATCTTGATCATGATCGGGGAGCCGGCGGAGAAGAAGATGTCGGAGGCCTTCTTTTCCGCCATGAGCTGCAGGAGTTTCTCGATGAACATGGTCGTCTCCGTCGTCGGGACCGCCGCGGGGACCGCGGGGCGGGGCTAGTCGCCCCTCAGCAGCTCGTTGATGCCGGTCTTCGCGCGCGTCTTCGCGTCGACCTGCTTGATGATCACGGCGCAGTAGAGACTATACCGGCCGTCATGGCCGGGCAAGTTGCCGGAGACCACCACGGAGCCGGGCGGGATCCGCCCGTAGGTGACGGCGCCGGTCGCGCGGTCGTAGATCTTGGTGGACTGGCCGATGTAGACGCCCATGGAGATCACCGAGCCCTCGCCCACGATCACGCCCTCGACCACCTCGCTGCGGGCGCCGATGAAGCAGTTGTCCTCGATGATCGTGGGGTTGGCCTGCAGGGGCTCGAGCACGCCGCCGATCCCCACCCCGCCCGAGAGGTGCACGTTCTTCCCGATCTGCGCGCAGGAGCCCACCGTGGCCCAGGTGTCCACCATCGTCCCCTCGTCCACCCAGGCGCCGACGTTCACGTAGGAGGGCATCAGCACCACGTTCTTCGCGATGTAGGCGCCGTGGCGGGCGCTCGCCGGCGGCACCACGCGGTAGCCGCCCGCGGCGAAGTCGGCCTGGGAGAAGTTCGAGAACTTGGAATCCACCTTGTCGAAGTAGTGGGTGTAGCCGCCCTGCATGATCGCGTTGTCGCGCAGGCGGAAGGAGAGCAGCACCGCCTTCTTCAGCCACTGGTGCGTGACCCACTCGCCGCCGCGCTTCTCGGCCACCCGCAGCCTTCCCGCGTCGAGTTCCGCGAGGACGGCCTTCACGGCCGCGACGACCTCGGGCGGGGCGGAGGCGGGGCCGAGGCTCGCGCGGTCTTCGAAGGCTCTCTCGATAACGGGCTGCAGGTTTTCCATGGCTAGTCGGTTCTCTGGCGTTGGGGAACGGGATTCGCGGCGCGTTCGCGGACGAAGGCGGCGATGCGGCGGCCGGCCTCGGCGGCCTCGGCCACGGTGGAGACGAGCGCGATGCGCACGTGCCCGCGGCCGGGGTTCGACCCATGCGCCTCGCGGGAAAGGTAGCTGCCCGGCAGCACCGTCACGTGGGCCGCCGCGTGGAGCGCGCGGGCGAACTCGGCGTCGTCGCCCGGCACCGCGGCCCAGAAGTAGAAGGCGGCCTCGGGCATCGCGAGCGGCAGCACCGGGTTCACGAGGTCGAAGAAGGTCGCGAACTTCTCGCGGTACAGGCGCCGGTTTTCGGCCACGTGCGCTTCGTCGTTCCACGCGGCGACGCTCGCGAGCTGCACGGTGTTGCTCATCGCCGTGCCGTGGTAGGTGCGGTAGAGGAAGAACTTCTCGAGCACCGCGGCGTCTCCCGCCGCGAACCCGGAGCGCAGCCCCGGCGCGTTGGAGCGCTTGGAGAGCGAGCCCATGACGACCAGCCTCGCGAACCCGTGGCGGCCCAGCGCCCGCGCGGCGGCGAGCGCCCCCAGGGGCGGGGCGGCCTCGTCGAAGTAGATCTCGCTGTAGCACTCGTCGGAGACGATGGTGAAGCCGTGGCGGTCGGCGAGCGCGAAGAGCTTCGCCCACTCGGCCAGCGTCATCACGCGCCCGTTGGGGTTGTTGGGCGAGCAGGCGTAGAGGAGTTGCGTGCGCGCCCACACCGAGTCGGGGACCGCGTCCCAGTCGGGCGCGTGGCCGCGTGCGGGATCGGCATTGACGAAATACGGTGTCGCCCCGGCGAGGATCGTGGCGCCCTCGTAGATCTGGTAGAAGGGATTGGGGCAGACGACGAGCGGGTCCTTCGCGCCCGCGTCCACGAGCACGTGGGCGATGGAAAAGAGGCCCTCCCGCGTGCCGGCCACGGGCAGCACCTGCGTCTCCGGATCGATGGCGACCCCGAAGCGCCGCGAGAGCCACGCGGCGATCGCCTCGCGCAGCACGGGCAGGCCTTTCGTCACGGGGTAGCGCGCCAGCCCGCCGAGGTTCGCCTTGAGGGCGTCCGTGAGCAGCGCCGGCGTCGGGTGCTGCGGCTCGCCGATGTAGAGGTTCACGGGCGCGAGGTCCGCGGGCGGGGTCGCGCCGGCGAGGAGGGCCTTCAGCTTCTCGAAGGGATAGGGCTGCAGCAGGTCGAGGCGGGGATTCATCCCGCGATTATCGCCCGGAAGCGGGAGGCGACCAACGTGGCGCCCGCGAGCCTGTCCCGCCCGCCCGGGATCGCGTCCGATCCGCCGCAGGCGCATCGCGGAATTCCGGATTGCGGGCATCGCGTCGAGGGGTAGACTGTTTCCAGCCGCGGCGTGAATCCCGGCCGCGGGCGTGATCGCCGGAGGAAGGGGACCGGAATGAACGCACGCGCTTTCCGGAGGTGGGCTCGCCTTGCGCTGGCGGCATCGGCGGCGGGCGCCGCGGGCGCCGCCCCCGCGCAGGTCGTCCTCGACGGCACGGCCGGCAGGCCCGGAGCGCTCCAGGGACCGAACTTCGCCGTGACGGCGGACCTCGGCCGGCAGGCGGGGAACAACCTCTTCCACAGCTTCTCTCGGCTGGACCTCGGCCGGGGCGAAAGCGCCACCTTCTCCGGCCCGGCCGGCATCGCCAACATCATCAGCCGCATCACGGGCGGCAGCGGTTCCGTGATCGACGGGCTGCTGCGCTCGACGATTCCCGGCGCCGACTTCTACCTCTTCGATCCCGCCGGCATCGCCTTCGGGCCGAACGCGTCGATCGACGTGGGCGGTGCGTTCCACGTCGCCTCCGCGCACTACCTGCGTTTCGCCGACGGAGGGCGGTTCGAGGCCGGCGCGCCGGCCGCTAGCTCGTTCTCCGCGGCCCCGCCGGAGGCCTTCGGCTTCCTCGGCGGGCAGGGACTCGTCCTGCTCGACGGCGCGCGCCTCGCGACCCCCGCCGGCGCCGCCCTCACCGTGAGCGGCGGGGATGTCGGGATCGCCTACGGGGCCTCCCTCGACACGCTCTCGGCACCGATCGGCGTCGCGAGCGTCTCGGGCGCGGGGGAGGTCGCGATCGGCCGGGACGGCATCACCGGCGTGTCGGGCGGGCGCGGGACCCTGATCCTCTACGACGGCAGGCTGCGCGCCGAGAGCGACGCGATGGCTCCCGCGGGATCCATCCGCCTGTTCGGCGGCGACATCGCCGTGACGGAAGGCGCGGACGTGCTCGTCTACAACCGCTCGGACCGGCCGGGCGGCGCCGTCGAAGTCGACGCGACGGGGACCGTCCTGCTCGACGGTGGCCGGATCATCTCCGATTCCTTCGGCGGGGCCGGCGGCTCGGGGCCGATCCGCGTGTCGGGACAGACCATCCGCCTCGAAGGCGAAAGCAGCATCCAGGCGATCACGAACGGCCCCGGCGACTCGGGCAACGTCGTCATCGAGGCGCGCGACCTGGCCGTGCGCGACCGCTCGCGGATCGCGTCGACCTCCTGGGGCGACGGCGACGCGGGCTCCCTCGCCATCGACGCGAGCCGCAGCGTGGTCCTGGAGGGCGGGGGAAGCCTCTCGGCGAGCACGAACTACGACGGCGACGCGGGCTTCATCACCGTGCGCACGGACTCGCTCACGATCGACGACGGCTTCATCGCGTCGACCGTCTGGGGCGGCGGGCGCAGCGGGGCGATCACGCTGGAGGTGGGCGACCTGGTGCTGCGCGACGGCTCCGTTTCCGCCTCGGGCTCGCTCATCGGCAACGGCGACGGCGGCGACGTTACCGTCCGGGCCTCGCGCGGCATCCTGATCGAGGGCTTTCTCGGCGGCCTGAGCAGCACGACGGCGGACGGGCGCGGCGGCGACATCGTGGTGAGGACGCCGGTACTGGAGATCCGCGATTCCGGGGGCATCACGTCCTCGACCTTCGGCGCCGGCGACGCCGGCAGCATCGAGATCGACGTGGGCGAACTCGCGCTCGGCCCGTTCGGCTCCATCTCGGCGTCCTCCGGCATCGACGCCACCGGGGCCGGCGGGAACGTGAACATTCGCGCGAGCGGCGGGGTGAGCGTCGAGACCGGGCCCTTCGGCGGCGTCCTCGCCAACACCTTCGGGCCCGGGCGCGGCGGCAGCATCACGATCGAGGCGGCCCGCGTGGACATCGTCGACGGCCTCGTCACGGCCACGACGAACGGCTCCGGCGACGGCGGTTCCATCACGATCCGCGCGGGCGAGCGCGTGACGATCGACGCCGCGCGGCTGCTGGGCGGCGTGCACGGGGATTCGTTCGGGCAGGGACGGGGAGGCGACATCCTCATCGCCGCGCCGCGGGTCGAGGTCCGGCGGGGAGGCGGCATCAGCGCCGCCGCCGCGGGGACCGGGCCGGGCGGGTCGATCCGCGTGGAGGCGGACGTCGCGACCCTCGAGGCGGGCGGCCTGATCCGAAACTACACGACCGGCGAGGGCCGCGGCGGCACCGTGGACATCCGCGCGGGAGAGATCGCGCTGCGGGAGGGCTCCCGCATCCTCGCCTTCTCGAGCGGCACGGGCACCGGCGGCGACGTCGTCCTGCGCGGCGACCGCGCGATCCGCATCGCCGGCGAGGGCGAGGGCTCGTCCTCCACGGGGATCGTCGCCTCCTCCGAGGGGCCCGGGCCGGGCGGCAGCGTTCGCATCGTGACGCCGAGCCTCGAGATCAGCGACTCGGGCTTCGTCTTCGCGGGCGCGCTCGCTTCGGGGCCCGGCGGCTCGATCCGGATCGACGCGGGCGACGTGTCGCTCGCGCGCCTGGGCTTCATCGACGTCTCGAGCTATGCGAGCGGCAACGCGGGCAGCCTCGAGCTGAACGCCACCGGCACGGTGACCGTGACGGGGGCGGGCGAGCAGTTCGTCACGGCGATCTCGGGCGGCTCCTCGGGCACCGGCGCGGGCGGCGCGCTCGCCATTCGCGCGCCCCGCGTGGTGGTGGACGACGGCGCCGTCGTGAGTTCCGTCGCGCGCGCCGAGGGCCGCGGCGGCGCCATCGCCATCGAGGCCGGGGAACTCGCGATCCGCGGCGGGGCGGCGATCACCGCGAGCAGCCTCGGTGCCGGCCGCGCCGGGGACATCGCCGTTTCCGCGACGCGAAGCATCGTGGCCGAGGGCGGGGGCTACGGTTTCGTGAGCGGCATCGCGGCCGAGAGCCTGGGCTCCGGCGACGGCGGCCGGATCGACCTCGCGGCCCCCGAGGTGCGCCTGCGCGACGGCGCGCTAGTCACCACCCAGGCCTTCGCCGCGGGCGCGGCGGGCAGCATCCGCATCGAGGCGGGCGAGGCGCTGGAAGTCGTCCGCGGCGCGCAGATCGCCACGCGCACGACGCAGTCCGACGGCGGCGACATCTCGATTTCAGGGCGGGGCGTGGTGCACCTCACGGACGGCGCGATCACGACCTCGGTCCAGGGCGGCGCGGGCGACGGCGGCAACATCGCGATCGCGGGCTTCGGGCACGTGGTGCTCAACGGCGCGGCGATCCAGGCCAACGCGTTCGGCGGCGACGGCGGCAACATCACGATCGACTCCGCGTACTTCATCGCCTCGCCGAGGAGCGTCGTGGAGGCCTCCTCGCAGCTGGGCGTGTCGGGGCAGGTCACGGTGACGGCCCCCGTGGTGGACATCGGCGCGGGGCTCGGCGTGCTGCCGGCGGGCTTCTTCGACGCGACGCGCCTGCTGCGCGAGGCCTGCGCCTCGCGCGCCGGCGATTCGGGCAACAGTTTCGTCGCCGTGGGAAGGGGGACGATGCCGGAGTCGGCCTGGGGTCCGTACGGGAGCCCCGCGGCGCACGGCAAGCCGGAGAAGGGCGCGACGCAATCGCCCCTGGCCGCGCGCCGGTCGCTCCTCCCCTGCGGCGGAAAGGCGGGATGATTCCCCGGAAATCCCGTGCCGGGGTGGTGCTCGCGGTGGCCTGGGGCCTGTTCCCCGCACCCGGCGCGTTCGCGCAGACGCCCTCGGGAACGCCCGCGCCGGAGCCGGCCGCCGCTTCCCCCGCGCTGCGCGAGGTTCCCCGCGTCCGCGTCGCGCGCGTGCGCCTCGAGGGCCACACCACGCTCGCCGCCGAGCTCGCCGCGATCGCCGCGCGCTACGAGGGACGCACGCTCGAGGCGGAGGACCTCGAGGCGCTTCGCCTCGAGCTCACGCGCGCCTACGTCGACGCGGGCTACGTCAATTCGGGAGCGGTGATCCCCGACCAGCGGGTGAGCGAAGGCATCCTCGTCGTGCGCCTGGTGGAGGGACGCCTGGCCGCCGCGCCGGTCTCCGGGTCGCACGTGTTCCAGGACGGCTTCCTCGAGGAGCGGCTGCTGGCCGCGGGCGGGACGCCGTTCAACGTGAACCGGTTGCAGGAGGCGATGCAGCTTCTCCTGCAGGAAGGCACGGTCGAGCGGATCAACGCGGAGCTCGCGCCCGGCGAGCGCCCGGGGGAGGCGATCCTGCGCACCCGCGTGCGCGAGGCGCCGCGCTTTCGCGCCGAGCTCGCCGTGGCGAACAACCGACCGGCGAACGTGGGCGAGACCGCGGCGGAACTGCGCCTGTCGGCGCGCAACTCCTGGGGGCGCAACGAGACGCTCTCGGCGAGCTACGCGCTCACGAAGGGCAACGACGAGTACGCGGTGTCGGCGAGCGTGCCCTTCACCGCGAGCGACACGGCGTTCTTCGTGCGCGCGGGCCGCAATCTCGGCGCCGTCGTGGAGGCGCCCTTCGACCGCATCGACCTCGAAAGCGTGAGCGAGACCCTGGAGGCGGGTTTGAGCCACCCCTGGATCCGCTCGCTCGAGCGCTCGCTCGTGACCACGCTCTCCCTCACGCGCAGCCGGACCACGACCTACCTGCTGGGCGAGCCCTTCCCGGTCCTGCCTGGAAGCGAGGACGGGCGCACCCGGGTCGCCGCGTTCCGCGCCGGCGCGGAATGGGCGCGCCGCGACGCCGACCGCGTCTTCGCCGCCCGCCTCGCGCTGGCCGTCGGGCTCGATGCGATGGGCGCCACGGTCCACGCCGATCCGCGCCTGCCCGACTCGCGCTTCGTCGCCGGGCTCGCGCAGGTGCAGTGGATCGCGCGCGACGCGGGCGGCGGCAGCCAGTGGGTGGCGCGCGCCGACGCGCAGCTCGCGTCGCGGCGCCTGCCGAGCGCCGAGCAGTTTCCCGTGGGCGGCGTGGCGAGCGTGCGCGGCTACCGCGAGAACACCCTGGTCCGCGACGAGGGCGCGAGCGCCTCGCTCGAGCACCGCCGGCGCATCGGCCGCATCACCGTCCCGGGGCTCTCGCGCGATCCGGCCGACGGCGAGGTTTTCCTCGCGCTTTTCGCCGATGCGGGCGTCGGTCGCGACCGGGGCGGAGACCGCGAATGGCTGGCGAGCGTCGGCGCGGGATTGCGCTGGTCCGCCGGCGGCGGGCTCGAGGCCCAGCTCTACAAGGGGCTGCCCACCCGCCACAGGCCGCCGGGCGGCAACGCGTTGCAGGATCACGGCATCCACTGCCGCATCGCCTGGCAGCGGAGGTTCTGATGGGCACCCGCGGCAGGATCCCCCGCTTCGCGTCCCTCCTCGCCCTGCTCGCGCTGGCGCTGGCCGGCTGCGCGCACGTGGACCGGGCCCCGCCGGGACCGGCCGTCGTCGCGCCGGGAGACCTCGACGCGACGGCGCACGAGGCGCGACGGCTGCTGCTCGCCCACGAGCCCGACGAGGCGCTGCGACTCCTCGAGGGCGCGCTCGCGCAAGCGAGGGCGGAAGGCGCTCCCGCGCGAATCGCGGCCGCCCTGAACGAGCACGGACTCGCGCAGACCTGGGCCGGAAAGCGGGCCGAGGCGCTCGCCTCCTTCGCGCAGGCGGTCGACCTGGCCGGCACGGCGGGGGAGCGCGCGCTCGCGGCGCGGGCTTCGCTCAATGCCGCGGACGTCCTGCGCCGCCAGGGCGACGAGGACGCCGTCCGGGCGGCGCTCGCCCTGGCGCTCGCGGAGCTCGCCTTCGTCCCGCCCACCGGCGACAAGTCCCTGCTCCTCGCGGGCGTGGCGGCGCGCCTGCAGCCTTCCTCGCCGGACCGGCGCGAGGCGATCCTGCGCGAAGCGCTTGCCGCGGCCGATGCCGCGGCGGACCTGAGGGCGCGTTCCCAGGCGCTGGGCCTGCTCGCGGAACGCGCGTTCGCGGAGGGCCGGCCGGCGCAGGCGCGCGAACTCGCGCGGCAGGCGCTCTTCGCGGCGCAGGCCGCGCGGGCGCCGGACCTGCTCTTCCGCTGGGAGTGGCTCTCGGCTCGGCTCGCCGAGGCGAGGGGCGAGGCGGCCGCCGCGCTCGCCCACTACCGCCGGGCGCACGCGAGCCTGCCCGCGTTCCGCCACGACCTGCTCGCGGACCTCAGGCTGCAGGGCGGCTCCTACCGCGACGCGATCGGCCCGGCCTTCCTCGGCTACGCGGACCTGCTGCTGCGCACCGCCGGCGAGGCGCCCGGGGTGGCGGGGCGCCGCGAGCGCCTCCTCGAGGCGCGCGAGGCCATCGAGCAGATGAAGGCGGTGGAACTGGAGGACTACTTCCAGGACGAGTGCGTGGCGCGGCTGCAGTCGCGGGCGCGGCGGCTGGAGACGCTCGGCGCGCGCACCGCGGTGATCTACCCCGTGATCCTGCCCGATCGCCTCGACCTGCTGGTGAGCGCCGGCGAGGACATCGAAAGGGTGAGCGTGCCCGTCGCGGCGCGCGTCCTCGAGGCCGAGGCGCACGCGTTCCGGCGCCTGCTCGAGAAGCGCACGACGCGCCAGTACCTGCCCCACGCGCAGCGCCTGCACGCGTGGCTCCTGGCTCCCGTGGAGGCCTTCCTCGCCGCCCGCGGGGTGGAGACGCTCGTGATCGTTCCCGACGGCGCCCTGCGCGGCATTCCCTTCGCGGCCCTGCACGACGGCCGCGACTTCCTCGTCCGCCGCTTCGCGCTCGCCACCGCGCCCGCGCTCTCGCTGGTGGAATCCGGCGCGGGCGGCCTCGCCGGGCGGCGCGCGCTGGTGGGCGGCCTGAGCGAGGCCGTGCAGGATTTCCCGGGGCTGCCGCAGGTCGCGCGGGAACTGGACGACGTGGGCGGCCTCTTCGACGCGCGGCTCCTCGGCAACCAGTCCTTCCGCGTCCCGGCGGTGCGCGACGCGATGGGCGAGACGCCCTTTTCCGTGGTGCACATCGCCTCCCACGGCGAGTTCGACGCCGACCCGCGGCGCACCTTCCTCCTCACCTGGGACGGGCGCCTGTCGATGGACGTCCTGGAACGGCTGATGCGCTCGGGACGCCTGCGCGAGGAGCCCGTGGAACTGCTCACGCTGAGCGCGTGCCGGACCGCCGCGGGCGACGATCGCGCCGCGCTGGGGCTCGCGGGCGTGGCCGTGAAGGCGGGCGCGAGGAGCGCGCTCGCGACGCTCTGGTACATCAACGACGAGGCGTCGAGCCAGCTGGTCACGGGCTTCTACCGGGCGCTCGCGGCCGGGGCGCCGACGAAGGCCGCCGCGCTCCGCGAGGCCCAGGGCCTGCTGCTCGACGACGCGCGCTATCGGCACCCGGGCTACTGGGCGGCGTTTCTCCTGATCGGCAACTGGCAGTGACTTCCCTCCCGCTCCGGCGCCTTGCGCGCAAGCCCGCCGTCGCGATCGCGGCGGTGGCCGCCGCCGCGTACCTCGCGGTGGCGGCTTTGCGGGCGGCGGGCGCCCTCGAGCACCAGGAACTTCTCGCCTACGACCTGATGGTCGCGGCGCGCGCGAGCCCCACGGCGCCCGCGGACTCCCACGTGACCATCGTGGCCGTGGACGACGCGGACATCCTGCGCTGGGGCTGGCCGCTCGCCGACGCGGTGCTGGCCGAGGCGATTCTGCGTCTTCGCGCGGCCGCGCCCAGCGCGATCGGGATCGACCTGTACCGGGACATCGCCTATCCGCCGGGCGAGGAGAAGCTCGCGCAGGCCCTTCGCGACGAGTCGGTGATCGCCGCGGCGAAGCTCGCGACGGCGGGGCGAACGGCGATCCCCGGGCCGCCCGCGCTCGCGGGCAGCGGGCGCGTCGGCTTCACCGATTTCCCCCTCGACCCCGGCGGCGTGGTGCGCCGCGGGCTGCTCTACGCCGATGCCGGCGGCGAGACGCTGCCCTCGCTCGCGCTGCTGCTCGCCCTTCGGCACCTGGCGCGGGAAGGCATCGCGCCGCGTCCCGGCGAGGACGACCCTTCCCACCTCGCGCTCGGACGCGCGACCTTCGTCCCCTTCGAGGCCCACGACGGAGGCTACGCGGGCGCCGATGCGGCCGGCTTCCAGTTCGTGCTGGACTACCGCCTCGGCCGGCGGCCGTTCCCGACGGTGCGGCTCACCCAGCTCCTCGAGGGCCGCGTGCCGCGCGAGCGGATCGCCGGGCGCATCGCGCTCCTGGGCATCGTGGCCGACAGCGTGAAGGACCAGCTCGCGACGCCGCTTTCGCGCCGCAGCGGCGAGCCGCAGTTCGGGGTGGTCGTGCACGGCGAGGCGGCGGACCAGCTCGTGCGCATGGCGCTGGAGGGAGAGCCCCCGCTGCGCGTGCTGCCGGAATGGGCGGAGCAGGCGATGATCGCCGCCTGCGCGCTCTCGGCCTCCGTCCTCGGGTGGAAGATCCGCGGCCGGTGGCGCTCGGCCGGCGTGCAGGCGCTCGGCCTGGCGGGGCTCGCGGCGCTCGCGTTCGCGGCATTCGCGGCGGTGCCGGCCTGGATGCCCGTCGCGGCGGCGCTCTACGCCTGGGCGCTGGGGGCCTTCCTCGCCGCGGTCTACGCCTCCCGATTCGAGAGCGAGCAGCGGGCCACGGCGCTCGGGCTCTTCTCGCGCTACGTGCCGCGAAGCATCGCGGAGGACCTGTGGGCGCGGCGCGAGGAGACGCTCTCCGCGAGCGGCCGGCCGATGCCGCGGCGCCTGGTGGCCACCCTGCTCTTCAGCGACATCGAGGGCTTCACGACGATCTCGGAGCGCCTGGAGCCCGCGGCGCTCGCTGCGTGGCTCGACGACTACCTCAACGCGATGGCCGCCGAGGTCGCGCGGTCCGGCGGCGTGGTGGACAAGTTCGTGGGCGACTCGGTGATGGCGGTCTTCGGCGTGCCGATCGCGCACGAGTCGGCCGAGGCGCAGCGCGCCGACGCCCGCGCCGCGGTCGCCTGCGCGCGCGCCATGCGCGCGGCGCTGGCGGGACTCAACGCGCGCTGGAGGCGCGAGGGCCTGCCGGAGATCCGCGTGCGCGTCGGCATCCACACCGGGCCGGTGGTGGCGGGCAGCTTCGGCAACGCCGAGCGGCTGGAGTACACGGTGATCGGCGACGCGGTGAACGTCGCCTCGCGCCTCGAGGGCTTCGACAAGTCGCCGGTGGACGCGCGCGAGCTCGTGCGCATCCACGTGAGCGACGCGACGCTCGCCTGCCTGGGCGAGGCGCTC
Source organism: uncultured Pseudomonadota bacterium (assembly GCA_937898635.1). GTDB lineage: Bacteria > Pseudomonadota > Gammaproteobacteria > Burkholderiales > Usitatibacteraceae > FEB-7. The sequence continues at coordinate 21,551 of CALEJW010000007.1, read as the reverse complement.
GACGCGGTGGCCATCGGGGAAGTGAGGCTCAAGGGCAAGGACGTGCCGGTGCGTGTCCACCGGCTTTCGCCGCCGGCGGGCGACCCGCCCGGCGGGGATGCGAAAGGAGGCGATTCATGAATGCGCCATGGGCGATCGCGATCGTGGCGGCCTGGATCGGCGTGGCCGCCGCGCAGGCGCCGAAGGCGGCGCCCGAGCCCGCGAAGGAGCGCGACTCTCCACCGCCGGCTGCCGCAGCCGGGGAGAAGGCGCAGGCGAGTCCCGCGGCGCCCGCCGTGGCCTACAAGCCGCCCGCGCGCGGCGCGCCGAAGCGCCGGGTGGGCGGCGCGTCCCGGGGGACGGGCGACAAGGCGCCTCACGTCGGCGTGCTCGCGCCGGACCACGTGGGGCTCACCCAGGAGGCGCAGCCCGACCTCTACTGGTTCATCTCGCGTCCCTCGCCGGTTCGCATCGAGCTCACCCTGATCGACGGCAAGGCCGTGGCGCCGGTGAAGGAAGTCGTCCTGTCGGGCGCGGGGCGGGAAGGCATCCACCGCTTCTCGTTGCGCGAGCACGGCGTGCGCCTCGAGACGGGCACGGACTACGAGTGGTCGGTGGCGGTCGTCCCGGATCCGAACGGGCGCTCCGCCGACATCCTCGCCGGTGGCGCCATCCGCCGCGTGGCGCCGGAGGCGGCGCTCGCCTCCCGCCTGCGCGGCCTCGCGGGAACGCGTCGTGCCGCGGTACTCGCCGAGGCGGGCCTCTGGTACGACGCGCTCGCGACGCTGGGCGAGGAGATCGCCTCGTCCTCGGGCGAGCGCGCCGCCCGCGCCGCGCGCGCGGACCTCCTGGAGCAGGTCGGCCTCGCGGAGATCGCGGCGTGGGAGCGTCGCTAGCGGGGCGGCGCTAGCGCTTGCGCGAGCGCCCGAAGAACCGCTCGAAGGGCAGGCGCAGCCACCAGCGCAGCCCGCCCCGGCGCGCGATCTCGCCGTCGCGCTCGGCGATCGCGCGCGACTGCTCCGAGACCGTGCGCTCGGCCTGCGCGAGCCGGCTCTCCAGCTGCCCGGCCCAGGCGAGCGCCTCGTCGCGCGACTTCATGGCCTCCTCGCGGGCGGCCGCCAGTTCCGCCGCCTGCTTCGCGAGGGTCTCCAGCTGCTTCCCGGCCACGCCGAGATCGCCCATGACCTTCTCGTAGTCGCGGTGCGCCCAGTCGTCGCGGTCCGAGAGCACGGAAAGCGTCGCCGGGAGCATCCCCAGCGTCGCCGCCGAGCGGCTCGCGGCGACGAGGAAGTAGAGCGGCTCGGCGAGCGCGGGCGTGGCTTCCGCCGGCATGGCTTCCGACACTTCCACGAGGTGCCCGGTCTCGGCGTGCGGCTCCGGGGCGATCACCGAGAAGAAGCTCGGCCGCTGGCCGTACCAGCGCAGGTGCCTGAAGCGGCGCGAGACGAGCGCCTCCAGCTCCTCGCGGTAGAGCTCCTTCACGTGGAACTCGTTCCGGAAGCCGCGCCGGTCGCTGTACTCGCGCTTGTTGGGGCAGGAGAGCAGCAGCAGCCCGTCGAAGGCCAGCACGCGGGAGACCTCGGCGAGGAAATCCTCCTGCTCCGCGACGTGCTCCACGGTCTCGAAGGAGACGAAGAGGTCCGCCGAGCCGTCCTCCAGCGGCAGCTTCGCGCACGGGGCCTCGGCGAAGGCGAGGTTCGCGATGCCCGCGTAAGCCGCTCGCGCGTGGGCGATCGCCGCCGCGGAGATGTCGGCGCCGGTGACGCTCGCCGCCGTACGCGCGAGGAGCGCGGATCCGTAGCCCTCGCCGCAGGCCGCGTCCACCACGCGCTTGCCGGAGGCGAAGCGGGCGGCGAAGTGGTAGCGGTGCCAGTGCTCGACCCAGATCTCGCCTCGGGTGCCGGGGACGAAGCGCTCGCCGGTGAACTCGAGCCCGCCGCTCACCGCAGCCATCCCCGCCGCCTCAGGCGGTCCACCACCGGACGGCGCCAGGACGCGAGCCGCGAGAGCACGCTGGAAGAGCGCACGAGCCGGCGCACGTCCTCCCGCGTGACGAGCATGAGCGCCTGGGTCCGCGCGTAGTTCTCGGCCATCTCGGAAATCGCCCGCGGGCTCATCGTGACGCGCAGCGCGTCCTGGCGCGCGCGGGCGTCGCGGTAGGCGCGGTCGAGGAGCGCCTGGCGCTCCGCGGCCCCGCGCGTGTCGGCCGGCACGCGGTACTTGGAGGTGGTCTTCTCGACCAGCAGGAGGTCGTCCTCCAGCGTGTAGCGCGTCCACAGGTTCCAGTCCTCGAGCTGGTCCATGTCCTCGGCGAAGCCGCCGTGGCGCTCGTAGAGCGAACGGTGGAAGAGCACCGCCTGGATGGGCAGGTAGTTGTGGTGCCAGAGCGTGAGGCGGTCGAAGGGCTGGCGGTGGACGGTCGCGTGCATCGTCTCATCGTACTCGGCGCGGTCGCGGTCGTGCACGTGCGTGCGCGTCTCCCAGGCGAGGCCGTAGGCGCCCTTCGTCCCGGCGGCGATCGCGGCGGCGAGCAGCACCTCCACGTGGTCGGCGAAGAAGACGTCGTCGTCGTCGAGGAAGTTGAGCCACTCGCCGGTGGCGAGCGCCAGCGCGCGGTTGCCGGCGCGGGCGCGGCCCGCCTTCTCGCCCGTGGCCTCGTAGCGGATCTCGAGCCGGTCGCGGAACGCGTCCACGATCGGGCGCGAGTCGGGCGGCCCGTCCTCGACCACCACCACTTCCAGGTTCCCGTGGGTCTGGTTCGCGCAGGAGGCGAGCGCCTGCCGCAGCCACGCGGGGCGGCCCATCGTGCGGATGAGGACGGAGACTTTCGGCATCGGCTCGCCGGGATGCTCGCGCCGCGAGGCGAAGGCGTGGAACGCGCCGTCGCGCCGCGTCTCGTAGCCCCACCCCGAGAACTGCGGGCGGAAATCCTTCGTGGCTGCGACGCGCGACAGGAGGAAATGGGGCGCACGCGCGATGGCCTTCAGTCCGGCTGCGGCGAGCCCGCGCCGTCGCCCCGGGAAGGAGCGTGGGGTGAGGATTTCCGCGGCGAGCATCGTGAAGCCCTGGGCAATGCGCGCGAGGCTGCCGAACCGGAAGCGCAGCCCCAGGTTCGTGCGCACGCCGCCGAAGACCTGCATCGGCTTCACCTCGCCCGCCTCCTTGTAGGTGCGGTGCACGATCGCGCACTTCGGCTGGTAGGTGAGTCGCCAGCCCTTCGCCCGCAGGCGCCAGGAGAGGTCCACGTCCTCCCCGTACATGAAGATCGCCTCGTCGAAGCCGCCCGCGGCGTCGAAGGCCTCGCGGCGGAAAAGCGTGGCCGCGCCGCTCACCCAGGGCGAGTCGAGCGTGGCGGGGTCGTAGGCCTTGGGGTGCTCGTAGGGGATCTGGCGCATCTCCCACGCGGCGACCTTCGCGTCGTCTCCTTCCGCGGTCGCGACCAGGCGCTCGAGCGCGCCGGGCTCGGCGATGCAGTCCTGGTTCACCACGAGGATCCAGGGCGCGTGGCCGCGCCGCGCGTTGGCGTTGTGGCCGCGGCCGAAGCCGAGGTTGCGCCCGGAGCGCTGCACGTCGACCTTCGCGAAGGCGCCGCTGGCGAGCGCGGGCATCGCGGCGATCGCTTCCGCCGTGTCCGGCTCGGGGCTGTTGTCCTGGACGAAGAGGTTCAGGCTGAGCGCGGGCGCGGCTTCCGCGAGGCTTTCGAAGAGGCTGGCGAGGAGCCCGGGCTCGGGCCGGTAGGTGACGACGCTCAGGTCAACGTCGGGCATTGAACGCGAGCTTCAGGAGCAGGCGGCGCAGTGGCGAGGGCAGGCGCTCGAGCGCCTCCTTGTTCAGGCGCAGGAGGTCCGCCTCGCGCTCGAGCGCGTCGCGCGCCTGCACCGCGGCCGCGAGCTCGCCCTGCACCGCGCGCACGTCCGCCTCGAGCTTGGCGATCCAGCCGCGCGCTTCCGTTTCGAAGGCCTGCGCGCGCGCCTTCGTGTCCTCCAGCGCCGCGAGGGTCTGCGCGAGCTCGTCGCAGAGCCGCACCAGCTCCACGCGGAAGAGCGTCCCGTCGAGGTTCCTCGCGACGAGGGACTCGATCGCCGCCCCGTCCGCCGCGCCGGGCGCGGACGCGTCGATGCCGAAGCGCGCGTAGAAGGCGTCGAGGGAACGGGTCATGGCGGCCAGGGGCGGGATGCGCGCGGGGTCGGGTTGCGCGAGCAGGGATTGTACGCGCGCCCTTTCCGCCTCGCGCTCGCCGCCGGCCAGCGCGCGGATCTCGCGGGCGATTTGATCCGCGTCGAAGTCCTGCGGCAGGAGCCAGCCGCCGCCGTGGTCACCGATGCGCTCGGCGAGCGCGCCGCGCGGCGCGGCCAGCACGGGCACGCCCGCGGCCCACGCGTCCGAGAGCGCGTAGCTGAAGCTCTCCGGCACGGCATTGGGCAGCAACGCGAGGCAGGCGCCGTAGCCGCGCAAGAGCCCCGGCGCGTCGCCTTCCGCGTAGGCGCCGTGGACGAAGAGCCGGCCCGGGATTCGCCAGCCGGGGTGGAGCTGGCGGTCGAGGTAGCCGATCACGGCGAGCGCGATGTCGCTGCCTTCGAGGCGGGCGGCGATCTCCTCCACGAGCTCGCTTCCCTTGTGCGGACCCAGGGCGCCGAGGAGGGCGACCACGCGCGCCGGACGGTGGCGCGCGAATTCCGCGCGGGGGGCGACGAGCGCATCGGGAGCCGGGGGCTCGCTCCCGTTGGGGACGACCTCGACTTCCAGCCCGGGCACCTGCCGCGACGCGAGTTGCGCGAGCCAGCGCGACGGCGCGAGCACCGCGCGCGAGTCGCGAAGGGTCCGCGAGGTTTCGGCGAGCCAGGCGGCGTCCGGCGCGAGCGGGTCGGCGGCGGCGAAAGCGCCGGGATTGAGGAACAGGATGTCGTGCAGCGTCGCGATTCGCGGCACGCCGAGCGCCTCGCAGGCCCAGTCGCTGCGCTCCCGCGGCGCGCGCGTGAGCTGGTGCAGGTGCACGAGGCCGATGCGCCTCGCCTTCAGCCACGCGGCGAGGCGGTCCGCGCGCGCTCCCGTGGCCTCGGGGGCGAGGGGATGGAAGCGGCCCGCGCGCGGCTCCTCGATCACGTCCACGCCGTCGCCCGCGTGCCAGAGGTAGTGCTCGCGCGGGATGGTGCGCACGAGATCGCGCACGTGCCGGTCCACGCCGCCGCCGAAGAGGCTGGTCACGTGGAGGATCGCGGCGGTCATCGTTCGGGGGGGCGGGAAGCGGGACGGTAGAATGATGCCCGAAAGTGCTGCGCATCCCCTCCCTTCCCGTCGTCTCGCTCCTCGTCGGCGCCTCCCTGTGGGGCGTCGTCTGGTATCCCTATCGCGTGCTCGACCACGCGGGGCTCGACGGCGCTTGGTCGCTCGTCTTCACCTACGGCGTGGCGCTCGTGGCCGGCACGGCGATGTTCGCGAGCCACTGGCGCGACGTGCGGCAGGCGCCCTGGGCCTGCCTGCTCATGGGGCTCGCCATCGGCTGGAGCAACCTCGCCTACGTGATCGGCGTGCTCGAGGGCGAGGTGATGCGCGTGCTCCTGCTCTTCTACCTCGCGCCGCTGTGGACGGTGCCGCTCGCCCACGGCCTGCTCGGCGAGCGCCTCGACCTGCGCGGGGCCGTGGTGATGGCGGTCGCGCTCGCCGGCGCGGCGGTGATGCTCTGGCACCCGGAGTACGGCGCGCCCTGGCCCGCCTCGCGGGCCGACTGGCTGGGGGTGGGCGCGGGCTTCCTCTTCGCGCTGGGCAACGTGCTCGTGCGCAAGCTCGCCGGCATCCGCGACACCACGAAGTCGCTCGCCATCTGGCTGGGCGTGGTCGTGGCCGCCGTCGCCTACCTGCCGCTCTCGCCGACGCCCGCCGCGGCGGCGGCGGGGGTGGCGGCGATCACCTGGGAAGTCTGGGTGCCGGTGGGCTTCGCGCTCCTCGCCATGAGCCTCGCGCTGCAGTACGGGCTCTCGCGCGTGCCCGCCAACCGCGCGATCGTGGTGCTCCTCTTCGAGCTCGTGGTGGCCGCCGTCGCCGCCTACTACCTCGCGGGCGAGCTGATGCGCGAGCAGGACTGGATCGGCGGCTCCCTCATCGTGCTCGCGAGCCTCGCGAGCGGCCTGCGGCGGGAGGCGCCGTGAGGCGGGCTCAGGACGCCGCGCCGGAACCCGCGGGCTCGCCGAGGTCGACGCGCGGCGCGGGCTTCCAGCCCTTGCGGCGGTAGTCGGCCTCCACCGTGGTGTAGATGCCGCCGCGCACGAAGAACTCCGCGGTGAGGCGCATGTAGCGCGGGCGCGTGGCGGCGACGAGGTCGTCGAGGATCTCGTTCGTGACCGCCTCGTGGAACTTCCCCTCGTCGCGGAAGGACCAGACGTAGAGCTTGAGGCTCTTCAGCTCCACGCACTTCGCGTCGGGCACGTACTCCAGGTGCAGCGTCGCGAAGTCCGGCTGCCCCGTCTTCGGGCACAGGCAGGTGAATTCCGGGATCTCCATGCGGATCGCGTAGTCGCGGCCGGGCTGCGGATTGGGGAAGGTCTCGAGCGCCTTCGCCGCCTTCGCGCGCGCGCCGGCCCCCAGCGCCTTCAGGCGCGTGATCCCCGCCTCGGCGAGATTTCGAGCGGTGCCTGTCAAGTCCTTTTTCGGCGTCTTTCGAATGGGCATTGGGCGCGGGGGATCGATCCGGTAAAATCCCGATTGTACGCGAACCCCCAGCCCCACCGGCCGCCCGGCCAGGTGGGGTTTTCTCATAAGAACCAATACCTTGCGACTCACTTCCGTCAAGCTCTCCGGCTTCAAGTCCTTCGTCGACCCGACCCAGATCGCCGTGCCCGGCCAGCTGGTGGGCGTGGTCGGTCCCAACGGTTGCGGCAAGTCCAACGTGATCGACGCGGTGCGCTGGGTGCTCGGCGAGTCGAGCGCCAAGCAGCTTCGCGGCGAGCACATGCAGGACGTAATCTTCAACGGGTCGGCCGACCGCAAGCCCGTCGGCCGCGCCTCCGTGGAGCTCGTCTTCGACAACACCCTCGGCCGCGTGGCCGGGCCCTGGTCGCAGTACGCCGAGATCAGCGTGAAGCGCGTGCTCTCGCGCGACGGCGACTCCACCTACCACATCAACGGCACGCACGTGCGCCGCCGCGACGTGCAGGACATCTTCCTCGGCACGGGTCTCGGCCCGCGCGCCTACTCGATCATCGAGCAGGGGATGATCTCGCGCGTGATCACCTCGAAGCCCGAGGAGCTGCGCGTCTTCCTCGAGGAGGCCGCGGGCGTCTCCAAGTACCGCGAGCGCCGCCGCGAGACGGAGCTGCGCCTGGAGGACACGAAGGAGAACCTCGACCGCGTGGGCGACATCCGCGCGGAGCTGGAGACGCAGCTCGAGCACCTCGCCGGTCAGGCGGAAGTCGCCGCACGCTACCAGGACCTGCAGGCGCAGCTGGCGCTCAACCACAACCTTCTCGCCTTCACGCGGCTGCGCGAGGCGGAGCAGGCGAGGACGCGCTGCGCGAACGAGGTCCAGAAGGTGCAGGTGGCGCTGGAAGCCGAGACCGCGAAGCTGCGCGAGTCGGAGCGCGCGCTCGAGAGCCTGAGGAGCCGCCACTACGAGGAGACCGACCACCTCTCGTCGCTCCAGGGCGCGCTCTACGCGGCCAACGGCGAGGTGCAGGCCCTCGAGCAGGAGATCGCCTTCCTCGGCGAGAACCGCCGCCGCATGGGCGCGCAGCTCGAGGGGCTCGCGACCGAGATCGCGGAAGTGGAGCGGCGCATCGCCGAGGCGCGTGACGACGGCGGGCGCTGGGAGGGCGAGATCGAGAGCGCCCGCGCCGCCATCGAGGCGCGCGAGGCCGACGTCGAGGCGGCGAAGGCGCGGCTGCCGGAAGCGGAAACCGCGCAGCGCGAGGCCGCCGCCGCCGTGCGCGCGGCCGGCGCGGAGATGAACGCCGCCGAGCAGGCGCAGGGCGTCGAGGAGACGCGCGAATCCCACGCGCTCAAGCTCCTCGCCCAGCTGGAATCGCGCAAGAACCGCCTGCGCCAGGAGAACATGGCGCTCGTCTTCCCCGAGCCGGAGAAGCTCGCCGCGCTCGCCGCGCAGCGCGAGAGCCTCGGCGCCACGCTCGCCGCCCTCGAGGAGGCGCAGCGCGCGGCGGAAGCGAAGCTTCCCGCCCTGGAGCAGGAACAGCGCGGCGCCCAGGAGTCGCTGCAGGAGCGCACGCGCGAGCTCGCGCAGCTCGAGGCGGCGCTGGTCGCGCTCCAGTCGCAGCAGGCGAAGCTCGACAACAACTCGCGGCTGGCGGAGTGGACGAAGGCCCACGCGCTCGACCGCGCCGAGCGGCTCTGGCAGGCGATCCGCGTGGAAGCCGGCTGGGACGACGCGGTGGAGGCGGCCCTCGGCGTGCGCCTGAACGCCGCGCGCCTCGCGGACGAGGGCGGCCTCGCCGAGCTCCTGCGCGACGCGCCGCCCGGCAACTTCGCCGTCTTCGTCGAGCGCGGCTCGGCGGAGGCCGGCGCGAGCGCTTCCCACCTGGCGCCCCTGGCTTCGGTCGTCTCGAGCGCCCGCCCGGGCGTGGCGGCCTACCTGAAGGACGCGCTCGCCGGCGTCTTCATCCTCCCCGAGGGCGAGGACGGCCTCGCGCTCGCGCGGGTGCTGCCGCCGGGCGGGCTCCTGGTCGCCAAGGCCGGCCACCTCTTCAGCCGCCAGGGCGTGGTCTTCCACGGCCCGCAGTCGGAGCTGCACGGCGTGCTGCAGCGCCAGCGCGAGATCGAGGACCTGCAGGCGAGGACGCCCGGCGTGGCCTCCGCGCGAAACGCGGTCGAGACGCGCCTTCGCGAGCTGGAATCCGCGCTCGCGGCCGCGCGCGACGAGGACCGGCGCGTGCGCGGGGAACTCGCGCGCTCGCGCCAGTCGGGCCACGACCTCGAGGTCGAGCACGTGAAGCTCTCGCAGAGCACGGAGCAGGCCACGGCGCGCCGCGAGGCGATCCGCGCGGAGCTCGCCGACATCGAGCGCGAGGAGGAGAAGGAGCGCCTCGAGATGGAGGAGGCGCAGCACGCGCTGCAGGCGGGCTCGCAGAAGATCGAGGAGATCGTGCAGCGCCTGCAGGAGCTCGAGGCGGCCGCGAAGGGCGCCGACGAGGCGCTCGCCGCCGCGCGCGCGGCGATCCTGGCCGCGGAGCGCGCGGTGCAGGAGGCGCGCTTCCACGAGAGGAGCTGCCGCGAGAAGGTCGAGTCCCAGGGCCGTCTCGCGGTGTCGCTCGGCGAGCGCCTGGCGGCGCTCGCGGGCAACCGCGAAAGCGTCACGGCGGAGCTGGGGCGGCTCGACGAGGGCACGGTCCGCGGCCGCCTCCAGGACGCGCTCGCGGTGAAGGCCGAGCGCGAGCGCACGCTCTCCGACGCCCGCGCCGGGCTCGAGAACCTCACCGACGAGCTGCGCGCGCTCGAGGAAGGCCGCCTCACCGCCGAGCAGACCCTGGCACCGCTGCGCGAGAGGATCACGGAACTGCGCGTGAAGGAACAGGAAGCCGCGACCCACGCGGAACAGTACGCGCAGCAGATCCAGGAGGCGGGCGTCACCCGCGAGGAGCTCGCGGAAAAGCTCGAAAAGCGCGTGCGCTCCTCGGGCATGCAGGCCGAGATCGCCCGCCTCACGGAGGAGATCGCGGCGCTGGGCGCGGTGAACCTCGCCGCGCTCTCGGAGCTCGCCAGCTCCCGCGAGCGCAAGGACTTCCTCGACGCCCAGGCGCTGGACCTCACGCAGGCGGTGGAGACGCTCGAGGCGGCGATCAAGCGCATCGACCGCGAGACGCGCGAGCTCCTCCAGGGCACCTTCGAGGCGGTGAACCGCAACTTCCAGGAGATGTTCCCGGCGCTCTTCGGCGGCGGCAACGCTTCCCTCAGGCTCACCGGCGAGGAGATCCTCGACGCCGGGCTGCAGGTGCTCGCGCAGCCCCCGGGCAAGAAGAACACCTCGATCCAGCTCCTCTCGGGCGGGGAGAAGGCGCTCACCGCGATCGCGCTCGTCTTCTCGCTCTTCCGCCTGAACCCGGCGCCCTTCTGCCTGCTGGACGAGGTGGACGCGCCGCTCGACGACCCCAACACCGAGCGCTTCTGCGAGCTGGTGAAGCAGATGTCGGCGCAGACCCAGTTCCTCTTCATCACGCACAACAAGATCACGATGGAGATGGGCCAGCAGCTCATCGGCGTGACGATGCAGGAGCCGGGCGTCTCGCGTATCGTGGAGGTCGACATCGAGGCCGCGATGGAATTCGCCCGCAAACAAGCCGCGTGACGCCCCCGCCATGAGCGACCTGCAGCTCGCCCTCCTCGTCCTCGGCGCCGTGTTCGTGGCTGCGGTGGCGGGCTACAACGTGTTCGTCGAGCGGCGCGCGCGCCGCCAGGCCGAGGCCGCCTTCCGCGGCGCCCACCCCGACGCGCTCCTCGACCCGGTCGCCGGGCGCCGCGAGCCGGTGATCGGGGAGCTTCCGGGCGACGCGGCCGGGGAAGCGGCCCCCGGCGACACGGCGCAGGAAGCGCCCCCGCCCGCGGAACCGGTCGCCGAGGAAGGCACGGCGGCGGCGAAGCTCTCCAGCCGCATCGACACCATCGCGCTCATCCTCGCCGACGAGCCGGTCGCGCGCGCGCAGCTCGAGCCGCTCCTGGACGCGCTCCAGTCCCACGCGACCCCGGTCCACGTGGAGGGCCTCGTGGACGAGCTGTGGATGCCCGTGGAGGACTCGCCCCGGGACGCGTGGCGGGAATTGCGCGTCGGCCTGCAGCTCGCGAGCCGGGCCGGCCCCGTCGCGGAGGAGGAGATCGCCGCCTTCAACGAGACGGTGGCGGGCTTCGCGGGCTCCATCAACGCGGTGTCGCAGCGCGAGGGCGCGGCGGCGGCGGCCGCGCGCGCGCGGGAGCTCGACCGCTTCTGCGCCGAGGCCGACATCGAGGTGGCCGTGAACCTCGTGGGCCGCGCCGGCGCGGCCTTCCCGCTCGCGCGCGTGAAGGCGCTCGCCCTCGAGCACGGCTTCGCGGAGACGGGCGGCGGGAGCTTCGAGCGGCGCGCGCCCGACGGCAACCCCGCCATGTCGCTTCGCCTCCCCGAGGCGCCGGCGGGCCGCGACGCGGGACAGGTCCCGGGACTGGGCTTCGCGCTCGACGTGCCCCACGTGGCGCGCCCCGTGGCCATGCTCGAGGAGATGGGGCACGTCGCGGAGGCCTTCGGGGCCGCCCTCGGCGGCGAGATCGTGGACGACGAGCGCCGGCCCATGGGCGCCGCGGGCTTCGCGGCGGTGGTGCGCTCCCTGGAGGCGGTGGCGAAGCGGATGGAGGCCCACGGCATCCCGGCGGGCGGGGCGCTCGCGCGGCGGCTCTTCTCCTGACGATGGCGGCGCCGCGCGCGGCCGCGGAGCGGGTGGCGTGGCTCCGGCGCGAGATCGAGCGCCACAACCGCCTCTACTACGTCGAGGATTCCCCGGAGATCGCCGACGCGGCCTTCGACGAGCTCTTCCGCGAGCTCGCGGAGCTGGAGGCCGCGCACCCGGAGCTCGCCTCGCCGGATTCGCCGACGCAGCGCGTGGGCGGCGAGCCCGCCGAGGGCTTCGCGTCGGTGCGCCACCGCGTGCCGATGCTCTCGCTCGCCAACGCCTTCACCGACGAGGAGGTCGCGGCGTTCGACCGGCGCTGCCGCGAGGGCCTCGAGCGCGAGGCGGTCGAGTACGCCTGCGAGCTGAAGCTCGACGGCCTCGCGGTGAGCCTCGCCTACGAGAAGGGACGGTTCGTGCGCGGCGCCACGCGCGGCGACGGCGCGGTGGGCGAGGACGTCACCGCGAACCTGCGCACCCTGCGCTCCGTGCCGCTGCACCTGGAGGGCGCCTCGCCCGCCCTCCTCGAGGTGCGCGGCGAGGTGGTGATGCTGCGGCGCGACTTCGAGGCCCTCAACCGGCAACAGGCCGAGGCGGGCGAGAAGACCTTCGTGAACCCGCGCAACGCGGCGGCCGGCGGCCTTCGCCAGCTCGACCCGAAGCTCACCGCAAAGCGGCGGCTCACCTTCTACGCCTACGGCGTGGGCGCCCACGAGGGCTTCGACCTGCCCGCGACCCAGGATGCGCTCATGGCGCGCCTGGCCGCGCTGGGGCTGCCCGTCTTCCGCGAGCGCCGCACGGTCGAGGGCGAGGCGGGGCTCCTCGCCTTCCACCGCGACGTCGCCGCTCGCCGCGCCTCGCTCGCCTGCGACATCGACGGCGTCGTCTACAAGGTGAACCGCTTCGCCGACCAGGAGCGGCTCGGCTTCGTCGCGCGCGCCCCGCGCTGGGCGGTGGCGCACAAGTTCCCGGCGCAGGAGGCGGAGACGGAACTCCTCGCGATCGACGTGCAGGTCGGGCGCACCGGGGCGATCACGCCCGTGGCGAGGCTCGCGCCGGTGTTCGTGGGCGGCACGACGGTGTCGCGGGCGACCCTGCACAACGAGGACGAGGTGCGCCGCAAGGACGTCTGGCTCCGGGACCGCGTCGTGGTGCGCCGCGCGGGCGACGTGATCCCCGAGGTGGCGCGCGTGGCCGCGCCGGGGCCGCGCGCGAAGGCCGACCGCTTCGAGATGCCCGCGGCCTGCCCCGAGTGCGGCTCCGCGGTGGTGCGGCTCGAGGGCGAGAGCGCCGCGCGCTGCACCGGCGGGCTCTACTGTCCCGCGCAGCGCAAGGCCTCCCTCCTGCACTTCGCCTCGCGCCGCGCGATGGACGTCGAGGGGCTGGGCGAGCGCCTCGTCGAGCAGCTCGTGGACGGGGGCCTCGTGCGCACGCCCGCGGACCTCTACGGGCTCGACGCGCAGAAGCTCGCCGCGCTCGATCGCATGGGGGAGAAATCCGCCGCGAACGTGGTGGCGGCGATCGCGAAAAGCCGCGAGACGACGCTCGCGCGCTTCGTCTACGCGCTGGGCATCCGCCACGTGGGGGAGGTGACCGCGAAGGACCTCGCGGCGCACTTCGGCGGGCTGGACGCGCTGATGGCCGCCGACGCGCAGGCGCTCGAGCAGGCCCCGGACGTGGGCCCCGTGGTCGCCGAGAGCATCGCGCGCTTCTTCGCCGAGCCCCACAACCGCGAGGTGATCGACGCGCTGCGCGCGGCGGGGCTGCGCTGGGACGAGGGCGAGCCGGCCCGCGCCGCCACCGCCGGCCCCTTCGCGGGTAAAATCGTGGTGCTCACGGGCACGCTCCCCACGATGACGCGGGAGGAGGCGCGAGAGCGCATCGAGGCCGCCGGCGGCAAGGTGACCGGCTCGGTGTCACGCAAGACCGATTTCGTCGTGGCCGGTGCCGAGGCGGGCGCCAAGCTCGACCGGGCGCTCGAGCTGGGCGTCGCGGTGCTGGACGAGGCGCAATTTCGCGCGATGCTCGAGGAACGATGAAAGCCATGAAAGCGATCCGCAAGGCCGTGTTCCCCGTGGCGGGGTTGGGCACGCGATTCCTGCCCGCCACCAAGGCCTCGCCGAAGGAGATGCTCCCCATCGTCGACAAGCCCCTCATCCAGTACGCGGTGGAGGAGGCGGTGGCCGCGGGCGTGACCGACCTCATCTTCATCACCGGGCGCGGCAAGCGGGCGATCGAGGACCACTTCGACAAGGCCTACGAGCTCGAGGCGGAGCTGCACGCCGCGGGCAAGCACCGGATGCTGAAGGAGGTGCGCGGGCTCCTGCCGGCGGGCGTGAACAGCGTCTACATCCGCCAGGGCCAGGCGATGGGCCTGGGCCACGCGGTGCTCTGCGCGCGCCACCTCGTGGGCGACGAGCCCTTCGCGGTGATCCTCGCCGACGACCTGATCGACGCCGAGGTCCCCGCGCTCAAGCAGATGGTGGACCTGCACGTGAGGAGCGGCGCGAGCGTGGTCGCGGTGCAGAACGTGGCGCGCTCGGAGACGGCCTCCTACGGGATCGTCTCCACCCAGCCGCCGAAGGGGCGCCTCGCGCGCCTGACCGGCATCGTGGAGAAGCCCAGGCCGGCCGACGCCCCTTCCACCCTCGGGGTGGTGGGCCGCTACGTGCTCAACCCGCGCGTCTTCGACTTCCTCGAGCAGACGCGGGCCGGCGCGGGGCGCGAGATCCAGCTCACCGACGCCATCGGCCAGCTCCTCGCCGAGGAGGCGGTCTACGCCTACGAGTTCGTCGGCCGGCGCTACGACTGCGGCTCGAAGATCGGCTACCTCGAGGCGACCGTGGACTACGCGCTTCGCCACCCCGAGGTGGCGCGCGAGTTCCGCGCCTACCTCGATCGCCTGCCGCGCACGGGCCCGCCGGGGGCCCGCAAGTGACGCGCGAGGAGGCGGTGAAGATGCTCGCGCGCGCCGAGGAGGTGTGCTCGCCGGACGAGGTCCGCGCGGCCGTCGAGCGGCTCGCCGCCGAGATCGACGCGAGCCTGAAGGACGACTTCCCCCTCGTGCTCGCGGTCATGAGCGGCGCGGCGGTCTTCGCCGGGCAGCTCCTGCCGCTCCTCGCGTTCCCGCTGGAGTTCGGCACCATCGAGGTGGGGCGCTACCGCAACCGCACCTCGGGCAGCGAGGTCGACTGGCGCGTGGCGCCCAAGGACGAGGTGCGCGGGCGCACCGTGCTCGTGATCGACGACATCCTCGACGAGGGCATCACGCTCGCCGCGGTGCGCGAGCGGCTCCTCGGGATGGGGGCGCGGCGCGTGCTCTTCGCGGTCTTCGCCGACAAGGACATCGGGCGCGAGAAGCCCGCCGCCGCGGACTTCACGGGCGTGCGCGTGCCCAACCGCTACGTGTTCGGCTTCGGCATGGACGCCTACGGCCTGTGGCGCAACCTGCCCGCCGTGTACGCGCTGGGGGACTAGGCGTGCTCGCGATCATCGGCGGATCGGGACTGACGGAACTCGCGAGCCTCGCGGTCGTGAGGAAGCAGATCGTGCGGACTCCCTACGGGGAGCCCTCCGGGCCGCTCACCTACGGGCGCGTGGGCGCGGGCGAGGTGATCTTCCTCGCGCGCCACGGCTACGGGCACACGCTCGCGCCGCACGAGATCAACTACCGCGCGAACCTCTGGGCGCTCAAGGAGAAGGGGGCCACGCGCGTCCTCGCGGTGTGCACGGTGGGCGGCATCTCGCCCGGCCTCGATTCCGGCGCGATCGTGATCCCCGACCAGATCATCGACTACACCTGGGGCCGGCGCTCGACCTACTTCGAGGGGGCGGAGCAGCCCGTCGTGCACGTGGACTTCACGCACCCCTACTGCGAGGAGACGCGGCGGATGCTCCTCGCCTCGGCCGAGGGCGCGGGCGTCGCCGTGGTGCCGCGCGGGACCTACGCCGCGGTGCAGGGGCCGCGCCTGGAGACGGCCGCGGAGGTGAACCGGCTCGAGCGCGACGGCGCGGACCTCGTGGGCATGACGGGCATGCCGGAGGCGGCGCTCGCCCGCGAGCTCGGGATCTCCTACGCGGCGCTCGCGGTCGTGGCGAACCCCGCCGCGGGCCGCGGCGCGAGCGCGGAGGCGATCTCGCTCGAGGAGATCGGCAAGGTCCTCGGCGAGGCCATGGGCCGCGTGCGCCTCGTGGTCGAGAAGGTGGTGGAGCGCCATGGCCGTCCGTGAGGTGCTGCGCATGGGGCACCCGGTGCTGCGCCAGGTGGCGCGGCCCGTGGAGCGTTTCGGCACGCCCGAGCTCGACCGCCTCCTCGCGGACATGAAGGACACGATGGCCCACGAGGACGGGGCGGGGCTCGCGGCGCCGCAGATCGGCGAGAGCCTGCGCGTGGTGATCTTCGGGGTGGAATCGAACCCGCGCTACCCCGACGCGGAGGACGTGCCGTTCACCGTGCTCGTGAACCCGGCGATCGAGTTCCTGGGCGAGGAAGTGGAGGAGGGCTGGGAGGGGTGCCTCTCGGTGCCGGGGCTGCGCGGCGTGGTGCCGCGGCGCACGCGCATCCGCTACGGCGGCTTCGACGAGCGCGGCCGCCCGATCGAGCGCGTCGCGGAGGGCTTCCACGCGCGGGTGGTGCAGCACGAGTGCGACCACCTCGACGGCATCCTCTACCCGATGCGCATGCCCGACATGAGCCGCTTCGGCTTCACCGAGGTCCTGTTCCCGGACCTGCCGCCCGGCAAGGACGACTGAACGCGCGAACCGGCGCCGCGCGCCGGCCCGAGAGGAGGAAAGAGCCATGGCCACCGAACCCGCCGTCACCCGCAACCTCGAGAGCGACAGCCGCCTCGTGCACATCCTCTACCTGCTGCATCTCCTCGCGCCGTTCACCGCGTGGATCCTCGCCGTGGTCGCGATCATCCTCGGCATGGCGCGGCGCGACGAGCTGCGCGGCACCTTCCTCGAGTCGCACGTCGCCTGGCTCTCGCGCACCTTCTGGTGGGGGCTCCTGTGGATCCTGGTCGCGGGGCTCGCGACGGGACTCTTCATCCTCACGATCATCCTCGCGCCGCTCTTCTGGCTGCCCTGCCTCGTGCTCTTCTGCTGGTACCTCTATCGCGTGATCCGGGGCTGGCTGCGGCTGAACGACGGCCTGGCGGCGGACTGACGGCGCGCAAGGGATCCCATGACCCGAACCTCCCCGAAGGATGGCGCTCGCCGCGCGGGGGCGATCGCGCTCGCGTTCGCGCTCGCCGCGATGCTCGCCGAGGCGCAGGTGGGCGGCGGCCAGCGCCGGGCGCGGCCCGAGGGGCGCGCGATGCCCGAGCGGGAGGCGCCGGCGTCGCGCGGCGTGCGCATCGCCGATCCCGTGTTCGCCCTGGAAAGGGAACTCCCCTCGCTCCGGGCCGACCTGCTGCTCGACGAGGCGCAGGTCCGCCTCTGGGCGCCCTTCGAGCGCAGCGTGCGCGACGCGGCCGAGGCCGCCCGCCAGCGCGCGAAGCGACTCCTCGAGCCGCGCCCGGCGGACGCACCCGTGCCCGGCGCTCCCGCCTTCGTCGCCGCCCTCGCCCGGGACGACCGGCTGCGCGCCGAGGCGATGGCGCAGGCCACCGAGCGCCTGAGGATCGTGTACGAAAGCCTCACGCCCGCGCAGCGCTCGCTCCTCGACCGCCGCGTGCTCCTGTCGCAGTCCGAGCCGCTGGGCGGATAGCCGCGGGCGCCGGCCGGCCATGTACAAGATCCTCGTCGCCGACGACGCCAAGGTGATGCGCTACTCGACGCTGCGCATCCTCAAGCGCCTGGGCGTCGAGGCGGTGGAGGCCGAGGACGGCCTGCAGGCGCTCGAGCTCTTCATGAGCGAGAAGCCCGACCTCGTGCTGATCGACGTGCAGATGCCCGGCATGGACGGGCTCGAGGTGGTGCGCCGCATCCGCGAGGTGAGCGCGGAGCGCTGGGTGCCGGTGATCTTCCTCACCTCCATGGAGGACGACGAGGACTTCACCCGCGGCATCGAGGCGGGCGGCGACGACTACCTCACGAAGCCCGTGAGCCCGGTGGTGCTCGAGGCGAAGATCCGCGCGATGCGGCGCCTGGACGACATGCGCCGCGAGCTCATGGCCGTCACGCTGGAGCTGCGCGAGGCGAACGAGCGCCTCGCCCGGCTCTCGCAGCAGGACGGGCTCACGGGGCTCGCCAACCGGCGCCGCTTCGACCTGGACCTCATGCGCGAGCTCGGCCGCGCCCGGCGCGAGCGGCACCCGATCGCCGTGATCATCGCCGACGTGGACCACTTCAAGGCCTTCAACGACACCTACGGCCACCCCGCGGGCGACGAGTGCCTGCGCCGCATCGCCGGGGCGCTGCGCTCGGTGTGCCGCCGGCCCGTGGACGTGGCGGCCCGCTACGGCGGCGAGGAGTTCGCGCTCGTCCTGCCCGACACCACCGAGGAGGCCGCCCGCCACTGCGCCCTCGAGGCGATGCGCGCCGTGGCGGCGCTGGAGATCGCGCACCGCCGCTCGGGGGTCGCCCCCATGGTCACGCTGAGCTTCGGGATCTCCGGCTGCGTGCCCGACGCCGGCGTGGTCGCCGACACCCTGGTCGAGCGCGCCGACCGCGCGCTCTACGCCGCCAAGGCGGCCGGGCGCAACCTTGCCGTCGCCTACTCCGAACTGCCGCTGCCCGGCCTGCCGCCGGCCGAAGGGGAAGGCACGGTGCCCGGCGCCATCCTGCACTGAGCGCCGCGGCCTAGGCGCTGCCGGCGAGGACCTCGCGCAGGCTTTCGGCGAAAGCCTCGCGGCCGGGCTCGTCGGCGAGCGCGGGACCGTTCACCACGAAGACGTCCTCGGCGCGCGCGCCGAGCGTCGTCACGCGCGCGTCCACGAGGTTCAGCCCCGCGTCGAGGAGCGCGTGCGCGATCGCCGAGAGCAGCCCCGGGCGGTCGGCGCAGGTCGCGAACACCTGCCAGGCATCCCCCGCGCGCGTGGGCGCGATCTCCACCTTGGGCTCGAAGGCGTAATGGCGGACCCAGCGCGAGACGCGTCCCGTGGGGGCGGCCCCCAGCGGCGTCCCGGGCGCGAGCGCCGCGGCGAGCCCTTCCTCGACCTTGTGGATGAGGTCGCGGTAGTGCTCGCCCTCGCGGGCGCGGGAGAGGATCTGGAAGCCGTCGAGGGCGTAGCCGTGCCCGGTGGTGTAGATCTTCGCCGCGGCGATGTCGAACTGGTGGCGCTCGAAGAAGCCGGTGATGCGCGCGAAGACGCCGGGCTGGTCGCGCGCGTAGACCATGACCTGCAGCCCCTCGCCGATGGGCGAGAGGCGGGCGCGCACCACCGCGGAGGCGGGCGACGGGCGCAGGCACAGGGTGCGCGTGTGCCAGCCGATCTCGCTCGCCTCGAAGCGCTGGAAGTAGTTCTCGCCGAAGTGGCTCCACAGGGCCTCGTGGCCCGCGGCGTCGGGGACGTACTGGCGGAAGATGCGCAGCGCCTCGGCCTTCTTCGCCTCGATCGACTTGGCCGCGTAGGCCGTGTCGCCGCGGTGGATCCGGCGCGTCGAGCGGAAGAGGTCCTCGAGGAGCTTGCCCTTCCACGCGTTCCACACCCTGGGGCTCGTGCCGCGGATGTCCGCGACGGTGAGGATGAAGAGCGCGGTGAGGGTGCGCTCGTCGCGGGTGAGGGTGGCGAACTCCGAGATCACCTCGGGATCGGTGAGGTCCTGCTTCTGGGCCGTGGCGGACATCACGAGGTGGTTCGCGACCAGCCACGCGACCAGCTTCGCATCCGCCCTCGCCACGCCGTGGGCGCGGCAGAAGCGCTCCGCGTCGCGGGCGCCGAGCGCCGAATGGTCGCCGCCGCGGCCCTTGGCGATGTCGTGGAAGAGCGCGGCGAGGTAGAGCACCTCGGGCGCGTCGAACTCCTGCATGAGCTTCGAGCAGAACGGGTGCTCCAGGTCGAACTTGGGCAGCCGGAAGCGGCGCAGGTTGCGGATCACCATGAGGATGTGCTCGTCCACGGTGTAGACGTGGAAGAGGTCGTGCTGCATCTGCCCGGTGATCCGGCCGAAGGCCGGGATGTAGCGGCCGAGGACGCCGTAGCGGCTCATGCGCCTGAGCGTCCAGGTGAGGCGATCGCCGCGCAGGATGTCCATGAAGCGGCGGCGGTTCTCCGGGTCCTCGCGGAAGGTGCGGTCGATGCGGGGAAGCGCGCGGGAGATCGAGCGCAGCGAGGTCGCCGAGAGGTTCGCGATGCCGCGGTCGTCCTGCAGGCGGCGGAAGGCCTCGAGGATCTTGCCCGGCTCGCGCTCGAAGAGGTGCTGGTCGTGCAGCCCCAGGGTGTAGTCGACCAGGCGGAAGTCGGCGTCGAGGCTGCGGATCTTCCGCTCGCGGGTCGGGACGATCCGCGCGTAGACGTTCGCGAGGAGGATCTGGTTGAAGCGCCAGATCGCCTTCGCGGCGAGGTAGTAGCGGCGCATGAGGAGGTCGGAGGCGGCGAGCGACCCCGCGCCGACGAGCTTCAGCTGCCGCGCGATCTCGATCTGGTGGTCGAAGACGAGGCGGTCCTCGCGGCGCCCGGCGAGGTGGTGCAGGCGGATGCGCAGGTCCTGCAGCACGCGCTCGTTCCTCGCGATGCCGGCCGCCTCGCGCGCGGTGATCACCTCCTGGGCGGCGAGCTCCGCCCAGCTGCTGCCCATGCCCGCGGCGCGCGCGACCCAGAGCACCGTGTGCAGGTCGCGAAGCCCCCCGGGGCTTTCCTTGATGTTGGGCTCCAGGTTGTAGGCGGCCTCCTGGAAGCGGTCGTGGCGCCGGCGCTGCTCCTCGACCTTGGCGCGGAAGTAGTCGCGCACGTTGCGGCGCGCGACGAGGCGCGCGTCGAGGTCCGCGACGAGCGCGCCGTTGCCCGCCACGAGGCGCGCTTCCAGCAGGCTCGTGTCCACCGTCACGTCCTTGGCCGCCTCCTCGACGCATTCCGAGACCGTGCGCACGCTGGTGCCGGGCTCGAGGCCGCAGTCCCAGAGCCGCCCCACGAAGCTCTCGACGCCGCCGTCCGGGGCACTCCCGTCCGGCAGCAGGATGAGCACGTCCACGTCGGAGTGCGGGAAGAGCCGCCCGCGCCCGTAGCCGCCCACCGCCACCAGCGCGAGGGACGGGTCGCGGATGCCCTCCGCCCAGAGGCGGGCGAGGAAGGCGTCCACCAGCGCGGCGTGGGCCGCGAGGCTGCCGCGCGGGTCGCTGCGGCGCAGGTAGCGCTGGCGCAGCGCCTCGCGCCGCTCCTTGAGCCAGCGGCGGGCGTCGGCGGTGTCGCGCACGCCGCGCGGCGCGGCGGCGAGGCTCGCCGGGGCGGGAGGGCTCATGGCCGGGCTCCGGACGGTCGCGCCGGGGGCACGGGGGCGCTCAGGAGATGGCGGGCGCGGCGCGCGGCGCTTGCACGAAGGCGGGCACGGCGGGCGAGCCGGCGGAGAGCGTGAGCACCTCGAAGCCCGCCGGCGTCACGAGGATCGTGTGCTCCCACTGCGCGGACAGCGAATGGTCCGCGGTGACGATGGTCCAGCCGTCGGCCAGCGCGCGGATGTCGCGGCGCCCCGCGTTCACCATCGGCTCGATGGTGAAGGTCATGCCGGCCTCGAGGCGGGTGCCCTGGCCGGGCCGCCCGTAGTGCACGACCTGCGGCTCCTCGTGGAAGCGCCGCCCGATGCCGTGGCCGCAGAACTCGCGCACGATGCTGTAGCCGCGCGATTCCGCGTGGCGCTGGATGGCGTGGCCGATGTCGCCCAGGCTCGCCCCCGCCCGCACCTGCGCGATGCCCATCCACAGGCACTCGTAGGTGGTCTCGCACAGGCGCCGGGCCTGGATCGAGGGCTCGCCCACGTAGAACATGCGGCTCGTGTCGCCGTGCCAGCCGTCCTTGATGACGGTGATGTCGATGTTCACGATGTCGCCCGCCTTCAGCACCTTCTCGCCGGGCACGCCGTGGCAGACCTGGTGGTTCACCGAGGTGCAGATCGACTTCGGGTAGGGGCGGTGGCCGGGGGGCGCGTAGTCGAGCGGGGCGGGCGTGGTGCCCTGCACGTCCACCATGTAGTCGTGGCAGAGCCGGTCGAGCGCCTCCGTCGTGACGCCGGGCTTCACGTGCGGGGTGATGAAGTCGAGCACCTCGGAGGCGAGCCGGCCCGCGACGCGCATCTTCTCGACTTCCTGCGGGCTCTTGGTCTCGATGGCCACGGGAG
>CALEJW010000006.1 GCA_937898635.1 uncultured Pseudomonadota bacterium | reverse complement strand
GCCTAGCCGCGGGGGCGGCGCTCCACGCAGTAGGCGTAGCCGAGGGAGGCGAGCTCGCTCTGCGAGAGGCTGTCGCTGCGGCTCGCGGCCTGGATCATGTAGGTGGCGACCTGCTCGCCCCAGTTGTCGCTGGGCTTGTGCACGCCGGCCTCGAGGTCGCGCACGCCGCGCCGCTTGAGCGACTCGATCATGCTGGCGATCCGGTCGGCGGTCGAGCGGCAGCTCCGCTTCACTTCCTCGCTGGCGGCCTGGGCCTGGGCGGCGCCGGGCGCGACGGCCGCGGCGAACGCGGCGGCGGCGAGGAGAATCTTCAGGCTCTTCATGGTCTTGTGGTCCTTTTTTCGACTGCGCGTGGAGGGCTACATTCTACCGATACCCCCGCGGGCGCGCTTCCCCCCCGGGACGGTTAGGATAGGGGTCCGGACCCGAACCGAAGCGCCGCGAGACCATGGACGACAAGACGAAAGCCAAGCCCCCGCCGGCCGGCGAGGCCGGGATCCCGGTCTCGCGCCGGATCCGCGAGCGCCTGAAGGCCGGGGGCGTGCGCTTCCACGCCAACGACAACATCTCCTCCTACATCGAACCCGGCGAGATGCCGGAGCTCCTGGACGAGGTCGAGGAGAAGATGCAGCGCGTGCTGGAAAGCCTCGTGATCGACACGCAGAGCGACCACAACACCGAGGGCACGGCGCGGCGCGTGGCGAAGATGTACCTGAACGAGGTCTTCCGCGGCCGCTACAACCCGAAGCCCCCGGTGACCGATTTCCCCAACGTCGAGCGCCTGAACGAGCTGATGATCGTGGGGCCGATCACCGTGAGGAGCGCCTGCTCCCACCACCTGTGCCCGATCATCGGCCGCGTGTGGATCGGCGTCATGCCCAACGAGCACTCCAACCTCATCGGGCTCTCCAAGTACGCGCGCCTGTGCGACTGGGTGATGAGCCGCCCGCAGATCCAGGAGGAGGCGGTCGCGCGCCTGGTGGACCTGCTGCAGGAGCGCATGCAGCCCGACGGCCTCGCGCTCGTGATGGAAGCCGACCACTTCTGCATGCAGTGGCGCGGCGTGAAGGACACCGATTCCAAGATGGTGAACAGCGTCATGCGCGGCTCCTTCCTCAAGGACGCCAACCTGCGCCGCGAATTCCTCGCCCTGCTCAAGCGATAGCCCGCCCCGGAGGCCCCATGCTCGTCCGACTCCTGTACGCCAGCCGTGCCGCCAAGCCCGTCGCCCCCGCGGTGATCGAATCCATCCTGGAGCAGTCGCGCAAGCACAACCCGGAGCTCGGCATCACCGGGATCCTGTGCCAGGGCGGCGAGGCCTTCATGCAGGTGCTCGAGGGCGGGCGCGGCGCGGTGAACGCGCTCTACAACCAGATCGTGCGCGACGAGCGCCACAAGGACGTGGTGATCCTGCATTACGAGGAAGCCGCCGAGCGCCGCTTCGCCGGCTGGACCATGGGGCAGGTGAACCTCGCCAAGGTGAACCCCTCGACGCTCCTCAAGTACGGCGAGAAGCCGGCGCTCGATCCCTACGCGATGTCCGGCAAGGCCGCCATGGCGTTCCTCGAGGAGCTCATGGCCACCGCGCAGATCGTCGGCCGCGCCGGCTGACCGGCGCGATCCGCGCCCTCGCGCACCGGGCCCGCGACGCCCGCCCCATGGCCCTGCTGCGCCATCGCCGATTCGCGCGCCGCGAAGACCTCGGGCTGAGCGCCGCGCAATTCGCGGCCCTCGAGCGGCTCGACACGCCGCAGAAGATCCAGAGGTTCCTCAACCGCATCCCCGCGAACCACGAGCTGGGCGGCGAGACGCTGCTCTCGGCGCGGGAGGTGCTGCGCCAGCGCCGCGCCCATTGCCTCGAGGGCGCGCTGGTGGCGGCCTGCGCGCTGTGGATCCACGGCAGGCCGCCGCTCCTCGTGCACCTGGACTGCGACACGAGCGACTACCCGCACTGCCTCGCCGTCTACCGCCAGGGACGCCACTGGGGCGCGATCTCCAAGACCAACGGCGGGGTGCTGCGCTTTCGGGATCCCATCTACCGCACGCTGCGGGAACTCGCGCTCTCCTACTTCCACGAGTACTGCGACCGCCGGGGGCGGCACACGCTCCGGAGCTTTTCCGGCGCCTTCGACCTGCGGCGCGTGGACACCGACGACTGGGTGACGCCGGCCAAGGCCTGCTGGGACCTGCACGAGCGGCTGGTGGGACTGCGCCACTACCCGCTGGTGTCGGCGAGGCAGGTCCCGCGGCTCTCGCGGCGCGATCCCTTCGAGACGCGGCTCGCGAGGATCGTGCAGTACCCGAAGCCGAAGCGGCGGCGGCGAACCGCCTAGGTGGAGAGCTTGCGGCCGAGCTTCGCCTCGATCGCGTCCACCTTGCTCTTCAGGCGCCCGCCCTTGCCTTCCCGGTAGTCGATGCGCACGGAGACGGAAATGCGCTTGCAGTCCTCGCGCATGCGCTCGAAGCAGGCCGTGACCACGCCCATCACCTCGTCCCACTCGCCCTCGAGGATGGTGCCCATGGGGGTGAGCCGGTAGGGCACGCCGCTCTTGTCGATGATGTCGAGGGAGCGCGCCACGTAGGCGCTCAGGCTCTCGCCCTTGTCGAAGGGGGACATCGAGAATTCCAGCAGGACCATGGCGGTGCCTTTCGCGTTCGGGAGGGATCGCTTCCCATGCTACCGCCGGCGGGCGGGCAGCGTTTCAGGCGAAACGCCGCCGGGGCCGGCCGCCCTTCGTTCCCCCGTTTCCCGCCGTTCGTCGCCCCCGCGCCGATTTCTCGGGCTCCGAAAAGCGACGTGCCTCACAGCGCCGGGCCCGGGGCGCGCCGACACTGGGGCCATCGACCGCAATCCCGCGGACCCGACCGGAACGAGGCGAACGATGAAGCATTCCACCACCGACGAGCGGCAAGGCGCCACGAGGCTCATGCAGTCCGAGGTGGAGCGCCGGCGCGAGGCCCTGGGTCTCCTCGGGTTCGTTCCCGCCTTCTACGACTACTCCACCTCGACCATCCACCCCTCGCTCGACGTGCACGGGCTGCCGGCCGAGGCCCACCTCCTCGACGGCCTGCCCGACGCGGTGGTGGTGGTGCGCACCGACTGCGGCCGGGTCGTGGCGGTGAAATCGACGCTCATGGTGGGCTTCGAGCGCCAGGGCTACTTCTACACCGCCGCGTCCGCCTGGCGCGCCGCGCGGGAATGGGGCGGCACGGCCTGCTCCTAGGCGGCACTCCCGGGCAGCTTCCCGGCGATTGGGTTAGGCTCTCGACCCCGCAGCCCGAAACCCGCCCCGCCGGAGAGCCCATGAAGATCTCGATGTACGAAGCCAGCGTCCCGCCGTTCACCCGCGCCCTGGAGAGCCTCGCCGCCATCCTCGAGAAGGCCGCCGCCCACTGCGAGGCGAGGAAGATCGACCCGGCGGTGCTCGTGGGCGCGCGCCTCTACCCCGACATGTTCCCGCTCGTGAAGCAGGTCCAGATCGCCGCCGACGCGGCCAAGGGCGGCTGCGCCCGCCTCGCGCAGGCCGAGATCCCGGCCTTCGAGGACAACGAGGCGAGCTTCGCCGACCTCGTCGCGCGCCTTCGCCGGACCGTGGATTTCCTGAAGACGCTCGCGCCCGGGCAGTTCGAGGGCGCCGAGGACCGCACCTGCACCTGGAAGACCCGCAAGGGCGACAAGTCGATGCAGGGCCTGCCCTACCTGCTCACCCACGTAGCGCCGAACCTCTACTTCCACGTCACCACCGCCTACGCGATCCTGCGGCACAACGGCGTGGAGATCGGCAAGGGCGACTTCCTCGGCACGCGCTGAGGCTCACCCCGCGGCGGGCGCGAGGCGGATCGTGCGGGAGCGCAGCTGCCCGCAGCCGCCCTCCACGTCCTGGGCCGCCGAGCGGCGCAGCTTCGTGAGCACGCCTCGCCGGTTGAGCGCGGCCGCCATCGCCGCCGCGCGGGCTTGCGCGGGGCGCCGGAAGCCGAGCCCCGGCACCGCGTTCCAGGGGATGAGGTTCATGACGGCGTAGTGGCCCGCCAGCAGCCGCGCGAGGGCCTCCACCTCGTCGTCGCCGTCGTTCACGCCCTCGAGCAGCGTCCACTGGTACTGGATCGGGTAGCGGGTCGCGCGCGCGTAGCGCTCGCCTTCGGCCACGAGCTCGGCCGGGTCGATGCGCGGCGCGTGCGGCATCAGCCGCTCGCGCACTTCGGCGCGCGTCGAGTGAAGCGAGAGCGCCAGCGCCGGCTTCACGGGCCCGAGGGGCAGGCGCTCGAAGACGCGCCGGTCGCCCACCGTCGAGAAGACGAGGTTCTTGTGGCCCAGGGAGCCCTCGCGTCCCAGCCAGTCGATGGCCTCCAGCACGCTCTCCAGGTTGTGCGCGGGCTCGCCCATGCCCATGAAGACGACCTTGCGCACGGGGCGCCGCGAGCGCGCGAGCGCCACCTGCGCCACGATCTCCGCGCTGCCCAACTGGCGCTCGAGGCCGCCCTGCCCGGTCATGCAGAAGCCGCAGCCCACGGCGCAGCCCACCTGCGTGGAGACGCACAGGCCCTCCTTCGGCAGCAGCACCGACTCGATCGTGCGGCCGTCGGCGAGTTCCAGCAGCCAGCGCGCGGCGCCGTCCGCGGCGGCGTGCTCCGAGCGCAGCCGCGCGAGGGCGTCCAGTTCCGCAGCGAAACCCGGCAGCGCCTCGCGCAGCCGCTTCGGGAGGAAGTCCCGCGCCTCGCGCGGGCCGCTGTCCAGGGCCGCCCCGTGGGTCCAGGCGCGGAGCACGGAGCGCGCGTGCGCCGGCCCGGCGCCGGAAGCGCGAAGTCTTGCGTGGAGGTCTTCGAGTCGCATGGGGTTTCGTCGCGGGCGCCCGGGCCCGGGGCGTCCATGGTACGCGAGGCGGTCAGGGCCCGGCCGCAGCGTATATTGCCTTCCATGAAGATCCCGAAGCGGTTGCAGCCGCTCGTCGACGACGGCTTGATCGATTCGGTCGTGCGCCAGTTGATGAGCGGCAAGGAGGCGATGGTCTTCGTGGTGCGCTGCGGGGACGAGACGCGCTGCGCGAAGGTCTACAAGGAAGCCGACAAGCGAAGCTTCCGCCAGGCCGTGGACTACACCGAGAACCGCAAGACCAAGAACAGCCGCCAGGCCCGCGCCATGGCCAAGGGCACGCGCTTCGGCCGCGAGGCCCAGGAGCGCGCGTGGCAGAGCGCGGAAGTCGATGCCCTCTATCGCCTGGCCGCGGCGGGCGTTCGCGTGCCCCGGCCGCACAACTTCCACGAAGGCGTGCTGCTGATGGAGCTGGTCGCCAACGCCGAGGGAAACGCGGCCCCTCGCCTGAACGACGTCCACCTCGCGCCGCACGAGGCGATCGAGCTGCATGGCCTTCTGGTCCGCGAAGTCGTGCGCATGCTGGCCGCGGGCGTCGTGCACGGCGACCTGAGCGAGTTCAACATCCTCCTGGGCGCCGAGGGTCCGGTGATCATCGACCTGCCGCAGGCCGTGGACGCGGCCGG
Source organism: uncultured Pseudomonadota bacterium (assembly GCA_937898635.1). Lineage (GTDB taxonomy): Bacteria > Pseudomonadota > Gammaproteobacteria > Burkholderiales > Usitatibacteraceae > FEB-7. The sequence goes on along the minus strand of CALEJW010000006.1, from coordinate 3,904 downwards.
CAACAACCACGCGCCGCGCATGCTGGTTCGCGACGTGGACAACCTGCGCCGCTTCTTCGGCCGCTTCGCCCCGGAACTCCTCGCCACCGACTACGGCAAGGAGATCTGGGCGCTCTACGAGTCCGGCCGCCTGCACCCGGAGGTGGCGCTCACCGGGCGCTTCGACGAGGACGAGACGCCCGCCGACCTCGAGGGCGTCATGCGCGAGATCGACGATGCGCGGCTGGAAGAGGCCGCGCGGCAGTTGCGCCTGAGCGAAGTGGAATAAAGACGCCGCGCGGGCGAACGGAGTGGCCCCGCCGTGGTCCAATGGGCCGTACCGCTTTCCCCCACCGCTCCCGCGACCGGATCGCTCCGGCCGGGCAGCCGGCCCGCATTCCCATCCACCAAGGAAAACAACATGTTGACCGAACTCAGGCGCCAGCGCGTCGAGCTGTCCCTCGAAGTGGACCGCGCCCGGGGCTGGAGAAGTTCCGCCGCCCTGGACAAGATCAAGCAATCCCTGGAAGCGCGCCTCACGCTCCTCGACAAGGAGATCAAGGCCGAGGCGGAAAAAGCGGGAGGCTAGCTTCCCGGCGGCGGCCGGCGGCTAGGCGGCGCCGTGGAACTGCAGCGCCGCGAGGTTCGCGTAGATGCCGCCCCGGGCCACGAGCGAGGCGTGGGTGCCGGATTCCACGAGGCGGCCCTCGTCCAGCACCACGATGCGGTCGGCCTTCTGGACCGTGGCGAGGCGGTGGGCGATGACGAGCGTGGTGCGCCCGGCCATGGCGGCCTCCAGCGCGCCCTGCACGAGGCGCTCGCTCTCGGCGTCCAGGGCGCTGGTCGCCTCGTCGAGGAGCAATAGCGGCGGGTTCTTGAGGAGCGCGCGGGCGATGGCGATCCGCTGGCGCTGGCCGCCCGACAGGCGCACGCCGCGCTCGCCCAGGAAGGAGCGGTAGCCCTGCGGCAGCCGCTCGATGAACTCGTGGGCCGCGGCCATCCTCGCGGCGGCGACGACCTCCTCGTCGCTCGCGTCCACGCGGCCGTAGCGGATGTTCTCCATCGCGTCGGCGGCGAAGATCACCGTGTCCTGGGGCACGATGCCGATGGCGTCGCGCAAGGCATGCAGGTCGAGGTCGCGGATCTCCACGCCGTCCAGCGCGATGGCGCCTTCCTGCGGATCGTAGAAGCGCAGCAGCAACTGGAAGAGCGTGGTCTTGCCCGCGCCCGAGGGGCCGACCACGGCCACCGTCTCGCCCGGGGCCACCTCCAGCGTGAGATCGCGTAGCGACGGCGACTCCGGCCGGGAGGGATAGGCGAAGGTGACCGCGCGAAGGGAGAGTGCGGCGCCGTTGCCCGCGCGCGGCGGCAGCGGCCGGGGCGAGGCGGGCGACTGGATGGGCGAGCGCGCCGCCAGCAGCTCCAGCAGGCGCTCCGTCGCGCCTGCCGCGCGTTGCGCCTCCCCGAGGGTCTCGGCGAGCGCGCCCACGGCCCCCGCGACGAAGACCGAGTAGAGGATGAACTGCCCGAGGGCGCCGCCGGTCATGGTGCCCTCGATCACCGCGTGGGCGCCCAGCCAGAGCACGAAGACGATGGCGCCGAAGACGAGCACGATGGAGGCCACGGTGAGGAGCGATCGCGCCCGGACTTGCCGCAGCGCCGTGGCGAAGGCGCGCTCGACGGAGCCGCGGAAGCGCTCGGCCTCGATCGCCTCGTGGGTGTAGGCCTGGACAATGGGCATGGCGTTGAGGACCTCGCCCGCCATGGCCGACGCGTCCGCCACCCGGTCCTGGGAGTGGCGCGAGAGCGAGCGCACGCGCCGGCCGAAGGCGATGATGGGAAGCACCACCACCACCAGCAGCACCAGGATGATCGAAGTGAGGCGCGCGCTGGTGACGAACATCATCGCGAGCCCCCCGACGAAGAGGAGCGAGTTGCGAAGCGCCATGGAGATGCTCGTCCCCACCACCGCCTGGATGAGCGTCGTGTCCGTGGTGAGGCGCGAGAGCACCTCGCCGCTCCTCGTGATCTCGAAGAACTGCGGGCTCTGCGTGACCACGTGCCGGTAGACGGCGCTGCGGATGTCGGCGGTGACCCGCTCGCCCAGCCAGGAGACGGTGTAGTGGCGCGCGGCGACGGAGACCGCGAGCACCAGGGCCACGCCGAAGAGCGCGAGGAAGTAGAAGTCGATGTGCTCGGCGCTTCGCGACCCCGCGGCCCCGAAGCCCAGGTCGATCATCTGCCGGAAGGCGTAGGGAATGGCGAGCGTCGCGCCCGCGGCGACGAGGAGCGCCACGCCCGCGAACAGGAACTGGCGCTTGTACGGCGCGAGGAAGGGCACGAGGCCCTTGAGGGTCGCGAGGCTGCCCTTCCCGCGCTCCGGCGTGGGGCTCGCGCCGTCGCTCATGGGCCGGGCGCGGCGGATTCGCCGCCGGAAGCACGCGCGACGAGCCGCCAGAGCGAGGTCACCTCTCGCGCGCGGGCGGCGTGCAGGGGATCGGCCTCGTCGGCCGCCTTGGGGTGCTTGGGCCGCGTGTCGAGGCGATCGGCGACCTCGAGCCCGGCCGCGGCGATCCACGCGAGGAGTTCCTCGCGCGTGCGCAGTCCCAGGTGCTCGGCGAGATCCGAGAGGATGAGCCAGCCCTCGCCGCCCGCCGCGAGGTGCGCGGCGAGCCCGGCGAGGAAGCCCCGGAGCATGCGGCTCTCGGGATCGTAGATCCCGCGCTCCAGCGGAGAGCTCGGCCGCGCCGGCACCCACGGCGGGTTGCACACCACGAGCGCCGCCCTCCCCTCGGGAAAGAGATCGGCCTCGACCACGCGCACCTGCTTCGCGAGCTTCAGGCGCGCGACGTTGGCGATGGCGCAGTCGAGGGCCCTGCGGTCCTGGTCCGTGGCGACCACGCGCTCGATGCCGCGCCTGGCGAGGACGGCGGCGAGGACGCCCGTGCCCGTGCCGATGTCGAAGGCGAGGCTTTCCGCGGCGAGCGCCGCGGGCAACGGCGCCTTCGCGACGAGGTCCACGTACTCGCGGCGCACGGGCGAGAAGACGCCGTAGTGCGGGTGGATGCGCCCGCCGGCCTCGGGGATGTCGATGCCTTCGTGGCGCCACTCGTGCGCGCCGACGGCGCCCAGCACTTCCCGCAACGACGCGAGCGAGGCGCCGCCGGACGGTCCCCAGGCTTCCGCGCAGGCGTCGCGAAGATCCGGCGCGCGGCGCAGCGCGATGCCGTAGTCCGCCTCCAGGGGCACGAGGAGCATCCCGAGCATGCGCGCGCGCTGGGCCTGGGCCTGGCGGTGCAGGTGGAAGACCTCCGCGGGGCTCGCGGCCGCCTCGGCGCGGCGCTTTCGCCGGTGCGGCTGGCGGTAGCTGCGGCTGCGCAGCGCGACCAGCATCTGCCGGGCGTTGTGGAAGTCGCCCCGCCAGAGGAGCGCGGTGCCCTGGCAGGCGAGCCCGTAGGCCTCGTCCGCCTTCATGCGGTCGTCGGCGACGACGAGGCTCTTCGGGGCCGGCGCGCCGCTTTCGGATCGCCAGCGCGCGCTGCGGGCCTCGCCGCCCTCGGTCCAGCGGACGAGCGGATCGTCTCCCATGCTAGAGCTCGGTGTACTTCTTCGCGTTCCCGCGCGCCTTGTCGGCGGGGTACTTGCGCGCGTTGGCGAGGAGCTTCGCCTCGGCCGCCGCGATCGGGTCGATGCCGAGCTTGTCGGCCAGGCGCACGAGGTAGAGGAGCACGTCGGCGATCTCCTCGCCCGCGGCGGCGAGCGCCTCCGGCGAGGGGCGGCGGCTCTGCTCCTCGGTGAGCCACTGGAAGGTCTCCACGAGTTCGCCCGCCTCCGCCGAGAGGGCCATGGCGAGGTTCTTGGGCGAGTGGAACTGGTCCCAGTCGCGCTCGGCGGCGAAGGCCCGCAGGCGGTCGCGGAGGTTCTC
>CALEJW010000005.1 GCA_937898635.1 uncultured Pseudomonadota bacterium | reverse complement strand
GAAATAGGAGAACGCCATGAATCCCTTCCGCCACGCCTTCCGTCTCGCCGCGATGTACGCGATCGCCGCGGCCACCACCGCCCACGCTCTCTCCGCCCGGGCGGACGGCCGCCTTCGCGTCCCCGACGACCCTGCGTACCGCCAGGAGTGCGGCGCCTGCCACGTGGCTTATCCGCCGCAACTCCTTTCCGCCGGTTCCTGGCGCGCCGTCATGGGCGGACTCGACCGGCACTTCGGCACCGACGCGAGCGTGGAGCCCGCCGCGCGCGCTTCGCTCCTCGCCCTCCTCGAGCGGCATGCCGGGCGCCGCGACACCACCGCCGGCGGACAGCCCCAGCTTCGCATCACGGAGACCGCGTGGTTCCGCAAGGAGCACCGCGAGGAACTGCCCGCGGACATCCTCCGCCGTCCGGAGGTGAAGAGCTTCGCCAACTGCGGCGCCTGCCACACCGGCGCGGACAAGGGCGACTATTCGGAAGCGAGCCTGCGCGTGCCCGGCGGGAGGCGGCGATGAGCGCCCTCGCCCACGAGCCCGCCCGCCGCGCCCCGGCGCCACGCGGCGTCAAGGTCTGGGACCTCGCCACGCGCGCCTTCCACTGGTCCTTCGCGCTTTGCTTCGCCGGCGCCTGGCTCACGGCGGAGAGCGAGCGCTACCGCGACGTCCACGTCCTCCTCGGCTACACGATGCTGGGGCTCGTCGCCTTCCGCGTCCTCTGGGGATTCGCGGGGCCCGCGAACGCGCGCTTCACGAGCTTCGTGCGCGGGCCCGCGGCCATCGCCCGCTACCTGCGCTCCCTCCTCTCGGCGAACCCGGAGCGCCACCTCGGCCACAACCCGGCGGGGGCCGTGGCGATCGTGCTGCTGCTCGCGTTCGCGGCGCTCGCCGGTCTCTCGGGCTGGGCCACCTACGAAGGCCTGGGCGGGGAATGGCTGGAGGAATCCCACGAGTTCCTGGCGAGCGCGATGCTCGCCGTCGTCGGCGTGCACCTCGCCGGGGTGGCGGTGGCGAGCTGGCTGCACCGCGAGAACCTGGTTCGCGCGATGCTGACCGGGCGCAAGGACGCCCCGGACGCCTCGCCCTAGACTGGGGGCGGCAGACGGGAGAGGCCGGGTGAGAGTGCTGGTCGTCGAGGACGATGCCCTGCTGGGAGACGCGATCCAGGCGGGGCTCAGGCAGAAGGGTTTCGTCGCGGACTGGGTCCGCGACGGCGCCGCGGCCGACCTCGCGCTGGAATCGGCCGCGCACGCCGCGGTGGTGCTCGACCTGGGCCTGCCGCGCCGTTCCGGCCTCGAGGTCCTCGCGCGGCTCCGGGCGCGCAAGGACCCCGTGCCCGTCCTCATCCTCACCGCCCGCGACACCGTCGAGGATCGCATCGGCGGGCTCGACGCCGGCGCCGACGACTACCTCGTGAAGCCCTTCGACATGGGGGAGCTCGCCGCGCGGCTGCGCGCGCTCGCCCGCCGCGGGTCGGGCAACGCCTCCGCGGTGCTCTGCGTGGGCGCGCTCCGCCTCGACCCGGCCACGCGCGAGGTCGCCTGGCGCGGGGAGGCCAAGGCGCTCTCGCCCAAGGAATTCGCGCTCCTGCAGGCCTTCATGGCGAACGCCGGTCGCGTGCTGAGCCGCGAGCAGCTCGAGGAGAAGCTCTACGGCTGGGGCGAGGAGGTGGAGTCGAACGCGCTGGAGGTGCACCTGCACCACCTGCGCCGCAAGATCTTCCCGGGCGTGGTGCAGACGCTGCGCGGCGTGGGCTACGTGATGCCGAAGGAGCTCCCGTGAGCGTTCGCGCGAGGCTCATCGCGATCCTCCTCGCCGGGCTCGCGCTCGTGTGGATCGCCGCCGCCGTGGCCACGGTGATCGAGGCCGACCACGAGCTGGAGGAGGTCTTCGACGCGCAGCTCGCCCGCAACGCCTCCCTTCTCCTGCTTCGCATCGGCGACGAGGCGGACGAGATCGACACGGAGCACGCCCCGGCCCTGCACAAGTACGCGAAGCCGCTCTCCTTCCAGGTGTGGAAGCGCGGCAGGCGGCTCCTGCTGCACTCGGCCGACGCGCCCCGGACGCGGCTTTCGCCATCCGATCGCGGCTTTTCCACGGTCGCCGAGGGCGGGCGCGACTGGCGCGTCTTCAGCCTTTGGGACGCCGAGGGCGAGTACCTCGTGCAGGTGAGGGACGCCCTGGAGGACCGGCGCCACGTCACTCTCGACATCGCCAAGGCGCTCGCGCGGCCGCTCCTCTTCGCGCTGCCGCTCTTCGCGCTCCTCGTGTGGTTCGCGGCAGGGCGGGCCTTCCGGCCGCTCGCCCGGGTGAGCGACGAGATCGCCCGGCGCGATCCCTCGCGTCTCGCGCCGATCGAGGGCGAGGTGCCCGCGGAGATCGCCCCGCTGGTCGCGCGGCTGAACGCGCTGCTCGCGCGCGTGCGCGCCTCCCTCGAGGGCGAGCGCCGCTTCACGAGCGACGCGGCCCACGAGCTGCGCACGCCGCTCGCGGCCCTGCGCGCGCAATTGCAGGTGGCCCAGGGCGCGGGGGACGAGACGGAGCGCGCCCGCGCCATCTCCCAGGCGCTTGCCGCCGCGGAGCGATCGACGCACGTGGTCGAGCAGCTCCTCACGCTCGCCCGCCTCGAGCACCACGCCTGGCGCGAATCCGCCACGGCCTTCGACCTGCACGGCGTCGCGCGCGAGGCGATCGCGGGCCGCGCGGCGCAGGCGAGCGCGAAGCGCATCGAGCTCTCCCTCGAAGGCGAGGCGGGGACGCTCGCCACGGGCCACGCGGGCCTCGTGGCGATCGCCGTGGGCAACCTCCTCGACAACGCGATCCGCTACTCGCCGCCGGGCTCCGCGGTATCGGTGAATCTCTCGCGCGAGGGCGCGCAGGTCCTCCTGCGCGTGCGCGACGAAGGGCCGGGCATCCCCCGCAACCGCCGGGAAGCGGCGCTTCGCCCCTTCACGCGAGGCGACGACACGGGCGAGGAAGGCAGCGGCCTGGGGCTTTCCATCGTCTCGCGCATCGCCGAGCTCCACGGCGCCGCGCCTCGCCTCGCCGACGGTCCCGGCGGCCGCGGCCTCGA
>CALEJW010000004.1 GCA_937898635.1 uncultured Pseudomonadota bacterium | reverse complement strand
GGCAACGGCAACGGCAAGGGGAAAGGCGGCTAGTCAGCGTCCCATCCCGGCGAGCGAGTCCCACTCGTCCCGCCGGATCCTCGCCACCACCACGAAGCCCGCGCCCGCGGGCTTCAGCACGGCGGCCTCCCCCTCGTCGAGGTGCGGGGGCCCCGCGACCGCGCGGAACGGGTTGCCGTGGCTCGTGATCATGCGCAGCGTTCCCGCCGCGGGCGGCGAGGCGAGCAGCGCGACGAGCTTCCCGTAGTCGGCGTTCGCGGAGGAGCTTCCCTCGTAGCCGCGCACGACCGTCGAGGGCTCGGCGCGCCCGAACATGAGGCGGCCCGTCTCCATCGTCCGGCAGAACGGGCTCGCGATCACTTCCCCCACGGGCAGCCCCAGGGCGCGGATCGTCTCGCCGATCCGCCGCGCCTGGCTGCGCCCGGCTTCCGAGAGGTTTCGCTGCGTGGCGCAGTCCGCGTGGCCCGTCATCGCGGCGTCGTTCTGCGTGAAGTCCGTCGCGGTGTGGCGGAAGTAGAGCGTGAGCCCGCCCGCGCGCAACGCGCGCAGGAGCGCCGCGCCTTCGAGCGCGTGGGCGGGATCCGGCGAGGAAACGCGCTCGGCGCTCGCCGGCAGCGCGAGCGCGAGGGCGGCGATTGCGGCGGCGCAGCGCAGTCCGATGGTGCAATGCAGCATAGGCGTTCCTTTCCCGGGTTCCGCGACGCCCGGGCGGAGGGCCTCCCGGGACGACGGCACCCAAATCTTACCAAACAACTTTCACTTGATTTTATAACCCATTGAAAACATTGATGATAGAAATCCGAAAATTCTTCTGAGGAACATCGCCTAAGTCCCTGTCTCACAAGAAAAAATTCCCGATTCCCCTCTTGACGCCCCCCTATCGACTCAATAGAGTGTGCGGAAGTGGGAAAAACTGGGAAATCCTAGGACTCCAGGGTATCGGAGGGCCGGGATGTCCCGAGACGGGGGGAGCCAGGTGTTTCAGGGAGCATCGCAAATCAATCTCGACGCGAAGGGCCGCCTGGCGGTGCCCACGCGCGTGCGCGATCCCCTGACCCAGGGCGGGACGGTGCCCGTGGTCCTCACGGCGCACCCCGACAAGTGCCTCCTCCTCTATCCCGTGCCGGCGTGGGAGCCGGTCCGGGCGCGGGTGATGTCCTTCCCCAGCCTCGACGCGGCGTTCAGCCCGTGGAAGCGGCTCCTCGTCGGCTTCGCCGAGGAGACGCAGCTCGACGGCTCCGGGCGCCTGCTCCTCTCGCCGGAGCTTCGCGCCTTCGCCGGCATCGACAAGCGCGTGATGTTCGTCGGGCAGGGAAGCCACTACGAGATCTGGGACCTCGAGCGCTGGCAGCAGCAGCTCGACCGCCTGTCCTCCGGCGGCAGTCCCGTCCTGCCCCCGGGGATGGAGAACTTCTCGCTGTGACGCGCGAGGCGCCCCCGGGCCCCCGACCGCGCGCTGGCGAAAGCGGTCTCCCGGCCCCGGGCACCCCCGTCCTTTCCCCCCGTGAGTGAGGTAGCCCATGTCCCGGTCCTTCTCGAAGAAGCCGTCGCTGCCCTCCGAGTCCGCCCCGACGGAGTCTATGTCGATGGCACCTTTGGCCGCGGCGGGCACAGCGCGGCCCTCCTCGCCCTGCTCGGTGTTCGCGGAAGACTTCTCGCTTTTGATCAGGACCCCGCGGCGCTTGCGGCTGCGCCGCTCGCGGATCGACGTCTTGAGCTGATCCATGGCCGCTTCTCGACGATGACCCGGGAGCTCGCCGCGCGGGGCGTGGCGCGCGTGGCGGGCGTCCTGCTCGACCTGGGGGTCTCGTCGCCCCAGCTGGAGACGCCGGAGCGGGGCTTCAGCTTCGCGAAGGACGGCCCGCTCGACATGCGCATGGACCCCACCCGGGGGGAATCGGCCGCGCAGTGGCTGAACCGGGCCTCAGAACAAGAAATCAGGGAGGTCGTCGGAACCTATGGGGAAGAACGGTTTGCTAAACAGGTTGCAGGAGCGATTGTTGCGGCAAGGGGCCGCGAGCCTTTCCGGACCACCCGGCAGCTTGCCGAGGTCGTGGGTGGCGCGGTTCGGACGCGCGAGCCGGGCAAGCATCCGGCGACCCGGACCTTTCAGGCTCTTCGGATTCACGTCAATCAAGAGCTTGAGGAGCTCGAAGTGACGCTGCCGCAGGCGGTGGAGCTCCTCGAGCCCGGCGGGCGGCTGGCCGTCATCAGCTTCCACTCGCTCGAGGACCGCCTCGTGAAGAACTTCCTGCGCGAGGGCGCGCGGGCCGACCGGCTGCCGCCCGGCGTGCCGGTGCGCGCGAGGGACCTTCCCGAGCCCCGCCTGCGCCTCGTGGGCCGCGCCGTGCGCGCTTCCGGGGCCGAGATCGCCGCGAACCCGCGCGCGCGCAGCGCCACGCTGCGCGTCGCGGAACGCACCGGGGCCTGAGCCGTGGCCCGCGTGAACCTCCTCCTGCTCCTCGCCGCCGTGGCCTGCGCCCTGGGGGTGATCACCTCGCAGCACAAGTCCCGCAAGCTCTTCATCGAGCTCGAGGCGGGGCAGGCGGCGGCGAAGAAGCTCGACGAGGAGTTCACGCAGCTGCAGCTCGAGCAGGGCACCTGGGCCACGCACAAGCGCATCGAGGCCGTGGCTTCGAAGTCCCTCGGCATGCGCCTGCCGGAGCCGGGCGCCACGCGCGTCGTCACGCTCGAGGCGCCGGCGGGAGGCGGGCGGTGAGGTTCGAGAAGCGCACGCCCGCGCTGCGCCTGCGCCTGGAGGGCTGGCGCTCGCGCCTGGTGCTCGCGATCGCCGCGACCGGCTTCGCGGTGCTCGCCGCGCGCGCCTTCTTCCTGCAGGGCCTCGACCACGACTTCCTGCAGCAGAAGGGCGAGGCGCGCTACGGCCGCGTGGTGGAGATGCCCGCCTCCCGCGGGCCCGTGAAGGACCGCAACGGCGCCGCGCTCGCGATCTCGACGCCCGTGGAGTCGATCTGGGCGAGCCCCGAGGACTTCGACCCCGACGGGCCGGGCCTGCGCGCGCTCGCCAGGGTGCTCGGCATGAGCGCGGCGGAAATCAGCCAGAAAGTTGCCCAGAAGGATCGCCAGTTCGTCTATCTCAAGCGCCAGATCTCGCCCGAACAGGCGCTCAAGGTGATGGCGCTCAACATCCCCGGGGTGCTGCAGCAGCGCGAGTACCGGCGCTACTACCCGGCGGGCGAGGTGATGGCGCACGTGGTGGGGTTCACCGGCATCGACGACAGGGGCCAGGAGGGCATCGAGCTCGCGCAGCAGGCGTGGCTCGCGGGCGTGCCCGGGAGCCGGCGCGTGATCAAGGACCGCAAGGGCCGCATCGTCGAGGACGTGGAGAGCCTGCGCGTGCCGCGCGACGGCCGCGAGGTGTTCCTGTCCATCGACCAGCGACTGCAGTTCCTCGCGCACAAGGAGCTCAAGGCCGCGGTCGCCGCGAACCAGGCCCGCGGCGGCTCCCTGGTGATGCTGGACGCGCGCACGGGCGAGGTGCTCGCGCTCGTGAGCCAGCCCGACTACAACCCCAACAACCGCGCGAGCCTCACCGGCCGGCAGACGCGCAACCGCTCGGTCACCGACATCTTCGAGCCCGGCTCGACGATGAAGCCCTTCACCGTCGCCGCCGCCCTCGAGGCGGGCATCGTCACCCCGGACACCCTGGTGCAGACCTCGCCGGGCTCGATGTCGATCGGCGGCTGGACCATCAGCGATTCCCACCCCAATGGCCTGCTCACCGTCTCCCAGGTGATCCAGAAGTCCTCCAACGTGGGCACCGCGAAGATCCAGCTGCGCATGGCGGCCGAGGACGTCGGCGCCTTCTACCGCGAGCTGGGTTTCGGCGCCGCGCCGCAGACGGGCTTTCCCGGCGAGGCGAAGGGGCTGCTGCGCCCCGCGGCGAAGTGGCGGCCCATCGAGCAGGCGACCATGGCCTACGGGCACGGCATCTCGGTCTCGCTCCTGCAGATCGCCCGCGCCTACACGATCTTCACCGGCGAGGGGCACCTGCTGCCGCTCACGCTCGTGAAGCGCGAGGGCCTGCCCATCGGCAAGCCCCTCGTGTCCGCCGCCACCGCGGCGAAGGTCGCGCGGATGCTGGAGATGGCGGTCGGGCCCGGCGGCACCGCCCCGCGCGCGGCGGTGCCCGGCTATCGCGTCGCCGGCAAGACCGGCACGGCGCACAAGCCCGAGGCCGGCGGCTACTCGGAGAACAAGTACGTCTCCTCCTTCGTGGGCTTCGGGCCGGTGTCGGACCCGCGCTTCATCGTCGCGGTGATGCTCGACGAGCCGTCCGGCGCGAAGTACTACGGCGGCGACGTGAGCGCGCCGGTGTTCGCCGCCGTCATGGGCTCGGCGCTGCGCATGATGGCGGTGCCGCCGGACGCGCCGCAGACGCTCAACGTGCAGGCGCCCGCGCGGGGGACCGCGACCGAGGCGCGGGCGCCGGCACCGGCGGCCGGGGGGGGCGAGGGATGATCGCCTTCGCGCCGCACCGCGAGGCCGGGGCCGCCGTGCTCGGCGAGCGCCTCGCGCAGCTGGGCGTGCCGCTCGCCGACCTCACCACGGACTCGCGGCAGGTGAAGCGCGGCTCGGTGTTCGTCGCCTTCCCCGGCGCCACGCTCGACGGGCGCGGCTTCATCGCGGAGGCGCTCGCGCGCGGGGCGGCCGCCGTGATCTGGGAGCGCCGCGGCTTCGAGTGGGACGAGCGCTGGGACGTGCCGAACCTCGCCATCGAGGACCTGCGCGCGAAGGCGAGCGGGATCGCGGGCCTCGTCTTCGGCGAGCCCTCGGAGAAGCTGTGGATGGTCGGGGTCACGGGCACCAACGGCAAGACGAGCGTCTCGCAGTGGGTCGCGCAAGCCTTCGACGGGCTCGGGCGGCGCGCCGCGGTGCTGGGCACGCTCGGCCACGGCCTCGTCGGCGAGCGCGCGGAGACGAAGAACACGACGCCCGACCCCGTGGTGCTGCAGCGCGAGCTCGCCGACTACCTGCGCCGCGGCGCGAAGGTCGCGGCGATGGAGGTCTCGAGCCACGGCCTCGACCAGGGCCGCACGGCCGGCATCCGCTTCGACGTCGCGGTCTTCACCAACCTCACCCGCGACCACCTCGACTACCACGGGACGATGGAGGCGTACGCCGAGGCCAAGTTCCGGCTCTTCGGCGCGCGAGGGCTGGGCCACGCCGCGATCAACGTGGACGACGAGTGGGGAAGGCGCTTCGCCGAGCGCCTGCGCGCCTCGCCCCTCGAGGTGATCGGCTACGGGCTCGACGGCGGGCGGCTTCGCGCCGCGGACATCGGCCTGGGCGAGGCGGGCCTGCGCTTCCGCGTCGAGGGCGACTGGGGAACGGGCGAGGTGGCCGTCCCGGTGCTCGGCCGCTTCAACGTCTCGAACCTGCTCGCGGTGATCGCGACGCTTCTCGCGGGCGGCGTGGCGCTGCCCGAGGCGCTCGCCGCCGTGGCGGCCCTGAAACCCGTGCCCGGCCGCCTCGAGCGCCTGGGCGGGGGCGAGGCTCCGCTCGTCGTCGTGGACTACGCGCACACGCCGGACGCGCTGGAGAAGGCGCTCGCCGCGCTGCGCCCGGCCGTGGCCCCGGGCGGAAAGCTCCACTGCGTCTTCGGCTGCGGCGGCGAGCGCGACCCGGGCAAGCGCCCCATCATGGGCGAGGCGGCCGCGCGTCTCGCCGACCGCGTCGTGGTGACCAGCGACAACCCGCGCGGCGAGGATCCGCAGGCGATCATCGACCAGGTCCTGGCCGGCATTCCCGGCGGCGCCGCCGAGGCGCTCGCCGACCGGCAGGTGGCGATCTTCTCCGCCGTCCACCAGGCGCGCGCGGGCGACGTGGTGCTCGTCGCGGGCAAGGGCCACGAGACCTGGCAGGAGATCGCCGGCGTGCGCCATCCCTTCCGCGACGCCGAGGTGGCGGCCGCGGCCCTGCAGGCGAGGCCGCGATGAACGGGCCCGCGCCGGTGAACCCGCCGATGATGGACATCGCCGAGGCCGCGCGGCTCGCCGTCGGCACGCCCGCGGGGGAGCGCGTGCTCTTCTCGGGCGTCTCGACCGACAGCCGCGGCGTCGCGCCGGGCGAGCTCTTCGTCGCCCTGGCGGGCCCGCGCTTCGACGGCCACGACTACGTGCCCCAGGCGATCGGCCGGGGCGCCGCCGCCGCGCTCGTGTCGCGGCGCGTGGGCTCCGAGCGCGAGATCCCGCAGGTCCTCGTGAAGGACACCCTGGCGGCGCTCGGCCGGCTCGCCGCCGGCTGGCGCGCGCGCTTTTCGCTCCCGGTCGTCGCGATCACCGGCAGCAACGGCAAGACCACGGTGAAGGAGATGCTCGCCGCCATCCTCGCCGCCCACTGCGGCGGCCGCGCGGACGTCCTCGCGACCGAGGGCAACCTGAACAACGACATCGGCCTGCCCCTCATGCTCCTCAGGCTGCGCGAGCACCACCGCTTCGCGGTCCTCGAGATGGGAATGAACCACGCGGGCGAGATCGACTACCTCTCGCGCCTGGCGGGCCCCACCGTCGCGCTCGTGAACAACGCGCACCGCGCGCACATCGGCATGCTGGGCTCCATGGAGGCCGTGGCGCAGGCCAAGGGCGAGATCTACGCGGGGCTGCGCCCCGGCGGCCTCGCCCTCGTGAACGAGGACGACCCCTTCGCCGGCTACTGGAAGCGCCTGTGCGCGAGCCGCAGCCTGGTCACCTTCGGCACCGCGGAATCCGCCGACGTGCGCGGCCAGGTCGAGGCGCAGCAGCTGCGGCTCGTCACGCCGCTCGACGCCTTCGCGGTGACGCTGCGCGTGCCCGGCGAGCACAACGCCCGGAACGCGATCGCGGCCTGCGCCGCGGCCTTCGCGCTGGACATCCCCGCGCGGGCGATCCAGGCGGGACTCGGCGCCTTCGCCGGCATCCCGGGGCGCCTCGAGCGCCGGCGCGGCGCCGGGGGCGCGGTGCTGATCGACGACACCTACAACGCCAATCCCGACTCGACGCGGGCGGCGATCCGGGTGCTCGCGCGCGAGCCCGGCCGGCGCGTGCTCGTGATGGGCGACATGGGCGAGCTGGGCGAGGCGGGCGCGCCGCTGCACGCGGAGATCGGCGCCTTCGCGAGGGGCGCGGGCGTGGAGCGCCTCCTCGCGCTCGGGCCCCTGAGCGTGCACGCCGCCGAGGCGTTCGGCGAGGGCGCCTCGCACTTCGCGGCGCTCGAGCCCCTGGTGGAGGCCGCGCGCGCGGAAGCCGGGGCGGGCGCGACGATCCTGGTGAAGGGCTCGCGCTTCATGGCGATGGAGCGGGTCGTGGCGCGGCTCGCGGCGGAGGAATCCCATGCTGCTTGAGCTGGCGCAATGGCTCGCGGTCGAGATCCGCGCCTTCAACGTCTTCACCTACATCACGCTGCGGGTGGTCCTCGCCGCGCTCACGGCGCTCGCGATCTCCTTCCTCATCGGGCCGGCCATGATCCGGCGCCTGGCCGCCTACAAGATCGGCCAGGCGGTGCGCGACGACGGCCCGCAGACGCACCTGGTGAAGGTGGGCACGCCGACCATGGGCGGCGCGCTGATCCTGGTGTCGGTGGCGGTCACCACGCTCCTCTGGGCGGACCTGGGCAACCGCTACGTGTGGATCTGCCTCGCGACCACGCTCGGCTTCGGCGCGATCGGCTGGGTGGACGACTGGCGCAAGGTCGTGCACCGCAACCCCAAGGGACTCTCGGCGCGGGCGAAGCTCTTCTGGCAGTCGGCGATCGCGCTCGCGGCCGTGGCCATCCTCGCGTGGAGCGCGAAGCTGCCGCAGCAGACGGAGCTCATCGTCCCCTTCTTCAAGTCGGTCGCGATCCCGCTGGGGGCGATCGGCTTCGTGATCCTCGGCTTCTTCGTGGTGGTCGGCACCTCGAACGCCGTCAACCTCACCGACGGCCTCGACGGGCTCGCGATCATGCCCACGGTGATGATCGCCGGCGCGCTCGCCGTGTTCGCCTACGTCACGGGCCACGCGGTCTTCTCGAAGTACCTGGGCTTCCCCTTCATCCCGGGCGCCGGGGAACTCGCGGTGTTCTGCGCGGCCATCGCCGGGGCCGGGCTCGCCTTCCTGTGGTTCAACGCCTACCCCGCCGAGGTCTTCATGGGCGACGTGGGGGCGCTCGCGCTCGGCGCCGCGCTCGGGATGGTGGCGATCGTGGTCCGCCAGGAAGTGGTGCTCTTCATCATGGGCGGCGTGTTCGTGGTGGAGACCCTCTCCGTGATGATCCAGGTGGCCTCCTTCAAGCTCACGGGCCGTCGCGTCTTCCGCATGGCGCCGCTGCACCACCACTACGAGCTCAAGGGCTGGAAAGAGAATCAAGTGGTGGTCCGTTTCTGGATCATCACGATGATGCTCGTGCTCTTCGGGCTTTCCACCCTGAAGCTGCGCTAGGCACGAAAGGAGATGGCACATGACGACTGGGCCGGCAAGACCGTTCTCGTTCTGGGGCTCGGTGACACGGGGCTTTCTTGCGTTCGTTGGCTCGCCGGGCAAGGCGCGAGCCTGCGCGGGGCCGACACGCGCCAAGCGCCTCCGGCCCTGGGAGCGGTCCGCGAGGCCGTCCCCGGCATCCGCCTCGATCTCGGCGCGTTCCGACCCGAGAGCCTGGCGGGCGTGGACGCGGTCGTTGCGAGTCCGGGCATTGCGCTTCGCGAGCCGCTGCTCCGCGATGCCGTCGCCCGGGGCATCGAGGTCGTCGGCGACGTCGAGATCTTCGGGCGCGAAGTGGCGCGCGAGGCCCCCGGAGCGCGCGTGATCGGGATCACCGGCACGAACGGCAAGAGCACCGTGACGGCGCTCGCGGGCGCGATGGCGCGCGCCGCGGGGCTGCGCACGGTGGTGGCCGGCAACATCGGCCTGCCCGTGCTGGACGCGCTGCGCGAGGCCGGGACCTCGGGCCACCCCGAGGCCTACGTGATCGAGCTCTCGAGCTACCAGCTCGAGACCACGGAGAACCTCCGGCTCGACTGCGCGGCGATGCTCAACCTCTCCCAGGACCACTTCGACCGCTACGGCTCGATGGACGACTACGCCCGGGCCAAGGCGCGCATCTTCCGGCACTGCGGCACGCGCGTGCTGAACCGCGACGACCCGTGGAGCCTCGCCATGGCGGGCGGCGCCACCGCGACCTTCGGCCTGGGCGAGCCCCCCGGGGAAGGCGGCTGGGGCATCGCCGGCGGCCGGCTCGTGGAGGGACGCGAACCCATCGTCGCCCTCGACGAGATCCCGGTGGCGGGGCTGCACAACGCCGCCAACGCGCTCGCCGCGCACGCGCTGTGCCGCAGCGCCGGGATGGCGGGAGAGCCGCTCGCGCGCGCGATCCGCGAGTTCCGCGGCCTGCCGCACCGGGCCGAGCGCGTGGCCTCGGCGCGCGGCGTCGCGTTCTACGACGACTCCAAGGGCACCAACGTCGGCGCCACGGTCGCCGCGCTCGAGGGCCTTCGCGAGACGGCGGTGCTCATCGCCGGCGGCGACGGCAAGGGCCAGGACTTCTCCCCGCTCGCGCCCGCCGTGAAGCGCAAGGCGAGGGCGGTGGTGCTGATCGGGCGCGACGCGCCGGCCGTGGAGGCGGCGCTCGCGGGCACGGGCGTGGCCTGCGTGCGCGCCGGGACCATGGACGCGGCGGTGGAGGCGGCCTTCCAGCTCGCGCGGGCCGGCGACGCGGTGCTGCTCTCGCCCGCGTGCGCGAGCTTCGACATGTTCGCCAACTACGGCGAGCGCGGCGCCGCCTTCGCGGCCGCCGCCCGCGCCCTCGCGAAGCGGGTGGAGGGCTGATGCTCTACAACCCCGCCCGCCGCGACACCGCGATCGACCAGGGCCTCGTCTGGAGCGCGCTGCTGCTCGCCGCGTTCGGGCTGGTGATGGTCTATTCGGCGTCGATCGCGATGGCGGAGGCGGAGCGCTTCACCGGCTTCCGCTCGCACTACTTCCTCGCCCGGCACGGGCTCTACCTCGCCGTCGGCGTCCTCGCGGGCGCGATGGCCTTCAAGGTGCCGCTGCGCTACTGGCAGGCGGCCGCGCCCTGGCTCTTCATGGCGGGGGTGGGTCTCCTCGTGGCGCTGCTGATCCCCGGCATCGGCCGGGAGGTGAACGGCGCGCGCCGGTGGATCGCGATCGGGCCCGCGACCTTCCAGCCCTCGGAGGTGATGAAGCTCCTGGTCGTGCTCTACGCCGCCGACTACACGGTGCGCAAGGCCGCGTTCATGGACGACCTGAAGAAGGGCTTCCTGCCCATGTTCTCCGTGATGTTCCTCGTCGCGGGGCTGCTGCTTCGCGAGCCGGACTTCGGGGCCCTGGTCGTGGTGACCACCATCGCGATGGCGATCCTCTTCCTGGGCGGGCTCAACTGGCGGATCTTCGTGGTGCTCGCGTTCGGGCTCGCCGCGGCCTTCGTGCTCCTCATCGTCTCCTCGCCCTACCGGCTGCAGCGCATCCTCGGCTTCATGGACCCGTGGGCGGACGCCTACGGCAAGGGCTACCAGCTCTCGCACTCGCTCATCGCCTTCGGGCGCGGCGAGTGGCTGGGCGTGGGGCTGGGCGCCTCGGTCGAGAAGCTCTTCTACCTGCCGGAGGCGCACACCGACTTCCTGCTCGCGGTGATCGCCGAGGAGCTGGGCTTCGCGGGCGTGGCCGCGGTGATCACGCTCTTCCTCTTCCTCGTGCTGCGGGCCTTCGCCGTGGGGCGCCAGGCCGCGAGCCTCGAGCGCTACTACGCGGCGCTGGTGGCCCAGGGCATCGGCGTGTGGCTCGCCGCGCAGGCCTTCATCAACATGGGCGTGAACATGGGGCTGCTCCCGACCAAGGGCCTCACGCTGCCCTTCCTCTCCTTCGGCGGCACCGGCATCGTCGTCAACTGCGTGGCCGTGGCGATCCTCCTGCGGATCGATTTTGAAAACCGGTACCTGATGCGCGGAGGCTCTCTATGAGAGCCGAAGCCATCGTCCGGGTACCGGTTTCGGTGAAGGCTGACCTGCGCCGCTTGCAGGTCAAGCGAGCGACGCGAGCGGGCCGGAGCCAGAATCGGTACCTCATGCGCGGAGGCTCGCTATGAGCCGCACGATCCTCGTCATGGCGGCCGGAACCGGGGGCCACGTCTTTGGCTCCGGCACGCTCGCGGGCCATGCCCGCACGCTTGACGCGGCAAGCGGCGCCGCGTCAGCCTGCGCCGAAGATGTGGCCTCGCTTCGTGGGGAGCGAGCCTGAGATGGCAAGGACCCTTCTCGTCATGGCGGCGGGCACGGGCGGCCACATCTTTCCGGGCATCGCGATCGCGCGCGAGCTCGCCGCGCGCGGCTGGAAGGTCGCGTGGATGGGAACGCCGGCGGGCATGGAGGCGAAGCTCGTCGCGCAGGCCGGCTTCCCCCTGGAGAAGGTGAACATGGCGGGCGTGCGCGGCAAGGGCGCGCTCGCCTGGCTCCTGCTGCCGGCGCGGCTCCTCGTCGCCTTCTGGCAGGCGAGCGCCATCCTCTTCCGCGTGCGCCCCGACGTGGTCCTCTCGATGGGCGGCTACGTCGCCTTTCCGGGCGGCATGATGGCCGCCCTCTGGGGCCGGCCCCTCGTGGTGCACGAGCCGGGCGCGACGGCGGGGCTCGCCAACCGCGTGCTCGCGCTCGTGGCCGACCGCGTCGTCGTGGGCATGGAAGGCGCCTTCGAGGCGCGCGCCGGTCACCGCGTCGGGGACCGCATCCCGCGGCCGTCGAAGGTCGAGTGGCTGGGCACGCCCGTGCGCGAGGAGATCGCCGCCGTGCCGCCGCCGCAGGCGCGCTACGCCGGGCGCAGCGGCCCGCTGCGGCTGCTGGTGGTCGGCGGAAGCCTCGGCGCGCAGACCCTGAGCGAGCTGGTGGTGGCGGCGCTCGCCGCGATGCCCGAGGAGGCGCGGCCCGAGGTCGTCCACCAGGCGGGCGAGCGCAACTTCGACGCGCTGGCGCGGCGCTACCGCGAGGCGGGCGTGAAGGCCGAGGTGCTCGCCTTCATCGACGACATGGCCGCGCGCTACGCGTGGTGCGACGTGCTGGTCGCGCGCTCCGGCGCCATCACCGTGGCCGAGATCGGCGTGGCGGGCGTGGCGGCGATCCTCGTCCCCCTGCCGTGGTTCGTGGCCGACGAGCAGGCCGGCAACGCGCGCTTCCTCGAGTCGCGCGGGGCGGCGATCCGGCTCGCGCAGCTCGAGACCACGCCGGCCGCGCTCGCGTCGCTTTTCGCGGGGCTCACGCGCGAGCGCCTCGCCGCGATGGCCGCGGCCGCGCGCGCCCTGGGCAAGCCCGGGGCGACGCGCGCCTGCGCGGACCTGTGCGAACGGATGGCGGGGGCCGCATGAGCCGCGCGCGCCCCGGAACCGGGAGGCCCCGATGCGCCACAAGGTGAAGCGCATCCACTTCGTGGGCATCGGCGGCTCGGGCATGTCGGGCATCGCCGAGGTGCTCGCGAACCTGGGCTACCAGGTGAGCGGCTCCGACATCGCCGAGAGCGCCGCGGTGCGCCGCCTGCGCGGGCTCGGGATCGCGGTGGCGATCGGACACGAGGCGGGCCACATCGCGGGCGCGGACGCCGTCGTCACCTCCTCGGCCGTGACGCGGGACAACCCGGAGGTCGTCGCGGCGCGCGACGCGCACGTGCCCGTGGTGCCGCGCGCGATGATGCTGGCCGAGCTCATGCGCTTCAAGCAGGGCATCGCGGTCGCCGGCACCCACGGCAAGACCACCACCACCTCCCTCGTGGCCGCGGCGCTCGGCGAGGCGGGCCTCGATCCCACCTACGTGATCGGCGGGAGGCTCAACTCCATCGGCTCGAACGCGCGGCTGGGCAAGGGCGAGCTCCTCGTCGCCGAGGCCGACGAGTCCGACGCCTCCTTCCTCTACCTGCAGCCGATGATCTCCGTGGTCACCAACATCGACGCCGACCACATGGAGACCTACGGGCACGACTTCGAGCGCCTGAAGGGGGCCTTCGTCGAGTTCCTCGGGCACCTGCCCTTCTACGGGCTCGCGGTGGTGTGCAAGGACGACGAGAACGCGCGCGCGATCCTGAAGGACGTCTCCCGCCCCCTCGTCACCTACGGCATCCGCTCGGACGCGGACCTGCGGGCCGAGGACGTGCGCTGGGAGGACGGCGGCATGCGCTTCCGCGCGGTAGGCAACGGCGCGAAGCCCCTCGAGGTGCGCCTCGCCCTGCCCGGCGAGCACAACGTGCTCAACGCGCTCGCCGCCATCGCCGTGGCCCGCGAGGTCGGCGCGCCCGACGCGGCCATCGCCAAGGCGCTCGGCGAGTTCACGGGCGTCGGCCGGCGCTTCCAGCGCTTCGGCGACGTGGCCCTCGCCGGCGGCGGGCGTTTCACGCTCGTGGACGACTACGGCCACCACCCCGCGGAGATGGCGGCGACGATCGCCGCCGCGCGCGGGGCCTATCCCGGGCGGCGGCTCGTCCTCGCCTTCCAGCCGCACCGCTTCACGCGCACGCGCGACCTCTTCGAGGACTTCGTGCGCGTGCTCTCGGGGGCCGACGCGCTGGTGCTCGCCGACGTCTATCCCGCGGGGGAGGCGCCGATCGTCGCCGCCGACGGCCGCTCGCTCGTGCGCGCGATCCGCGTCGCCGGGAAGGTCGAGCCGGTCTTCGTCGACGAGGTCGCGCAGATGAAGGACGCGGTGCTCGCGGCGGTGCGCGACGGCGACGTCGTGGTCACCATGGGCGCCGGCTCCGTGGCGGGGCTCGCCCCGGAGCTCGCGCGCGCGGGCGGAGGCGGCGAATGAACCCCGTCGGGCTCGCCGCCACCGGGCTGGGCGCGCTCCAGGGGCCGCCCGCGACGCCGCGCGGCGTGATGCGCACGGGCGAGCCGATGGCGCGGCACGTGAGCTGGCGCGCGGGCGGGAAGGCCAGGGCCTTCTACCAGCCGGCCGACGTGGCCGACCTGCAGTCCTTCCTCGCGTCGCGGCCGGCGGGCGAGCCGATCCTCTTCGTCGGGCTCGGCAGCAACCTCCTCGTGCGCGACGGCGGCTTCCACGGCGCGGTGGTCTTCACGCACCACGCGCTCGGCGGCATCCGCGCGGCGGGCGAGCTGGGCACGCGCCGGACCTTCGTCGCCGGCGGCGGCGTGCCGGCCCCGCACCTCGCGCGCTTCGTCGCCCGCCACGACTGCGAGGGCGCGGAGTGGCTCGCGGGCATCCCCGGCACCGTCGGCGGCGCGCTCGCCATGAACGCGGGCTGCTACGGCGGCGAGACCTGGGAATTCGTCGTGGACGTGACCACGATCGACCGCGCGGGGACGCTGCGCCTGCGCACGCGCGAGGACTACGAGATCGGCTACCGCCACGTGGCCCGGCGCACGCCGGGCGAGGAGTGGTTCGTCGCCGGCACCTTCGCCTTCGAGCCGGGCGACGGGCAGAAGGCGTTCGCGCGCATGAAGTCGCTGCTGCAGCGGCGCGTCGCGACGCAGCCGCTCTCGGAGCCCAACGCCGGCAGCGTCTTCCGCAACCCGCCGGGCGACCACGCGGCGCGGGTGATCGAGTCCTGCGGGCTCAAGGGCTTCCGGGTGGGCGGCGCGGAAGTCTCCACGAAGCACGCGAACTTCATCGTGAACGCGGGCGCGGCGAGCGCGGCCGACATCGAGGCCGTCATCGAGCACGTGCAGGCGACGGTGAAGGCGAAGACCGGCATCGAGCTGGTGCGCGAGGTGCACATCGTCGGCCGCGCGGGAGCCGCCCATGGCTGACCCGCGCGCCCTCGGCAAGGTCGCGGTCCTCATGGGCGGCCCGTCGGCCGAGCGCGAGATCTCGCTCCTTTCCGGCAACGGCGTCCTCGCCGCCCTGCGCGGCAAGGGCGTGGACGCGCACGCCTTCGATCCCAGCGAGCGCGAGCTCTTCGACCTCAGGCGCGAGGGCTTCGCGCGCGTCTTCATCGCCCTGCACGGGCGCTTCGGCGAGGACGGCACGGTCCAGGGGGCGCTGGAGGTGATGGGCATCCCCTACACCGGCAGCGGCGTCATGGCCTCGGCGCTCTCGATGGACAAGTGGCGCACCAAGCTCGTGTGGATCGCCGCGGGCATCCCGACGCCGCGCTTCGCCGTCGCCGAGCCGGACACCGACTGGGCGCGCGTGCTGGACCGCCTGGGCCTGCCCGTCTTCGTGAAGCCGGCGCACGAGGGGTCCACGCTCGGCATCACGAAGGTGCGCACGGCGGCGGATCTCGCCCCGGCCGTCGCGTTCGCGGCCACCTTCGACCGGCTCGTGGTCGTCGAGGAGTTCGTGGAGGGACAGGAACTCACGGCCTCGATCCTCGGCGACGAGGCGCTGCCGCTCGTGCGCATCGAGGCGCCGGGCGGCAACTACGACTACCAGAACAAGTACTTCACGGACGACACGAGGTACCACTGCCCGGCCGGCGTGCGGCCCGGCGTCGAGGCCGCCATCCGCCGCGACGCGCTCGCGAGCTTCCGCGTGCTCGGCTGCCGCGGCTGGGGGCGGGCCGACGTGATGCTGCGCGGCGACGGCACCTATTCCTTCCTCGAGATGAACACCTCGCCGGGGATGACGGGGCACAGCCTCGTGCCCATCGCCGCCCGGGCCGTGGGCATCGATTACCCGGACCTGTGCCTGCGCATCCTCGAGGGCGCGGCGACGGAGGCTTCGCCGTGAGGCCCGGCGCCGTCCTCGCCCTGCGCGCCGTGGGCGCGCTCGCCGTGGCGGGCGGGCTCGCGGCGGGCGCCTGGCTCGCCTGGGACGAGCTCGGCGGCCAGCCCATCGTCCGCGTGCGCTTCGGCGGCGACGCCGGGAGCGTTCCCGCGGCCGCGCGCGAGCGGCTGGCCGCGGGCCTGCGCGGGCGCCCGGCGCGCGAGGTGTCGCTCGCGGCCGTGCGCGAGGCGGTGCGCCACCTGCCGTGGGTGCGCGACTGCACCGTGCGCTACGTGTTCCCCGGCACGCTCGAGGTGGCGATCGACGCGCACGTCGCGCTCGCCCGCTGGGACGAGGCGCGCCTGGTGAGCGTGCGCGGGGAGGTCTTCGCGGCCGGGACCGACGCGGCGCTGCCGATCTTTTCGGGACCCGAGGGGAGCGCGGCGGAGATGGCGGCGGCCTGGGAGCGCGTCGCGCGCGCGGCCGCGCCGCTCGGGATCCCGGTCGCGGAGCTGCGGCTCTCGGCGCGGCGGGCGTGGCAGGCGCGGCTCGCCTCGGGACTCGCGCTCGAGCTGGGACGCGAGGACATCGAGGCGCGCCTGGCGCGTTTCGCCGCGGCGTGGCCGCGCATCGAGGCGCAGGCAGCGGGCGCGACGCGCGCCGACCTGCGCTATCCGAACGGGTTCGCGCTGCGCGGCGTCGCCGCGGCGCCGGCGAATCCCGCGCCCCGCGGCGCGGGCAGACAGGGATGAAGGCGAGGCCATGATCGTGAACCGCAACCGCGAGAGCCGCAGCCTCCTGGTGGCCCTCGACATCGGCACCTCCAAGATCGTGACGCTCGTGGCCGAGGTCACGCCCGAGGGGACGCTCAACCTGATCGGCATGGGCAGCCATCCCTCGCGCGGCCTCAAGAAGGGCACGGTGGTGAACATCGAGTCCACGGTGACCGCCATCCAGCGCTCGCTCGAGGAGGCGGAGCTCATGGCGGACGTGAAGATCCGCGACGTGCTCACGGGCATCGCCGGCAGCCACATCAAGAGCTTCAACTCCCACGGGATGGTGGCGATCAAGGACAAGGAGGTGTCGCAGTACGACATCGACCGCGTGATCGAGACCGCCCGCGCCGTGAACATCCCCATGGAGCAGCAGGTCCTGCACATCCTCGAGCAGGAATTCATCATCGACGGGCAGGGCGGCGTGCGCCAGCCGCTCGGCATGTCCGGCATGCGCCTCGAGGTGAAGGTGCACATCGTGACGGGCGCGGTCTCGGCCGCCCAGAACATCATGAAGTGCGTGCGCCGCTGCGGGCTCGAGGTGCGCGACCTCATGCTGCAGCCCCTCGCCTCGGCCGACGCGGTGCTCCTGGACGACGAGCGCGACCTGGGCGTGTGCCTCATCGACGTGGGCGGCGGGACCACCGACCTCGCGGTCTTCACCGACGGCGCCATCAAGCACACGAGCGTGATCCCCATCGCGGGAGACCAGATCACCAACGACATCGCGATGGCGCTGCGCACGCCGACCAAGGACGCGGAGGAACTCAAGATCCGCCACGGCGTGGCGCTGCGCCAGCTCGCGAGCGTGAACGACATGATCGAGGTGCCCGGCGTCGGCGACCGCGGCGCGCGCGAGATCTCGCGCCAGACGCTCGCGGAGGTGATCGAGCCGCGCGTCGAGGAGCTCTACTCGCTGGTGCAGCGCGAGCTGCGCTCCTGCGGGCTGGAGGAGCTCCTGTCCTCGGGCGTCGTGATCACGGGCGGCACGGCGCTCATGAAGGGGATGGTGGAGCTGGGCGAGGAGGTCTTCCACATGCCGGTGCGCGTGGGGCTCCCGCAGTACGCCGGGGCGCTCGCGGAGGTGGTGAGGAACCCGCGGCACGCCACGGGCATGGGCCTGCTCCTGGCGGGGCTGGAGCAGGTGCGGCGCGAGCAGCACGCGAAGATCGCGGGCGCGGGATTCAAGGACGTGCTGGAGAAGATGAAGAGCTGGTTCAAGGGCAATTTCTAGGTTCGGCAGGCAGCGGGCAGGGCACGCCGGAGCAGCGACGCAGTCACGACAAAAGGAGACGACAGATGATCGAGTTGCTGGAAACCCAATCGCCGGACGCGGTGATCAAGGTAGTGGGCATCGGCGGCTGCGGCGGCAACGCCGTGGACCACATGATCAACAACGGGGTGCAGGGCGTGGAGTTCATCACGCTCAACACCGACGCGCAGGCCCTCAAGAGGAACCTCGCGAAGACGACGCTGCAGCTCGGCACGGGCGTCACCAAGGGGCTCGGCGCGGGCGCCAACCCCGAGGTGGGCCGCCTCGCGGCCGAGGAGGACCGCAGCCGGATCGAGGAGCTGGTGACGGGGGCCGACATGCTCTTCATCACCGCCGGGATGGGCGGGGGCACGGGCACGGGCGCCGCGCCCGTGGTCGCCTCCATCGCGCGCGAGATGGGCATCCTCACGGTGGCGGTGGTCACCAAGCCCTTCGACTTCGAGGGCAAGCGCCAGAAGGTGGCGGCCCTCGGCATCGACGCCCTCAAGGAGCACGTCGATTCGCTCATCATCATCCCCAACGAGCGGCTCATGCAGGTGCTGGGCGAGGACGTCACCTACGAGGACGCGTTCCGGGCCTCCAACGACGTCCTGAACGGCGCGGTCGCGGGCATCGCCGAGGTGATCAACTGCCCCGGCCTCGTGAACGTGGACTTCGCCGACGTGCGCACCGTCATGAGCGAGAACGGCGTGGCGATGATGGGCTCGGCGATGGCCTCGGGCCCCGAGCGCGCGCAGATGGCCGCGGAGCAGGCGGTGCACTCGCCGCTGCTCGAGGACATCCACCTCGCCGGCGCGCGCGGCGTGCTCGTGAACATCACCGCCTCCCGGAGCATCCGCCTGAAGGAGGTGCACGAGGTGATGAACACGATCCGCTCCTTCACCGCGGAGGACGCGACCATCATCTACGGGAGCGTGATCGAGGACTCGATCGGCGACGCGCTGCGGGTGACGATCGTCGCCACCGGCCTCGGCGGGGCCGCCGCCCAGCGCCAGCCCACGATCTCGATCGTGCAGCGCACCGGCACCCACAACGAGCCGATGGAGGTGAACTACGAGGAGCTCGAGCAGCCCGCCGCGTTCCGGCGCCGCCGCGACCAGACGGTCGACGCGCTGCGCCACTCGGGCATGGAAACGCTCGACATCCCCGCCTTCCTGCGCAAGCAGGCGGACTGACGGCGCGGCGCGGGCTCGCCCCGCGCCATGCCGCCTGCCTCAAGAGGGCGGGTCGCGCGCTTGCACCCGCGGCCGCCGCCGTCTCCCGGCGGCCGTTCCCGCCTTCCCTTCGGGGCCCGCGAAAGCGGGCCCCTTTTCACTTCCGGGTCGTGCTGAATACGTAGCCACGGTCCTTCAGCGGCGCGTGGCACTCGAAGCACGCTTTCGCGGCGTTCGTGCCCACCGCGCGCTCCGTCCTCGAGTCGCCCTTGAACCCCTCGAAGCCCCAGCCGCCCGTCGCCGCGAACTTCCGCGCGTCGCGGGCCATCACGCCCACCACCTTGCGCTTGCCCTCGGTGACGGCGCCGCCCTCGGACGGCGCCTCGAGCAGGTCGAAGACGATGACGGCCCCGTCGGGGAACTTCCCCGTCCGGTAACCCTCGAGCGCCTTGCGGTTGGCGTAGAGATGGTGGATGCCGCCAAAGGCCTCGTAGAGGCCGTGCCCGGGCTGGATCACCATGCTCTTCACGTGGTGCCAGTTGCGGTAGCCCTCCGGGTAGGCGACCTCGGCGGCGAGCACCGGGAGGGCGAGGGTGGCGAGGGCGGCGAGGGCGAGGCGATTCATGCGCGGTCTCCTTGAAAGATGGGGTGACGCGGCGCAATCTAGCGGGCCGGCGGCGGCCGGAAAAGCGGCCACCGGACGGTTCCCTACCCACCAAACGGTGCATCTTGGCGATCGCGAACAAGAAAGGAATTTCCACGCCGGCGCCGTCGAAGTCCGTCCACGGAATGGTGGAGGACATCATCGGCTGCAAGTGGTCGCTCACGGTGATCGACCAGGTGCGCGCAGGCGTGCGGCGCCCGGGGGCGATCGAGCATTCGGTGCCCGGGCTCTCGCAGAAGGTGCTGAACGAGCGGCTGCGCAAGCTCGTGCGATTCGGGATCCTCGACAAGGAGAGCTTCCCGGAAGTGCCGCCACGCGTCGAGTACTCGCTCACCGACTTCGGCAAGCGCTTTGCGGGAATCCTCGACGCCGTTCGGGCGCTCGAGGACGAGCGCACGGCGAAAAAGCCCGGGCCTGGCACCTAAGTTGATGATAGAATTGCGTTTTCCGAACAGCCGGGCCGCCGCGAGCCGCCCCGGGCTCCCGCAATGATCCGCCAGCGCACTCTCAAGACCTCCGTCAAGGCCACCGGCGTCGGCGTCCACACCGGCCGGAAGGTGACGCTCGTCCTGCGCCCCGCCGCGCCGGACACCGGCATCGTCTTCTGCCGCTCCGACCTGCCCGGCAATCCCGCGATTCCCGCCCGCGCGGGCAACGTAGCCGACACGCGCATGGCGACGGTGCTCGAGAAGGACGGCGCCCGCGTCTCGACCGTCGAGCACCTCATGAGCGCCTTCTTCGGCATGGGAATCGACAACGCCTACGTGGACGTCTCGGCGGAGGAGGTGCCCATCATGGACGGCAGCGCCGCCACCTTCGTGTTCCTCCTGCAGCAGGCGGGCATCGAGGAGCAGGCCGCGCCCAAGACCTACATCCGCGTGCTGAAGAAGGTCGAGATCGGGCAGGGCGACAAGCGGGTGAGCCTCGCGCCCTTCGCCGGTTTCAAGGTGGGCTTCTCGATCGAGTTCCGCCACCCGGTGTTCGAGCAGTCGGAGACGACGGTCGACATCGACTTCGCGAAGGTCTCCTTCGTGAAGGACATCGCCCGGGCGCGGACCTTCGGCTTCACCCAGGACGTGGAGGCGATGCGCGCGGCCGGCCTGGGCCGCGGGGGCTCCCTCGACAACGCGATCGTGGTGGACGACTTCCGGGTCCTGAACAGCGAGGGCCTGCGCTTCGACGACGAGTTCGTGAAGCACAAGGCCCTCGACGCCGTGGGCGACCTCTACCTCCTGGGCCACCCCCTCATCGGGGCCTTCCACGGCCACAAGTCGGGCCACGCGCTCAACAACCAGCTCGTGAGGGTTCTCCTCGCCGACGCCTCGGCGTGGGAGGCGATCACCTTCGCGGAGCCCGCCCAGCTGCCGGCGGCCTTCGCGAACTTCCCCCTGCTGCAGGCCTAGGCGCGTGGCGCGGCTGGCGCCCGTCCCGGCCGGGGTTCGCAGCGGCGCCTGACATGCTGGTGCTGCGCGCGGTCGGCCTTTTCGCGATCCTCTTCCTGCTCGGGCTGGGCATCGCCTTCGTGGCGACCCGCGACCCGCGCTACCTCCGGCTCGCGGCGAAGACCCTCCAGGTGCTCGTCCTGGTGGGGGTCGCCGCCGGCCTCGTCTACCTCTTCGGGCGGGTGCTCGTCTTCCTGTGACCGCGGGTGATGCGCTCCAGGACTTCCTTGAGCGGCGACTCGGCGAGGCCCTCGGCCACCTCCGCGAGGCGCGCCATCGGCAGCGCCTTGCGCTCGCGGACCTTGCGGGGCGCTGCAGGAGCCTCGACTTGAACTTCCACCCGCAATGCAGTAAGCTCTTGATCCCGCTTGATTTTCAAGGCGCTTTTCGCGCCCTTCCCGGGCGGGGGCCGTTCCTGCCCGACGCATTGCTTCAGGCCGGCCAGCAGTCTCGGCGCCAAGGCCCTCAGGGCCGCGGCGACCGGCGCGTTGTCTGCGCGAACCACAACAGTCGTTCCATCGACGGCGCATACCCGGCTCGTGGAAGCGAGCCCCGCGGGTACGACGGACCGAAAGCAGTCCTGCAGGCGTCCCACCTGTTCCAGCCGGTCGCGGACCGGGGCCAGGTCGGGGCTTTGGCGCAGCAGCCGGGCTATCGGTTCGGTGGCCATCGTTGGTGACAAGGAGCGTGGATGAACATCATTCTGGTCTCGGACAGCCTCGCCAGAACCCGGAGCCTGACACTGTCGCGCACGCAGGTCATCCTGGTGGCGCTCGGCATCCTGATGTCGGGCTTCTTCCTGGCGATGGCGACCTACATCGTCACGATGAAGTTCTCCACGGACTTGCGCAACCCCTACCTGAGAGCCCTCCTCACGGCGCTGCACGAGGAGGACCTCAAGCGCAGCGAATCCGAGATGAAGGACAGCCTGAACGCGCTGGCGGTGAAGGTGGGCGAGCTGCAGGCGAGGATCCTGCGCCTGGACGCCTTCGGCGAGCGCCTCGCCAAGGCCGCCGGCATCAAGCCCACGGAGTTCCGCTTCGACGAGAAGCCCGGGCAGGGCGGCGCGGCCCCCACGGCGTTCTCGAGAGATCTCACGCTTCCCGAGTTCAGGCAGAAGCTCGAGGAGATCTCGCGCATCCTCGACGACCGCAGCGACAAGATGGGCGTGATCGACTCGGTGTTCATGGACGACCGCCTCGCGCGCAAGACCATCCCCACGACGCTGCCCGTCCACCAGGGCTACTACTCCTCCAACTACGGCTACCGCATCGACCCGATCTCCGGCAGGTCGAGCTTCCACACGGGCGTGGACATCATCGCGACCCAGGGCACGCCGGTGATGGCGGCCGCCGGCGGCGTCGTCTCGACGGTGGAGTTCCACCCCGAGTACGGCAACATCGTCGACGTGGACCACGACAACGGCCTCACCTCCCGCTACGCGCACCTGCTGAAGAGCACGGTGAAGGTGGGCGACGTGGTGATGAAGGGCCAGCTCATCGCGCAGGTGGGCAATACCGGCCGCACGACCGGGCCGCACCTGCACTTCGAGGTGCGCGAGAAGGGCGTTCCGCTCAACCCCAACAAGTTCTTCGCGCTGGACAAGAAGGAAGGGCCGCTGCCGGTCGCCCTGCGCAAGTAGCCGCCCCGCCCCGGCCGGGGCTTGCAAACCGGCCGCGGGACCCCATTTGACCTTATAATTTCGCTCCTGTCCGGCCCCGTTGGGGCCGGTTTCGCATCCGATTCCCGCCTCCCGCCCCCTTCCCGTGTTCTCAAACGTCCTCAAGGCCATCTTCGGCAGCCGCAACGACCGCCTCCTGAAGCAGTACCGGAAGACGGTCGAGTCCATCAACGCCCTCGAGCCCGCCATCGAGAAGCTCTCCGACGAGGCCCTCGCGGCGAAGACGCCGGAGCTGCGCGAGCGGGTCGCCGCCGGCGCGACGCTCGAGGAGGTCCTCCCGGAGTCCTTCGCGGTGGTCCGCGAGGCCTCCCGGCGCGTGCTCGGCATGCGCCACTTCGACGTGCAGCTGGTGGGCGGCATCGCGCTGCACCAGGGCAAGATCGCGGAGATGCGCACCGGCGAGGGCAAGACCCTCGTCGCCACGCTCCCGTCCTACCTCAACGCGCTCACCGGCAAGGGCGTCCACGTCGTCACCGTGAACGACTACCTCGCCCGGCGCGACGCGGAGTGGATGGGGCGCATCCACCGCTTCCTCGGCCTCACCGTGGGCGTGGTCGTGCCGCAGATGGACAGCGCCGAGAAGCAGGACGCGTACAAGGCCGACATCACCTACGGCACCAACAACGAGTTCGGCTTCGACTACCTGCGCGACAACATGGCCACGCAGGTCGCCGAGCGCTTCCAGCGCGGGCTCCACTACGCGATCGTCGACGAGGTCGACTCGATCCTCATCGACGAGGCGAGGACGCCGCTCATCATCTCCGGCCAGGCCGAGGACTCGGCGGACCTCTACCGGCGCATCAACGTGCTCGTCCCCTCCCTCGTGGCGCAGGCCGACGAGAAGGGCGAGGGCGACTACTGGGCCGACCTGAAGCAGCACAGCGTCACGCTCTCCGAGCAGGGCCACGAGCACGCCGAGGAGCTCATGGTGAAGGCGGGCCTGCTCCCGGAGGGGGCGAGCCTCTACGACCCCGCCAACATCATGCTGATGCACCACCTCCACGCGGGCGTGCGCGCCCACGCGCTCTACCACCGCGACCAGCACTACGTGGTGCAGGACGACGAGGTGGTGATCGTCGACGAGTTCACCGGCCGCATGATGCAGGGCCGGCGCTGGTCCGACGGCCTGCACCAGGCGGTCGAGGCGAAGGAGGGCGTCACGATCAAGAACGAGTCGCAGACGCTCGCCTCGATCACCTTCCAGAACTACTTCCGGCTCTACAGGAAGCTCGCCGGCATGACCGGCACGGCCGACACCGAGGCCTTCGAGTTCTCGCACATCTACAACCTCGAGACGGTGCTGATCCCCACGCACCGGCCGATGATCCGCAAGGACTCGAACGACCAGGTCTTCATCACCGCCAAGGAGAAGTACCAGGCGATCCTCGCCGAGGTGAAGGACTGCCACGGGCGCGGCCAGCCGGTGCTCCTGGGAACCACCTCCATCGAGAACTCCGAGCTCATCTCCTCGCTCCTCGAGAAGGAGGGCCTGCCGCACCAGGTGCTCAACGCGAAGCAGCACGCGCGGGAGGCGGAGATCGTGATCCAGGCGGGGCGCCCGAGGATGGTCACGATCGCGACCAACATGGCCGGCCGCGGCACGGACATCGTGCTCGGCGGCAACCCCGAGCCCGAGATCCTGCGCGTGAAGGCCGACGAGGCGCTCTCGCCTTCCGAGAAGGAGCGCCGCATCGCCGACATCCGCGAGTCGTGGCAGAAGCTCCACAACGAGGTGGTGGCCGCGGGGGGGCTTCACATCATCGGCTCCGAGCGCCACGAGTCGCGGCGCATCGACAACCAGCTGCGCGGCCGCGCCGCGCGCCAGGGCGACCCGGGGTCGTCGCGCTTCTTCCTGTCCTTCGAGGACCCGCTGCTCAAGATCTTCGCCGGCGAGCGGCTGCAGGCGATCATGCGCTCGCTCAAGATCCCCGAGGGCGAGGCCATCGAGGCGAAGATGGTCACGCGCTCCATCGAGAACGCGCAGCGCAAGGTCGAGGCCCGCAACTTCGACATCCGCAAGCAGCTCCTCGAGTACGACGACGTCGCGAGCGACCAGCGCAAGGTGATCTACGCGCAGCGAAACGAGCTCCTCGAGAGCTCCGACATCACCTCCACCATCGCGGCGATCCGCGCCGACGTCCTGGCCGGCGCCGTGCGCGAGCACGTGCCCCCGGAGAGCGTCGAGGAGCAGTGGGACATCCCCGCCCTCGAGCGCCGCCTGGAGTCGGACTTCTTCATGGCCGCGCCGGTGAAGCAGTGGGTGGAGGCGGACGAGTCGCTCGATCCCGAGGCGATCGCGAGGAAGGTGGTCGAGCAGGCCGCCGCCGAGTACGAGGCCAAGTTCGCGCCCATCGAGAAGGACGTGCTGCACCAGTACGAGCGCTCGGTGATGCTGCAGTCGATCGACACCCACTGGCGCGAGCACCTCGCCGCGCTCGACTACCTGCGCCAGGGCATCCACCTGCGCGGCTACGCGCAGAAGCAGCCCAAGCAGGAGTACAAGCGCGAGGCCTTCGAGCTCTTCGGCGCCATGCTCGACTCGATCAAGCGCCAGGTCACGCAGCACCTGATGGCCGTGCAGATCCGCTCCCAGGCCGAGGTCGAGGAGGCCGAGCGGCGCGCCGAGGAGGCCGCGCAGGCGGTGAAGAACGTCCAGTACCACCACGCCGACTACGACGAGGCGCTCGCCCAGTCCCCGGCGGAGGAAAGCGGCGGCGAACCCGCGCAGCCCTTCGTGCGCTCCGGCCAGAAGGTGGGCCGCAACGACCCCTGCCCCTGCGGCTCGGGCCGGAAGTACAAGAACTGCCACGGCAAGCTCGCCTGAGGCCGCGCCGGGTTGACGCCCGGCGGGGCCCCGCCCCATGCTGCGGCGGATGGACATCACCGTGCGCAGGGCCGAGCCCGCCGACTTCGAGGGCGTCTGGCGCAACTTCCAGGACGAGGCCACCTACGGCGGCACGCTGCAGCTTCCGCACCCTTCCCGGGAAACCTGGCGAAAGCGCTTGGCCGAGCCCGCCGACGGACACTACGTCTTCGTCGCCTGCGCGGGCGACGAGATCGCCGGGCACGCGGGCCTGCATCCCGCGGGCAGTTCCCCGCGCCGGGCCCACGCGATGAGCGTCGGGCTCGCCGTTTCCGCCGCCTGGCAGGGCAAGGGGGTGGGCACGCGGCTCCTCGCGACCCTCACGCAATTCGCGGACGGGTGGCTCCCCGTGACGCGCCTCGAGCTCACGGTCTTCGCCGACAACGAGCGCGCCATCGCCCTGTACCGGAAGTTCGGCTTCGAGACCGAGGGCACGCACCGCGCCTACGCGCTGCGCGCCGGCCGCTACGCCGACACGCTCGCCATGGCGCGGCTGCGCCCCAAGGATTCCTGAGGCGGCGCTCCCGGTCCCGCCGCCGCGCCGTGCGATAATTCGCCGACCATGGCCGTGAACCTTTCGCCGCCCCGCGCGGAGGCGCTCCTCACCATCGCCGGCGTGCGCCTGGGCGTGGCCGAGGCGGGGATCCGCAAGAAGAACCGCCGCGACCTCCTGGTGGTCGAGATCGCCGCGGACGCGAGCGTCGCCGGCGTCTTCACGCGCAACCGCTACTGCGCGGCCCCGGTGATCGTGTGCCGCGAACGGCTCGCCGAGAAGCGCGCGGTGCGCGGCCTGGTCGTGAACACGGGCATCGCCAACGCGGGCACGGGCGAGGCGGGCCTCGTCAACGCGCGCGCCACCTGCGCGGCCGTCGCGAGCGCGCTCGGCGTGGACGAGGCCGAGGTCCTTCCCTTCTCCACGGGCGTGATCATGGAGCACCTGCCGGTCGACCGGATCGCGGCCGCGGCGCCCGCGGCGGTGGCGGACCTCCGGGCCGACGCCTGGGCCGACGCGGCGGCGGCGATCATGACCACCGACACCGTGCCCAAGGCGCTCTCGCGGCAGGTGGTGATCGACGGCTGCACCATCACGGTCACGGGCATCGCCAAGGGCGCCGGGATGATCCAGCCCGACATGGCGACGATGCTCGGCTTCATCGCCACCGACGCCTCGGTGGGCCGCGACACCCTCGGGGACATGGTGCGCTTCGTCGCCGACCGGTCCTTCAACGTGGCGACGGTCGACGGCGACACCTCGACCAACGACTCCTTCGTCCTCGTCGCCACCGGGCGCGCGTGCAACCCGCGGATCGTGGGCGAGGGCACGGCGGAGTTCACGCGCCTCGCCGAGTGCGTGCTCGAGGTTGCGCAATTCCTCGCGCAGGCCATCGTGCGCGACGGCGAGGGCGCGACCAAGTTCATGACCCTCGTGGTCGAGGGCGGCGCCTCGCGCGAGGAGTGCGTGCGCGTGGGCAAGGCGATCGCCCATTCCCCGCTCGTGAAGACGGCCTTCTTCGCCTCCGACCCCAACCTGGGCCGGATCCTCTGCGCGGTCGGCAACGCGGGCATCGCGAACCTGGATCCCGCGAAGGTCACCCTGCACCTGGGCGAGGTCCTGGTCGCCGAGAAGGGCGGGCGCGCGGCGGGCTACACGGAGGAGCAGGGCAAGGCCGCGATGGCGCCCGCCGAGATCACCGTGCGCGTCGGGCTCGGCCGCGGGATCGAGACCGCGACGGTGTGGACGTGCGACTTCTCGTACGACTACGTGAAGATCAACGCGGACTACCGCAGCTAGGCGGCGCGGGAGGCGAGACGATGGCCGGCACCGTGACCCCGCAGCTCGAGGCCTACTACGCGAAGCGCGCGGGCGAGTACGAGCGGATCTACGACAAGGCCGAGCGCCAGGACGAGCTCGCGTGGCTGCGCGAGCGCCTGCCGCGGCTCTTCGCCGGCCGGCGCGTCCTCGAGATCGCCTGCGGCACGGGCTACTGGACCCAGGTCCTCGCGCGGACCGCGTCCCACGTGACCGCGTGCGACATCAACGAGGCGGTGCTCGAGATCGCGCGCGAGAAGCCGATTCCCCGCTCCCGGGTGCGCTTCGCCCGCGCCGACGCCTTCGCGCCCGGCGGGCTGTGCCGGGGCTGCGACGCGGCCTTCGCCGGGTTCTGGTGGTCGCACGTGAGGAAGTCCGACCTCGCGCGCTGGCTCGCGGGCATCGCGGGCTCGCTCCCGCCGGGGTCGCTGGTCGCCGCGCTCGACAACCGCTACGTCAAGGGCAGCTCCACGCCGGTCTCGCGGCGCGACGCGGAGGGCAACACCTACCAGGTGCGCGAGCTCCTGTCCGGCGAGACCCACGAGGTCCTCAAGAACTTCCCCACCGCCCGCGATCTCGCGGAGGCGGTCCGCCCCTTCGCCGCCGAGGCCTGGCTGGAGGAGACGGTCTACTACTGGCTGCTCGTCCTGCGCCTCAAGTGAGCGATTCCCTCGAACGCTTCCTCGCGCGCGCCGGCGCGCTGCTCGACCGCCTCGAGGCGCTCCTGCCCGAGGGCGCGCAGCCCGTCGACTGGTCCGCCGGCACCGCCTTCCGCTGGCGGAAGCGGAATGCGCGCGGGTTCCTCGAGCCCGTGCGCCATCCGCACACGATCTCGTTCGCGGACCTGAAGGACATCGACGAGCAGAAAAGGCGCGTGCGCGAGAACACGGCGCAGTTCGTCGCCGGGCGCCCGGCCAACAACGTGCTGCTCACCGGCGCGAGGGGAACGGGCAAGAGCTCGCTCGTGAAGGCCGCGCTCAACGAGTTCGCGAAGCGGGGCCTTCGCCTCATCGAGGTCGACAAGGCCCACCTCGTGGACCTGCCGGACATCGTGGACCTCGTGGCCGAGCGCCCCGAGCGCTTCGTCGTCTTCTGCGACGACCTCTCCTTCGAGGCCTCCGATCCCGGCTACAAGTCGCTCAAGGTCGCCCTCGACGGGACGATCGCGGGCTCCGCGGAGAACCTCCTCATCTACGCGACCTCGAACCGCCGCCACCTCATGCCGGAGTTCATGGGCGAGAACCTCGAGGCGCGGCACGTGGGCGGGGAGATCCACCCGGGCGAGACCACGGAGGAGAAGATCTCGCTCTCCGAGCGCTTCGGCCTGTGGCTCTCCTTCTATCCCTTCGACCAGGAGGAGTACGTGGACATCGCCGAGCACTGGGTCGGCGCGCTCGGCGGCAAGGCCGACGCGGGCGTGCGCCCGGCGGCGCTCCTGTGGGCGCTGGAGCGCGGCTCGCGCAGCGGTCGCGTCGCGTGGCAGTTCGCGCGCGACTACGTGGGCCGCGGCGGCGGCGCCCGCGGGCGGCGCAAGTGACGGCGATCACGGAGGTCGCGGCGGCCGTTATCGAGGCGCCGGACGGCCGCTTCCTCCTCGCCTGCCGGCCCGAGGGCAAGCCCTACCCCGGCTACTGGGAATTCCCCGGCGGCAAGATCGAGCCGGGCGAGGCGCCGCGCGCGGCCCTCGCGCGGGAGCTGAGGGAGGAGCTCGGGATCGAGGTGCGCGAGGCGACGCCGTGGATCACGCGCGTCTACGCGTACACGCACGCGACGGTGCGCCTGCACTTCTTCCGCGTCACCGCGTGGGAGGGAGAGCCGCAGCCGCTGGAGGACCAGGCGATCGCCTGGCAGCGCGTCGAGGCGCCGGACGCCTCCCCGATGCTGCCGGCGAACGCGCCGGTGCTCGCCGCGCTCGCGCTGCCCGCGGTGATGGTCGTGTCCAACGCCGCCGAGACCGGCTTCGACGCGTGGTCGCTCAGGCTCTCCGCGCAGGTCGTCTCGGAAAGGCTCCTCGTGCAGGTCCGCGAGAAGGGACTCGAGCCGCAGCGCGTGCAGTTCCTCCTCTCGCGCGCGCTCACGCGCGGCACGCCCTTCGGCGCGATCGTCGTCGTGAACAGCGACTGCGGGCGCTGGCCGCAGGCCGACGGCGTCCACCTGACGGCCCGCGCGCTGATGTCCGCCGAGGCTCGTCCCGCCGGCCGGGTCGTGGGCGCCTCCTGCCACGACGCGGCGGAGCTCGCGAAGGCCGTCGCCCTCGGCCTGGACTACGCGGTCGTGGGGCCGGTGAAGCCCACGGCGTCGCATCCGGGCGCCGTGCCGATGGGCTGGGCGGGATTCGCGGCCCTCGTGAAGGACTGTCCGCTGCCGGCCTACGGGATCGGCGGGCTCACGCGAGCGGACCTCCCCGAGGCGAGGCGAAGCGGGGCGCACGGCGTCGCGTTGCGCAGCGCGGCCTTCGGCTGAGCGAAGGGAAGTCGCTTCAGCCCGGCCCGCGCAGGGCGAGGAGCTTCTGCTCGACGAAGCGGTCGATGTCCGGCTCGAGCCGTCCCGTCGCGCGGGCGCGCTGCAGGGCGTCGCGGGCGGGCCCGCGCTCGCCCTCGGCATCGAGCGAAAGGCCGAGCCCCATCCACCACAGCCCGGAGTCGGGCTTGAGCCGCAGCGCCGCGCGGAATTCCTCCGCCGCCTCCCGGTGCCGTCCCATGCGCTGCAGCAGCGCCGCCTGGAAGCCGCGGAACTCCGCGTTGCCGGCGGCGACGGCGGCGGCCCGCGCGAGCGTGGCGGAAGCGGCGGGCGTGTCGCCCAGCTCCACCTGGACGCGGGCGAGCGCCATCGCGAGGCGAGGCTGCGCGGGATCGCGCGCGAGGCCTTCCTCGAGGACGGCCTTCGCCTCCGCGAGCCGGCGGTTCTCGAGGAGCAGGCGGGCAAGCAGCAGCCGCGCCTCGTCGTGCGCGGCGTCCGCGTGC
The DNA here is from genome assembly GCA_937898635.1 of uncultured Pseudomonadota bacterium. Lineage (GTDB taxonomy): Bacteria > Pseudomonadota > Gammaproteobacteria > Burkholderiales > Usitatibacteraceae > FEB-7. The sequence goes on along the minus strand of CALEJW010000004.1, from coordinate 34,163 downwards.
AGCGCCTCGCGCAGCCCCTCGACCGCCGCGCCCGGCCGCCCCTGGCCGGCGAGCGCGATGGCCTCCCGGTAGGCGTGCGCCGCGCGATCCTCCGCCGAGACGGCGCGGGCCTGCTTCTCGATGCTGGGCGGTCGTTCGTCGCGGCGGAACGGCGCCGGGCCGGGGGACGCGGCCGCGGTCGCGATCGGGCGGGGCTGGGCCTCCGAGGACTTCCGGCCCTCGTCCGCGTGCAGGCCGGGCGGAACGACGAGGCTGCGGCTCACCCGCAGGCCGAACGCATCGTCCGCGACGGCCGAGGCCATGGCGGCCGCGAGCGGCTTCTCGGCCGGCGAACCCGTGCCGGTCCACGGCGAAGGCTCCGCGCCGTTCGCGGGAGCGGGCGAGGCGGAAACCGCGGGCGCCGACGCCGGGGAAGCCACGGAAGCCTGCGGCGCGAGGACGCCCTGGCGGAACGCCTGCGACGGTGACGGCAGAGCCTCTTCGCGCGAAAGCAGCTGGTAGGCCGCGCCGGCGGCCGCGAGCATGAGGAGCATCGCGCCCGCGGCCACGACGGGCCAGCGCCGGCGACCCGGTGCCGGCGGCAACGGCCGCACGTGGCGGGAGGAGAAGCGTTCCGGGACGGGAGCCTGCCGCGCCTCGAGGTCCTGGAGCAGCTTGTTGATGAGGCTCATCGCCGCGCGCGCGCCGTCACCACGCCCAGACGGGAAGGCGAACGCCCTCGGTATCGCGCACCGCGGCGCGCACGTGGCGCGCGGCGACCTCGCGCTCGCCCTCGCCGAACGCGCCGATGAGCGACTTGTGCGCGAGGATGTTCGCGAGGCGCGGCGTTCCGGAGGTGGCGCGGTAGAGCAGGCGCACCGCCGCGGGCCGGAACACCGGCTCGCCCGCGCGGCCGGCGACGCGCAGGCGATGCTCCAGGTAGCCGCCCAGTTCGCCGCGCTCCAGGCCGCGCAGGCGGTAGTGGAAGGCGATGCGCTGGCGGATCTGGCGCACCGACGGGTCCGAGAGCTTCGCGTCGAGTTCCGGCTGCCCGAGGAGGACCAGGCGCAGGAGCTTCCGCTTCTCCGTCTCGAGGTTCGAGAGCAGGCGCAGGGTCTCGAGGCTCTCGAGGGGCACGGCCTGGGCCTCGTCGAGAAAGAGCACCACGGACTTGCCCTGCCGCGCGAAGCCGAGGAGGGCGTGGTTGAGCCCCTTGAGCAGGTGGTACTGGCTGTCGCCCTGGCCCAGGGCCACGCCCAGTTCCTCCGCGAGCGCGAGGAGGAGCGTCCTGGGCTCGAGCGCGGGATTGTGCAGGTAGGCGGCCACGGCCGTGCCGTCGAGGGCGCCGAGCAGGCGCCGGCAGAGCAGGGTCTTGCCCGTGCCGACCTCGCCCGTGACCTTGATGATCCCCTCGCCGCCGCGCAGGGCGACGAGCACGGTGTTGAGCGCCTCCTGGTGCGCCCGGCACGAGAAGACGAAGGCGGTGTCCGGCGTGATGCCGAAGGGCGCCTCGCGCAGCCCGAAGAAGGCGCGGTACACGGCTAGGGCTGCCGGGAGGGCGCCGGGCGCGGGTCGAGGCGCTGCACCCGCTCCTGCGTGTCGACGAGGTCCTGCTGCCAGCCCCGGCCGCCCTCGATCACCGTGGGCTTGATGAGGATGACGATCTCGCGCTTGAGGAAGCTGCGCGACTTCTGCCCGAAGAGGGCGCCGGCCACCGGCACGTCGCCCGCGAGCGGGACCTGGGTCCGGCCGTCGGTCTGCTCCTGCTTCATGAGCCCGCCGATCGCGACGATGTTGCCGTCCTGCACGCGCACGATGCTGTCGGTCTCGTTCACGTTGCTCGAGGCGAGCGGCAGGGTGAAGCTGCCGAGGGAGCCCAGGTTCACCACCTTGGGCTTCTCGGACACGGCGCTCACCGAGGGGTGGATGTGCAGGATGATGTTCGCGTTCTCGTCGATCTGGGGCGTCACGTCGAGCGCGATGCCGGAGAAGAAGGGCTGGACCGTGATCGTGGGGGAGGTGGTCGTGCTCGTTCCCGTCGCGCTCGTCGTGGTGGAGACGTTGGTGATGAAGAACTCGTCGGTGCCGACCTTGAGGACCGCCTTCTGGTTGTTGAGGGTGGCGATGCGCGGGCTGGAGAGCACCTGCACGTTGCCCTGGCCCTCGAGGAACTGGAGGAGGGCGGTGAAGTTCTTCGTCTGCAGGGCGAGCCCGAAGATGCCCGAGGCCGTGCGTCCCGCCGCGCCCGCGAGCCCCGCGCCGAGCGTGCCGCCGATGGAGGCGAGGGAGCCGATCGTGCCGCCCTGGAGCGGGATGTCGCGCGTGTCCGCGCCCACCGAGCCGCGGTGCTGCCCCTCGTTGTTGAAGTAGGACCAGTTGATGCCGGACTGGAAGTCGTCCTTGAGCTGCACCTCGATGATCTTCGCCTCCAGCATCACCTGGCGCTCGACCACGAGCTGGGTGGCCTTCAGGAAGTCCTCGACCGCGCGCAGCTCCCGCGGGAAGGCGCGCACCACGACCACGCCGCTCTGCGGGCTCACGACGACGCTGCGCCCGCCCTCGGCGCCCACGATCGTCCGGAGCGCGCTGGTGAGCTCGGCCCAGAAGTCGTTGTCGGAGGTGGTGGCCACGCGGCTGCTCTCGATGGAACTGGTGGTCGTCGTGGCGCCCGTGCCCCCGACGCCGGGGATCGCCGGCGTGCCGCCCGGGCCGGTCGCCTGCCCGGTGGTGGAGGTGGAGATGGACCCCGAGGAGACGCGCACGTCCGTCTGGCCGCGCCGCCGGCCGGCGAGGTAGTTCACGTGGAAGAGGCGCGAGCGCAGCGCGATCGGCTGGATCATGATCCGCGAGCCCTGCACCGCGTACTCGTAGCCGTAGAGCTCGCGCAGCGTCTCGAGGACGTCGTGCACCGTCACGTCCTTGAGGTTCACCGTGACGGCGCCCGCGACGTCGGCGTGCACGAGCATGCTGTAGCGCGTGCCGGTGACGATCGACATGAAGACCTCGCTCGCCGGCGCGTTGTTCACGTGCAGGTCGAAGCGCTGCTCGGGCGGGCCCGGGGGCGGCGCCGGGGCGGCCGGCACGAGCGGGGGAAGGAGGGCGGTTCGCGCCGCCTCCGACTCGAGCGCCTTGCGGCGGGAGGCGGCCGCGTCGGCGAGCTCCTGGCCGACCCGGTCGAAGGTCTCTCCCGGCTCGACGGGCGTGGAGGAGCACGCCGCGCCCGCGAGGGCGAGGACGGCGCAGGCTGCGAATCGCGAGAGGCTCATGGCGTCTTTCCCGGTCTCGTGGGGGATGGCCGCGGGGCGCGGTCGTCGCGCGGCACGGCGTTCGGGGAAGGGGTCGCGACCGCCTCGCCGTCCCCGGACGGCGCGGTTGCGCTTCGCTTCACGGCCGGCGCGAGCCGCAGCACCGTGCGGCCGCCGGGCCCTTCGAGGACGGCCTCGGCGTCGGTGAGCCGCGTGAGCCGCGCCTCGCCGTAGCTTTCTCCCAGCGCCACGCGCCGGCCGCTGATGATCGCGGTCTGGCGGCCGGGCGCGATCAGCACGGACTGCAGCACCGGGCCCGCCGGCGTGGCCGGGGCCTTGCCGCCGCTTTCCTCGAAGCCCGCGGGCGGGCGCGTCGGGTCCGGGAGCGGGGCCGTGGCGCGCTCCTCGCCGCGGGCGCCGGCGCACAGGCAGAGGGCCGCCGCGGCGAGAGCCGCCCGCGTCAGATGACGAGCCATGATTTCCCGAGGCTCAGCGTGTAGACGGTGAGCTGCAGCCGCGACACGGGGTGCTCCTCGGCGACGAGGGTCGCGGAGCCCCAGTACATCTTCTGCGGCAGGCGCTCCAGCCGGTCGAGGTAGGCGAGCAGCTCGGCGTAGCTGCCGCGGACGGTGATCTCGAGTCCGTGCTTGTAGAGGGCGGCCTCGCCCGTGCCGGCGGCGGCGCTGCCTTCGCCCGCCGCGTTCCCGCCCGCCTCGACGGGGCTCGGCGGCAGCGTGGTCATCGACACGAGCTGCAGCCCGCCTTCGCTCTTCAGGAGCGACTCGACGAGCGCGGCCATCCTGCCGGGCGGGACGAGCGTCGCGTGGAGGGTCCCGAACTGCGCGTCGAGCTGCGCGAGGCGCCTGGCCGCCGTCTCGAGGTCGGCTCGCACGCGCGCGTCCGGCTGCCCCGACTGCGCCTGCCCCGCGGCGAGCTTCGCGCGCAGTTCCTGCTGCGACTGGGCGATCTGCGCGAGGCGTTTGGCCGCCAACGCGTGGCGCGCGAGGTGCGGGTCGATGAAGGCCTGGTAGCCGAGGAGCGCGACGGCCGCGACCGCGCCGAAGAACACGATCACCCGTTCGCGCTTGCCCAGCGCGTCGAAGCGCGCGCACAGGCGGCGCCAGGCGTCCTTCACGGCTTCGCTCCCGGTGCGCGCGCGACCGCGCTGCCCTTGGCGCCGTCCGCCGCTTCCACGGTCGAGGCGAGGCGGAAGTCCACGAAGCCCGGCGCCCCTTCGGCCCGCGCGGGACGCGCCTTGCCGGCCTGGACGGGCGCCCGCGGTTCCTCGATCCGTAGCGCCGCGAGGGAGCGGCCACGGAACACCGGCTCCTCGTTCAGCCGGCGGATGTAGGCCGGCACCTGTTCCGCCTTCAGCGCACGGCCCTCGATCCGGATTCCCGCGCCGGCGCCGGAGAGCGTGAAGCCGGTGAGCCAGAGCCCGGCCACCGACTGCCGGGCGAACGCGCGGAACTGCTCCGCGAAGCCTTCGGTGTTGCCGAGGCTGCCGCCCGCGAGTCCCGCCAGCGCGTTCTCGCGGGCGTGCAGGGCGGCGCGGGCGGCATCGAGTTCCGCGACGAGCCGCGCATCGGGCTTGGCCGCGCCCAGCGCGCGGCTCACGGCCACGAGCCTTTCCTGGTCCGCGCGAAGCTGCGCCTCGCCGGCGGCGACCTGCGCGGCCGCGGATTCGGCGCGGTAGGCGGCGTAGAAGCGGCCGCCGGCGAGCACGAGCGCGACCGCGGCGAGGACAGCCGCCAGGAGCCCCAGGGAGAGGGTCTCGCGGCGCGCCCGCAGCGCCGGGTTGAGGAGGTTCACGAACTGCGTCACGGCGCCGCCTCCTCGCCGCGCAGGGCGAGCCCGAGCGTCACGAGGCACTGGGCCTGGCGGGCGGGATCGCGCAACTCGGGGACGGCCGGGAAATCCATGACGGCGCCGAGGTCGGCCGCCTCGACGGGCACGTAGAGGATGGGGCGAAGGTAGTCGGCCAGCTCCGCGGCGCGCGGCGCCGCGACCACGAGCTTCTCCAGCGGGGCCGAGCCGAACTGCCGGTCGTAGTAGTCGAAGGAGCGCTGCAGCTCCAGCGCGATGCGCTCGAGGTGCGGCTGGCGGCTCGCCTCGTCGGGATCCGAGAGATCGCCTTCCGTCGCCTCGATGCGGCGCGACGCATAGAGCTCGCCCCCGGCCACGATCACGAGCGTGCCGCCCGTCTCGTCGAAGGCGATCAGGGCGAGGGCGCGTTTCGGGCCCGCCCACAGGGCCGCCACGTTGCGCAGCGCCATCTCCGGCACGTCGATCGCCTCGAGCGGGACCTTCGCGCCGTCGAAGAGCTTCATGCGGGCGCCGATCACCTCGTTCCTCGCGCAGAAGACGTGCAGGCCGCGGGCGCGCGTCCCGCCCTCGGGGCTCGCGGGGATCTCGACCAGGTCGATCGTCGCCGACTCGGGCGGGTAGTCGATCATGTCCTTCACGCGCCAGCGCACCGCATCCTTCACCTCGCCGCGCGGGACTTCGGGCGCCTCGAGCTGCAGCATCTGGTACTCGCCGGCGCCGAGCACGGTGGCGCAGCGGTGCCGCGCCAGCCCGTGCTGGCGACGCAGGATCGCCAGCGCTTCCTCCGCGGGCCGCTCCCGCCGGTAGGACACGAGCGCGTGGACTTCGGGCCTCCCGCCGGCGCCGCGGGACACGTGCGCGAGGTCGACACGGTTGCCGGGCAGCGAGATACCCATCCACCCCTTGGACCGTCTTCGCGTCGTCCACCAGGAACCCATAGGCGCCACTTCCAAGAATTCAGTCTAAATAATAGCAGTAACTGATTGTTATTCTGGACTTTATTCTATGTCCATTTTGGGGCCCGCGGTCAGTAATTCTCGCGCCGGTAAATGACGCTGTCCGGGCCCTTGAAGACCCCGAATCCGACCGTCGCGGCCGGATCCCGGTCGTAGTTGGGGGAGGCGGCGCGCTTGGCCTGCAGGTGCACGCGGCTCGCCGGCGTCGTCGCCTGGCAGGTGGTGTCGCCGAGCCCGGCGCCCGTGTCGAGATCGACGCAGACCTGCGCCGAGCCGCGGGCGCCGGGGGCGAGGAGCTTCAGGTTGCCGCGCCCGGCGACGAAGGCCCCGCCGAGCGCCACGTTCGCCGCGGTGAGGTTCGCGCTGAAGCCCGCGGGGTTCCAGCCGCTGATGTTCGTGTTGGCGGCCACGAGCGTCGTGCAGTTGTCGGCGTCGTTCGCCACGAAGCCGAAGCCGTTCCAGTACTGCGCCTCGAGGGGCACCGGCAGGGGGAGGTTCTCCGCGCCGTAGGCGCTCGTGAGCCAGAGCCTGCCGAAGCGCACGCGCGTGGTGCCGGGGAGCTTCAGGCCGTTCTTCGTGGCCACGGCCATGTCCTCCGGGCTCACGCGGATGCCGTCGCCATCGCCGTTGGCGGCCGCCGCGGTTGTGACGCGAACGCCGATCTCCAGGCTGTCGAAGGGACCGCCGGCGGCCGGGCTGCGCGAGAACGCGCCCGTCTTGTCCGCGGTGAACCGGCCCGAGGCCCACACGGGCCAGGGAAGCGCGCCGTGGCCCATGCGGGCACCGAGGTCGACGTTGTTGTCCAGGTTCTCCGCGAGAACCTCGACCAGCCCGTTGCCGTTCGCGTAGCTCGCGTCGTAGTTCAGGGTGCGCGCGCCGGCCTTGTTGCGCGCTTCCAGCGTGAAGCGCAGGCGCAGGGCGGACTGGCCCTCGTAGGTGAATCCGGCCGGCCCGCTGCCGCAGAACGGGGTCACCGAGGGAATGGGCGGGATGGGCACGCCGTCGGCGAGCGAGACGAACGCGTCCGGCGTGAAGCGGCCGATGTTCGCGCTCGCCGCCTGGTTGGCGAAGCGGCAGCCGACCTTCGAGGCCGGATCGGCCGCGGCATAGGCGTTGTTGAAGTCGTCGCTGCAGTCGCCGGGGAAGGGATCGGCGAGGGTGAAGCGGGAGGCGCCGCTGTCGTGCACGCCGGCCGCGCCGATGGCGAAGTGGCCCACCTCGCCGTACGCGAAGGTGCCGTTGGCCGTCCCGCCGACGGCCGCGGCGAAAGCGCCGTCCAGGACGCCGGTGACGTTCGGCCCCGAGATCACGGCGGCGACCTGCGCGGTGTCGACCTGCGGCGTGCCGTTGTAGGTCGTCGTCGCCGCCGCGTTGGCCCGGGCCTGCGCATGCAGGGTGAAGGTGTCGCCCAGCGCCACCGTGCCCGCCTTGAGCGGCGAGGCGATCGTCGCGGTGACGGCGAGGTCGTCGGGCCGCACGGCGAAGTTGTCCGTGCTGCAGGACGTCACGCCGGCGGGCGGGCAGTTCGCGGCGCTGCAGACGAAGCGCACGCGCACGTCGCGATAGGCGTTCGCGACGACCACGCCCGTCAGCGTGCGCTTGCCCGCCGTGAAGGCGAGCGAACCGAGCGCCTGCGTGAGGTCCGTCGCGCCCGTGGGGCAGTTGTCGGCGCCGATCGGGCCGCCCGCGGCGATGCGTCCCACGAGCGAGACCGTCGCGGAGCCGTTGAAGGCCGTCTCCACCGTGCCGTCGGGCTTGAGCGCGGCGAGGTAGAGGGCGAAGGCCCGGTTCGCGATGCGCGTGTGCAATCGCGAACCGGCGGGGCAGTTGCTGTCGGGGCTGCACCCGTTCAGGGTCGCGACGTTGAGCTTGTTGATCGTGTAGACCTCGCCCGTGAAGTTCCCGTCGCCCGCGAGGGCTCCCCCCAGGGGCGTGCCGCCCGCGTCGACGATCGAGTTGTCGTCCACGAGGTCCAGGCCGAGGGTGCCGTTGCCCGTGCCCGTCGTCGCCGTCACCGTCCACACGGTCCCGCCGCCGACGACGGAGGTGATCGCCGCGCCGCTTACCCCGCCGGCCTGCACGAGGGCGAAGTCGCCCGCGTCCACGCCGGTGACGGCGTGGCTGAAGGTGAGCGTCCACGACACGCTCGCCGCGGCGGTCGGGTTCGCGTCGGCGCGCACGAGGGAGACGACCACCGGCGCGTAGGTGACGGAGATGCGGATGAGGTCGACGCGGATCTGGTGCGCCGGTCCCGCGGAACTCGGCTTGGTCGCCGCGAAGGCGGCGCCGAAGTTGGCGGCGTTCACGTCGGCCGCGGTCCACGCGAGACCCCAGAGGTCGGCCGCGCCGCCGTGCGCCTCGAAGGCGTCCGCGGTCGGGTAGGTGGTGCCCGTGGAGCGGTCGACGGTGCCGATCGCCCCGCCCTGGACGATCCGCATGGCCGCGTCGTGGCTGCCGCCGTTCGAGGTGCGGTTGGAGCGGCGCTCGACGTCGACCTGGATGCCGACGACCTTCGCCTGCGCGGGAACCGTGAATCCGTAGTTGAGGCACTGCAGCAGTCGCGTGGTCGAGCCGTCCACGTTGGCCTGGGCGAAGGAGTTGTCGCTCGCGCTCGCGCGCCCCGGGTTCGTCCAGTTCACGGTGAAGCCGGGCGCGGCGATCGAGGTGCAGGCGGCGGCGTTCGCCGGATTGCGGGTGAGCGTGATCGCGTGCGCGTCGAGGCAGGCCGCGAGCGCGAACGCGACCACGGCGGCGGCGCGGGCGAGGGGCCCCCGGAACGCGCGATGCGCGGGGAACGCCGTCATGATTGCCTCGCCGCCGTCGCGGTGATCTGGCGCTCGACGTAGCTCTCGCCGGCGCCGCCGGGGCAGGAGCCGCCCGAGGCCCGGTTGCACGCGGTGGCGGTGAGCGCGAAGACCGTCACCGTCGTGCCGAGCTCGTCGGCGCTCGTCGAGGCGCAGCCGACGGTGACGGTGAACTCGGCGATCGCCGGCGGCGTGAAGCTGGTGGTCGCCGGGCAGGCCGCCGGGCCCTGCAGCACCTGGAAGAGTCCCCACTCGATGCCCGCGCGGGCCGCCTGGTAGGCGCGCGAGCCCTGGACGTCGTAGGCGTGGCCCATGTGCTGCGTGCTCGAGACGCGCAGCACGAAGGCGCCCAGCGCCGCGAGGACGACCACGAGAAAGATCGCCGCGACCATCGTGAAGCCGCGCCCGCGTCGCGAGGGCGCGCCGCCGCGCGAGGCCTGGCCGGGCTTGCTCATGGCGTGTTCGCTACGTGGACCTGGTGGAAGAGCGAGACGCTCTCGCCGCCCCGGGTGAGCGTGAGCCAGAGCGAGACCACGCCGGTGCGGGTCGCGGCGATGCTGTTCTCGTAGGTCATGGCGCAGCCCGTGACGTCGGAAGCGAGGAGGGCCCCGGAGCGCGTGAGCGTGCCGCCCACCGGCGCCGGCGTGCAGACGAAGGAAACCGTGCCGCGCGCCACGTGGAAACGCCGGCCGGGCGACTCCGCGGGGAAGAGGACGGGGTCCATGCTGACCACGTTGCCCGCGAGCCCGAGGTAGCCGCTGCTGCCGCCCGTGCCGCTGCCGAAGTTCCCCACCACGATGGCCGTTCCCGGCGAGTGGGCGACGGCGAGCGCCGGGTTCGGGTCGATCACCTCGAAGGAGGAATCGGCCGCCGTGAAGTCGAGCGCATCCCCGGCTCCTGCGGAGCTGACCGCCGCGCGGTAGCGCCCGCCGCCGGTCGTCTCCTGGAAGCTGAGGGTGTAGACGGAACCCGCGGCGACGACGCTCACGCTGTTGGGAAGCGCCGTGCGCAGGTCCCGGCCGATGCGGCGCAGCGCCGTGTCGGCGGCGTCGGTGAGCTCGGCGCGGCGCACGCTGTCGAAGTAGCCCTCGACGGGCTTCTGGATGAACACGGCGACCACGGCGCCCAGGATGCCGGTCACGACGATCACCACGATCATCTCCGCGAGGGAGAAGCCGCTCTCGCGCCGGCGGGCGCCCGGCGCGCGGGGAGGCGGGCGACGCTCAGGGCAGGGAGTTGGGCGCATGGCGCGTCCGGTAGCCCGAGAGCGTGGCGGTGGCGCCGCGGGGGCCGGTGACCGTCACGGTGATGAGGAGAGCCGGCGCGCCCGCGAGCGCCGTCGAGGAAACGGCGATGGAGGCGTTGTAGGCCCCGAGGCCGGCGATGGGCGCCCCGGTGAGGTCGGTGATGCCGGCCATCGCGAAGCCGTCGTAGTCGTTCACGTTGTCGAAGGGCCGCCCGTCCCCGGGCTCGGGGCCCGGCCCTTCGGGGAGCGACGCGCAGTCCGCGGCGGAAGCCGCCGTGAGCGCGTTGGCGTCGTCGGGGTCGCACACGGTCTCGGCGGCGAGCTCGACTTCCTCCAGCAGCGATTCGGCGATGGCCCAGGCCTGCTTGGCGGGGAGCGGGTCCGCGCTCCGGGAAACGGTCACGTTGAACACCGTGAGGACGCCCGCGAGCCCCGCGCCGACGACCACGATGAAGAGGACCAGCTCGATGAGGGAGATGCCGCGCTCGCGGCGGGCGGCGCGCTCAATGGACATAGCCCGTCTCGCCTTCGACCGTGATGACCCGCGGCGGCGGCTCGCCGGTGACGGTGACCGTGGTGCCGGGAACGGCCTGGCCGAGCGCGGTGAAGCGCAGGTTGCCCGGCGAGAGCGTCACGCCCGCCGGCGCGTTCAGCACGTTGCCGCCGGCGCCGGGAATGGGCAGCGCGGCCCCGCAGGCCGCGCTGGGCGGCGGGGCCGTGGCCTGGGTGAGCGTGAGGGAATCGACGGCGAGGGTGACGCAGACCGTGCGGCGCTGGGCGACGGCCGCCTTCTGCGCGAAGCGAAGCGCGGCGCCGACCTCGTCGGCGAAGCCCCTCGTGTCGAACACCGCGACGGAGCGGAAGCCCGGCACGACGAAGATCGCGAGGATGCCCACGAGGAGCAGGACGACGGCAAGCTCGACCAGGGTGAAGCCGCGAGAGGAACGCATCGGCCCAAGCGCTCTCCCCGCGGCGCGGGGGCCCGCGGATGGATCGTCCCGGCGCGGCGCTGGCATTCCCCGTCGCATCAGGCGCCCGGGGGGGCGCCCGGGCGCAAGGCGCCTACTGCGCGCAGATGACCGTCGCCGGACGGGCGGTGGTGCTGGGACCGTTCGCCTGGATCGTGCAGGCCACGGCCGTGCCGTCCGAGGCCGGCGCGCTGCAGTCGCCCGTGCCGGCCACGGCGAAGTTGCCGTCGGCCGTGGTGCTGTAGGCGGCTACCAGCGTGACGCCGGCGACCATCGGCTGCAGGATCGCCGACGTGCAGACGTTCGCGGCGTTCATGGCCACCGCGCCTGCGTTGCCCGCTTTCCTCGCGCCGTAGTTGATCGCGGAACCGGACGCGATGGAGCCGGCCACGCCCGAGGCGGCGGCGTTGCGCGCGTCCGCGGACAGGTCGATGAACTTGGGCAGCGCCACCGCGGCGAGGATGCCGAGGATGATGATCACCACCACGAGTTCGATCAGCGTGAAACCCTTTTGTCGATTCGGTCTGTCCACTTTGCCTCCGATTCCGGTTGAATGATTCTTCATTCCTGCGCTAGCACCCGCTCGTCACCACCGTCACTTCCGCCGACGAGCCCGGCGCCGCCTCGTCGTAGGTGACGCGGCACGCGCCGCCGTCGGCCGCGCCCGCCACCTCGTAGGTGCGCCGCGGCGCGGTGCCGCCGATGACCACGCCTTCCGCCGCCGACACCTGCGCCGCGCGGTCGATGCCCGTGGGCGTGGCGGCCGGGTAGCGGTTCACCATGTCCACCAGGGCGCCGTCCATGTTCACGGTCCCGGCCGTCTGCGTGCAGAAGCCCCCGGCCACCAGCTGGCCGAGGTCCAACTCGCAACGCGCCTTCGCCAGCGTCGCGGCCGACTTCGCCGCGCCGTAGATCGCCTGCGCCTTGGCCGCCCGGGCGTCGCTCTGCATGTTCACGAAGCGCGGCAGGGCCACGGCGGCCAGGATGCCGATGATCGTGATCACGATCACCAGCTCCATCAGTGTGAAGCCTCTGGAGTTGCGCATTCTCGATTTCGTCAAAGGGCAAGCAACTTGGATGCCAGCGGGGGTATTTCTAGCGCCAATTGTAGCGGTTGTTCACTCTCAGGACCACGCCGAGGAGCGCTTCCTTGCGGGCGGATCCGCGTTCCAGCGCGACCTGGAGCCTCACCACGGCGGGCTCGCCGGGCAGGGTCTCGAAGCCGCCGTCGTGGCTCACGCGATAGACCAGCTCGCGCCGGCCACGGTCGAAGTACCACGCGCCGCCGGGCATGCGCGCCGGGTCTTCCGGCGTGTCGATCTCGCCCAGGTAGCCCTCGGGAGGGCGCTCGAGCCAGCGCACCGGGTTGGCGCCCGCGAGCGAGGCCACCTCGCGCTCGCGCCCGGCGATGATGAGTTCCGCGACCGCGAGGCGCAGGCCGGTGCGCAGGTTGAGGATGGTGAGCTCCACGGTCGCCTTCTCCGCGAGCGCCTGCTGGGCGAGGAGCGCTGCCAGGAGCAGGGCGGCCAGCACCGAGACGACGACGGCGGAAACGCCGAGTTCCAGCCAGCCGCTGCCGCCCTGCCGCTGCGCGCGCGCGGCGGCCGGGCGGGCCATCAGCCGGAGCGCCCCATCGCCGCGCGGCCGAGGTCCCAGATCGGCAGGAAGACCCCGAGCGCGAGCACGAGGACGAGGATGCCGAGGAAGACGATGAGGATGGGCTCGATCTGCGCGCCGAGGTTCTTCAGGTCGTACTCGACCTCCCTCTGGTACATGTCCGCCACTTCCTCCATCAGGTCGTCGAGGGCCCCGCTCTCCTCGCCGACGGCGATCATCTGCAGCACCACCGGCGTGAAGATCCCCGAGGCCGCGGCGGTGCGCAGCACGCTCTCGCCGCGCTCGATGCCCTCGCGCATCCGCTCCACCCGTCCCGCCATGTGGCTGTTGCCGACGGTGGCGGAGACGAGGCCCATGGCCTGGACGATCGGCACGCCGCTTCGCGCCGAGAGGGCGAAGCTCCTCGCGAAGCGCGCGAGTGCCGCCTTTCGCAGGATCCTGCCGGAAATGGGCAGTCGCAGCTTCGTCGCGTCCCAGGCGAGCCGGCCGGCGGCCGTGGCCGTCCAGGCGCGGAAGGCGAGGATCGCCGCCACCGCCCCGCCCAGCAGCAGCGGCCAGGAATTCACCATGAAGTTCGAGAAGCCGATGAGCACCTCCGTCACCATCGGAAGCTTCGCATTGAACCCCTGGTAGACGCGGGCGAAGGGCGGGATCACGAACACGTTCACGACCACGATCGCGACCGCCATCGCGACCACGACGAAGGTCGGGTAGCGCAGCGCCGCCTTCACCTGGCCGCGCATCAGCCGCTCGAAGTCGAGGTAGTTGAAGAGCCGCAGGAAGATCTCGTGGAGGAGGCCCGTCATCTCGCCCACGCGCACCATGGCGAGGTAGAAGGGCGAGAAGGCCTCCGGGTGCCGGCCCAGCGCCGCGGAGAGGTCGCGGCCCGCGTCCAGGCTCTCGCGGACGTCGGCGAGCAGGGCGCGGAAGGGGGCGTTGGTGGCGGAGTCGCGCAGCCCCGCGAGCGCGCTCATGATCGGCACGCCCGCCTTGAGGAGCGTGTACAGGTGGCGGCTGAAGAGGAGCACGTCCAGCGGATCGATGCCCTTGCGGAAGAAGCTCCCGGGGGCCGCGACCCCTTCCTCCCGGGGCTCGCCGGGGCGGATCTCCACCGGCGTCAGGCCGCCGGCGACGAGCTGGTCGGCCACCGCCGCGGCGCTCGCGCCTTCGAGCACGCCGTCGAGCATCTCGCCGCGGGCGTTGCGGCCCCGGTAGGCGAAGTGCGGCATCCGGCCTAGTCCTCCAGCTCGTTGTCCACGCGCATCGCCTCGTGGACCGTGGTCCGGCCGGCGTAGACGAGGCGCGCGGCGTCGTGGCGCAGGGTCTGCCCGCCCATCTGCTCGCGCGCGGCGCGCAGGAACTCGGCGGGGTCGTCGCGATTCGCGGCCTCCACCACGGGCCGCGTCATCTCGAGCATCTCGAAGATGCCCGTGCGGGACCGGAAGCCGGTCGCGTTGCAGTGCGAGCAGCCGCGTCCGCGCCGGAAGACCGGCGTCGCGGCGACGTCGAACGCGCGCTCGTCGAGCCACGCGATCTCCCCGGCCTCGGGCTGGTAGGGCTCGGCGCAGGTGTCGCAGTTCAGGCGCACGAGGCGCTGCGCCACGACGAGCTGGAGCGACATGGCCACCATGTAGCGCGGCACGCCCATGTCGAGGAGGCGGATGGGCGTTCCCGAGGCGTCGTTCGTGTGCAGCGTCGAGAACACCATGTGCCCGGTGATCGCGGCCCTGAGGCCCGTCTCCGCGGTGACGCGGTCGCGGATCTCGCCCACCATGATCACGTCCGGGTCCTGCCGCAGCGCCGAGCGCAGCACCCGCTCGAACGTGAGGTCGATCCGCTCGTGGACCTGCACCTGGTTGATGCCGGGCAGGCGGTACTCCACCGGGTCCTCGACCGTGATGATCTTCTTGTCGGCGTCGTTGATCTCGGAGAGCATCGCGTAGAGCGTGGTGGTCTTGCCGCTGCCCGTGGGTCCCGTGACGAGCACCATGCCGCCGCTGCGGTGGATCGCGTGGCGCAGGCGCTCGACGATGCGCGGCGGCATGCCGAGGCGGTCCAGCCCCAGCACGCCCCCGGTCTGGGTGAGGAGCCGCATCACGACGGACTCGCCCCATTGCGTGGGCATGGTGGAGATGCGCACGTCCACGGGGTTCGCGCGGACCTTCACGTGGAAGCGCCCGTCCTGGGGCAGGCGCCGCTCGGAGATGTCGAGGCCGGACATGAGCTTCAGGCGCTGCGCGAGCGCCGAGGCGATCTTGATGTCGGACTCGATCTGCAGGTGCAGCACGCCGTCGATGCGGAAGCGGATGTTGAGAGCCTTCTCCTGGGGCTCGATGTGGATGTCCGAGGCCCTCACGCGAACCGCATCCTCGAAGATGGTCTGCAGCAGGCGCACGACCGGCGCGTCCTCCACGCGCGGGGTCGTGTCGAGGAGGCCCCCGAAGTCGATGGAGAAGTCGCCGACCTCCTCGGTGAGCTCCTTCGCGAGGGTGGAGATCTCCTGGGTGCGCTGGTAGATGCGGTCGATGGTGGCGAGGAGGTCCGACTCGGTCACCACCGCGAGCTCGACCTCCCGGCCGAGGACGCGCGCGAGCTCGTCGTAGGCCGCGAGGTTGGTGGGGTCGGCGACGCCGACCCGCGCCACGGTGCCGCGGTCCTCCAGGACGATGGCGCGCAGCCGCCGCGCCTGGGTCTCGCTCAGCTTGAGCACCGTCTCGCGGCGCGTGTCGAACTGCCTCAGGTCCACGAAGGGGATGCCGAGCTGCTTGCCCAGCGCCCGCGAGATGCCTTCCTCGGGCACGAGGCCGCGCTCGACGATGATGCGGCCGAGCTTGCGGGAGTTGCGCTTCTGCTCGGCGAGGGCGGAGGCGAGCTGCTCCGGGCTGATGAGGCCCTGCCCGACGAGCACCTCCCCGAGCCTCACCACCGCGGGGCGCGTCACCGGCGGCCTCCCGCCGCGCGCGCGGGACGGCGGGCCCCCCGGATCGCCCTCACGGGACGAGCCCCCGGCCGAGCACCGCCCCGCCGAGGCTCACGATCACGAAAAGGGCGAGGGCGAGGATCACGAAGCCGATCGCGCGCGGGTAGGCGGCCACCCACTGGTCGAGCGTCAGGTGCATGAGCTCGAGCCCGCGTCCCCGCTCGCGCAGCGAATGCCACCGGTTCGCGCGGGCCTCGAGGCGCGCGAACGCGGCCGGCGCGACCAGCAGCGCGAGGCCGGCCGCGAGCGCCGCGACGTGGCCGGCCACGAGGAACCACTTGAGCGAGCGCGCCGCCACTTCGACGAGTTCGGGCGGGGCCCGGTGACGAAGCGCCACGGCGAGCGCCTCGACGTCGAAATGCCGCAGGAGCATCCACAGGGAAAGGCCCGCGGCCGCGAGGATCGTCGCGCCGAGGGCGCCGCGCCGGCGGTGCAGGATCGCGTCGAGATCGCGAGCGCGCTCCGCCGACTTCATCATCTCGCGCGTCGAGACCCAGCGGTTCATGGCGGCGAAGAAGCGGAACATGGCGCCGCTTCGCAGCACCAGGCCCGCGCCGACGACGAAAGCGAAGGCGGCGCCGACCAGGAGAAAGGCGACCGCGGCCGGGAAGAGCCACTCGTCGGCGACGTAGTTCCTGAAGATCCCCATCGACCTCTGCGCTCGGATTCGTTTGGACGGCCGGGGCGGCGCGAACGGGTCCATCATGTCAGCCGCGACGGGGAAAGGCAAAGACGGTCCCGTATCGAGGGCCGGCCGCGCGACGCGTGCCGGGGAAAAGGCTCAGCCCGCCCGCGCGAGGAGCGTGGCCACGTCGAGCCGCTCCTCCGGCCCGGGCGTTTCGCCGTCGGGCGCGAAGGGCAGGAGGCCGAGCAGCGGCGCGCCCAGTCGCTCCGCGAGAGCGGCGACGTTCTCGTCGCGCGCCGCCATCGCCGGGTCGATCGCGTTGGCGACCCATCCCGCGAGCGGAAGGCCCGCGCGCGCGATCGACTCCGCCGTGAGGAGCGCGTGGTTCAGGCAGCCCAGGCGAAGCCCCACCACGAGGACGACCGGAAGCCCGAGCGCCGCGGCGAGATCCGCCGCGTCGAGGCCGCGCGCGAGCGGGACGCGGAAGCCGCCCACGCCCTCGACCACGGTGAAGTCGCACGCGCGCGCGAGCGCCCGGTGCGCCTCGACGAGCGGGGCGAGCGCGATGGCCCGGCCTTCGCGGGCGGCGGCGACGTGCGGCGCGATCGCCTCGCGCAGCAGCACGGGCGTGATCTCCCCGGGCGGCGGCGCGCCCGGGCCGGCGGCCCGCGCGAGGGCGATCGTGTCCTCGTTCGCCCAGCCGTCGCCGTGGGGCACGGCACCGGCCGCGACGGGCTTCATCGGCGCGACGCGAAGGCCGCGCGCCCGCAGCGCCCGCACCAGCGCGCACGCGACCACGGTCTTGCCGACGCCGGTGTCGGTGCCGGTGACGAAGACGCCGCGGCTCATCGCGGGCCCCGCGGCGCGAAGCCGACGACCTGCCGGCCGTCCGGGAGACGCTTCGGCGGCACCTTCCAGGCGTGGCCGTAGACCACTTCCCAGGTGGCCGGCAGGCGGCCGTCGCGGCGATGGCGCTCGTAGGCGAGCGTCATTCGCTGCCAGCGCGCGCGCCCGGGCAGTCCGCGCGGGCGCGCGGGAAGCGCGTTCACCGCGCCGATCGCCTTCAGGTCGCGGGCGATCGCGAGGACGCTCTCGTACTCGAGCGTGATGCGCTCCATCTCCATGACCGGATCGGCGAATCCCGCGTGGACCAGCTGGTCGCCGAGGTCGTGCATGTCGGTGAAACGGTTCACGTGCGGCGCGCCGTCGGCCTCCGCGAAGGCCTCGCGCAATTCCTTCAGCGTGTCCGGCCCGAAGGTGGAGAAGAGCAGGAGGCCCTCCGGCTTGAGCGTGCGCGCGGCCTCGGCGAACACGCGCTCCGGGTCGCACCACTGCAGCGCGAGGTTGGAGAAGACGAGGTCGAGGCTCGCGCCCGCGAGCGGCAGGCGCTCGGCGTCGGCGCAGACGAGCCCGGGGGAGCGGGCGCCGAGGAGGCGCCGCCACCAGGGGCGGCGGCCGCGCGCCCTTTCCAGCATGGACGCGGCGATGTCGATCCCGACCAGGTCGGCACCGGGATAGCGCGCGGCGAGCGCCTCGAAGGCGTGCCCCGTGCCGCAGCCGAGGTCGACGGCGCGGCGCGGGTCCAGGCGGACCGGGTCCAGGTGCTCGAGGAGTCGCGCGCACACCTCGCGTTGCAGCACGGCGGCCTCGTCGTAGGTGCGCGCGGCCCGCTCGAAGGACCGGCGGACGTCGCGCTTGACCGGCAGGTCCGCCCTATCCATGGAGATCCGCGAGGGCGAGCGCCACCGCGTCGGGATGGGTGGCGAAGGGAACATGCGCGGCGCCGGCGATCTCGGTGAGCCGCGCCGCGGGCAGGCTCGCCGCGAGCCACCGGGCCGCGGCCACGGGGACGAGCGCGTCGCGCTCGCCGTGCACGACGATCGCGGGCACGCCGATGGCCGGGACCTCGCTCCGCAGGTCCGCGTGCGCGAGCAGCGCGAGCCCCGAGGCGAGATCGGCCGCGGACGGGGTCTCCCGTTGCGCGAGGATCGCCGCGAGCTCGCGGCTGCCGCGGCGCGCGTCGGGACCGCCGTGGGCGCACAGGTCGAGGAAGCGGCGGATCGTCTTCCCGGGCGCGGCGCCGAGGCCGTCGGCGAAGGCGGCCAATGTCGCGGGCGCCATGCCGTGGGGCCAGCCGGGCGCTCGCGCGAAGCGCGGCGTGGCGCTCACGAGGGCGAGCGCACCCACGCGCGCGGGATGCCGGGTGGCCAGGCGCAGCGCGACGAGCCCGCCGAGCGACCATCCGCAGACGCCGGCGCCCTCGGGACAGCAGGCGGCCACTTCATCGACGACGTCGTCGAGCGCGCCGAAGGCGACGTCGCGCGAGCGGCCGTGCCCGGGAAGGTCGACGACGTGGAGCCGGAAGCTCGCGGCGAGGCGTTGCGCGAGCGCGTCCCACACGCCGCCGTGCAGGCACCACCCGTGCAGGAGGACCAGGTCGGGCCCCGCGCCGGCGCGCTCAACGTGGATCGCCATGGCCGAGGGCTTCGGCGAGGGCCGCGGCCAGCGCGGCGACCTGCCCCGGGGAGTGGGCGGCGCAGAGGGACACGCGAAGGCGCGAGGTGCCCTCGGGGACGGTCGGCGGGCGGATCGCGGGGACGAGCTGGCCGAGCTCGCGCAGGCGCGCCGAGATCGCCACCGCTTGCGCCGCATCTCCCACGGGAATCGGCTGGATCGCGGTGGAGGATGCCGTCGCGATGCCGCGTCGGGCACAGTCCGCGCGGAAGCCGGCGATGCGAGCTTGCAGGCTGGCAACGAGCGACGGCTCCTCCTCGAGAAGGCGCAGCGCCTCGGTCGCCGCGGCCGCGGCCGCGGGCGGAAGGGCGGTCGAGAATACATAAGGGCGGGCGCGCTGCATCAGCCACGCGATCACCTCCGGCTCGCCCGCGACGAAGGCGCCGTAGCCGCCGAGCGCCTTGCCGAGCGTGGCCATGTAAACGATGCGCGGGGAGGCGACGCCGAAGTGCGCGAGGGTCCCGCGTCCCTCGCCGAGGACGCCGATGCCGTGCGCGTCGTCGAGCACGAGCCAGGCGTCGTGGCGCTCGGCGAGCGCGAGCAGCTCCGGCACGGGCGCGATGTCGCCGTCCATGCTGAACACCGCGTCCGTGGCGATCACGCGAAGTGCGGCGGTCGAGGTCGCGAGGAGCGAGTCGAGCCGGTCCAGGTCACCGTGCGGATAGCGGCGGAAGGAAGCGCGCGACAGGAGCGCGCCGTCGTTCAGGCAGGCGTGGTCGAGGCGGTCGGCGAAGATCGCCGCGGAGCGGTCCGCGAGCGCGGTGAGGATGCCCAGGTTGGCCGCGTAGCCGCTCGGGAAGAGCAGCGCGCGGGGCAGGCCCGTGAAGCGGGCGAAGGCGAGTTCCGCTTCCTCGTGCAGGCGCGTGTGGCCGCTGACGATGGGGGAAGCGCCGGCGCCGAAGCCGTACCGGTCGATCGCGGCGCGGGCCGCCTCGCGGATGCGCGGGTGGTTCGCGAGCCCGAGGTAGTCGTTCGAGGCGAAGTTCGCGAGCTCGCGTCCGCCTTCGCGGACCACCGGGCCCTGGGCGGAGTCGAGCACGCGACGGGTGCGAAGAAGCCCGTCGCGCGCGAGCCCTTCCAGCCCGCCGGCGAGGGCGGCCAGCCCGGCGTGACCCATGCGCGCCTCAGCCGGCCGCGATGCCGAGCGCGGCGAAGAGCGCGTCGTCGCTCGCGGCCTCGGGATTGCCGGTGGTGAGGAGCTTCTCGCCGTAGAAGATGGAGTTCGCGCCCGCGAGGAAGCACAGCGCCTGGACGGCCTCGTGCATCTGCGTGCGTCCCGCCGAGAGCCGCACGACGCTCGACGGCATCAGGATGCGGGCGGCGGCGATCGTGCGCACGAACTCGGTCCACGGCAGCGCCTCCGTGCCCGCGAGCGGCGTGCCTTCCACCGGGACGAGCTGGTTGATCGGCACCGATTCCGGCGGCGGGTCGAGGCTCGCGAGCTGCGCGAGGAGGCCGGCTCGCGTCTCGCGCGACTCGCCCATGCCCACGATCCCGCCGCAGCACACGCGCAGGCCGGCTCCGCGCACGCGCTCGAGCGTCTCCAGCCTGTCGCGGTAGGCGCGCGTCGTGATCACCTCGCCGTAGAACTCCGGCGCCGTGTCGAGGTTGTGGTTGTAGTAGTCGAGCCCGGCTTCGCGAAGCTGCTCGGCCTGGCCTTCCTTCAGCATGCCGAGCGTGCAGCAGGTCTCCAGGCCCAGGCCCTTCACCTCGCGGACCATGTCGAGAACGGGCTCGAGATCGCGGGCCTTGGGCCCGCGCCAGGCCGCCCCCATGCAGAAACGGGTCGCCCCCTTTTCCTTCGCGGCTTTCGCGGCGCCCAGCACCTCGTCGAGCGCGAGCATCGCCTCGCCTTCCTGGCCCGCGGGATGGCGCGCCGACTGGGGGCAGTAGCCGCAGTCCTCGGGGCAGCCGCCGGTCTTGATGGACAGGAGCGTGGACCGCTGGACCCGGTTGGGGTCGAAATTCTCCCGGTGGACGGTCTGCGCCCGGAAGAGAAGATCGTTGAAGGGTTGGTCGAGGAGAGCCCTTGCCTCCTCGCGAAGGTCGCGGGTCCGGGGGGGGAGTGGAGAAGCCCGCTGCAGGATCTGGTTCAAGGGAAGTCCCCCTGGATTCGCAAGTTCATGATGAATCGAAAGAATATCAGCCCTGTTCGACGCCTGGCCGGAAAATTCGCGACGGTTGCCCGGAAATTGGGCAACTCCATCGTTCCTGGCCGAATCTGGCCTGACGACTGCCACCTATGCCTGGCGCCCGTTCCCCGGCCTGGCCTGTGCGACAATTGTGAGTGCTTGCTTGCGGGACCCGGTGTGACCTGTCCGGGTTGCGCGGCGCCCATGCCGGCGGCAGGCTGGTGCGGGGAATGCCTGCGGGATCCGCCCGCCTTCGACGACGTGCTGAGCGCCTACGCCTACCACTTCCCGCTGGACCGCCTGCTCCACCGGTTCAAGTACTCCGCCGACTTCGCCGTGGGTGCCTGCCTGGGTGCCGCCCTTGCGCGAAGGGTGGAGGCCGCGCCCCGCCCGAACCTGGTGCTGGCCACCCCCATGTCGGACAAGCGGCTCCGGGAGCGCGGCTTCAACCAGGCCCTGTGGCTCGCCCGGCGCGTGGCTTGCGCGGCGAGCCTTCCCCTCGACGCCCGCTCCCTCCACAAGCCGGTCCACACGCCGCCGCAGACGGGTCACGACCGGCGCTTGCGGCGCCGCAACCTGCGCGGGGCCTTCGCGGTGCGCCGCCGGCTGGACGGCCTGCACGTGGCGGTCGTCGACGACGTGGTGACCACCGGCGCCACCCTCCACGAGCTCGCGATCGTCCTCAAGTCGGCGGGCGCGGCCCGGGTCACGGGGTGGGTGCTCGCGCGCGTGCCGCCGCCGAAGGCCGGGTAGTCCCATGGACGTCGTGCTGGTGCATCCCGAGATTCCGCCGAACGCGGGAAACGTGATCCGCCTCTGCGCCAATACCGGCGTCGCGCTCCGGCTCGTCCGTCCCCTGGGATTCTCCCTGGACGACCGTTACCTGCGCCGGGCCGGGCTCGACTACCACGAGATGGCGAGCGTCCGGGTCCACGACTCCTGGGAGGAATGCCAGGATGCCCTGGCCGGACGCCGGCTCCTCGCCTTCACGACCCGGGCCGTGGTCCGATTCGACGCGATGGCCTACCGGGAGGACGACGCGCTGGTCTTCGGCGGCGAGACTTCCGGACTGCCGGCGGCGATCCTCGCCCGGTTCGCCCCGGAACATCGCCTGCGCCTGCCGATGATCCCGGGCAACCGCAGCCTCAACCTGTCGAACGCCGTGGCGGTCGCCGTGTTCGAGGCCTGGCGCCAGGGCGCCTATCGGGGCGGAACCTGAAGTTTGTCCGGAAGGACGCCTTCGGAGCGAATCCGGGGGGTTTGCTACGGGTGTAATCGTTTTTGCCGAAAAACGCTGCAAAATCATGGGGCCACTGTGAATGGAGTCACAGAAAACCCGGCGCGAAAGGGGTCAAATGGGGGCCATGGAAAGGGACATTTCGGACGTAGGACGCGGCAAGCGACCGGATGGCCTGGACAGCGACACCCAACCGATCATTTGACGCAGACCTCGTAGCCGCGGGACACACAAAGGAGAACCTCATGAAAGCCCCCAAACTCACCAAACTGGTCCTCGCCGTCGCGCTGGCTGCCCCGCTGTTCGCCTCGGCCACCTCGGACATCTCGACGGGCGCGGGCGCGCTCACCGCGACCGGCAACCTCGACTTCCGCATCATCATCCCGAAGTTCCTCTTCCTGCAGGTCGGCACCGGCACCTTCCTGGTCGACGACGCGGCCTCGATCGACATGGTCGAGTTCAACGTCCCGCTGGCGAGCCTCGGCGCCGGCCCGGTCGCGCAGACCTCGCCCGCGAGCATCACCGCGCGCGTCGCCGGCAACAACGGCGCGATCGGCCTCACGGCGACGACCGCGGGCGCGATGAGCAACGGCGCCGGCGACACGATCTCCTTCACCACGATCACCGCGGCGGCCGCGGGCGCGACGAGCTTCGCCCACCCGGTCTTCGTGGACGGCGGGACGAGCGCCCCGGTGGCGATCGCCCCGAACATCGGCGCCAAGGTCACCGACCGCTCCTCGACCTGGACGTTCAGCTACTCCAACGCCGCGATCGTGCCGGCCGGCACGTACGGCGGCACGGTGCCCAACAACGGCCGCGTGACCTACACGGCTTCGATGCCCTGAAGAGCCCGGGCCCCCGGGTAGGTCCCGCGGCGGGCCGGGCGATTCGCCCGGCCCGCCGCGTCTTTCCGGGGGCGCCTCGCACTTGGAGGTCAGGGTCGCCTTGCACTAGAGTCTCGACATGAAACCAGCGGCACACGATTCGCCAGGGAGTTCGCGCCGGAGCCGGTTGCTCCGGAGCCTCGTCCTCCTCGCCCTGTGCCTGCCCCAGGCCGCCCCGGCGTGGATCCTCGCGGTGGGCAACAACAACCCCCGCCGCCTCTTCCTCACGGTCGGCAACGGCTCCAACCTCGCGGACAACGCCACGGTCAACCTCGTGAGCGTGAACGTCCCCGTCGCGCAGATCGGCAGCGGCGCGCCCCTGCAGATGACCAGCAACAGCACGCAGGCGAACAGCACCTACGACAACTTCGCGATGTGCAACCCGCCCGCGCAGATCTACTTCGGCGCCCTCTACCAGCGGCGCCTCAATTCCGAGCCCGCGACGGCGACGCTCCAGGTCACCTCGCCCGCCAACCTCACCTCCGCGGGAGGCGACACGATTCCCTTCAGCGAGATCAGCTGGACGGTCTCGGGCCCGGCGGGCGACGCGAACCCGGGCGCGATCCCGGCGGGCAGCTTCCCGGCCGGCGGCGGCACGCAGACCCTCGTCACCGTCACGCAGGGCACGCTGCGCGACAACTGCCACACCTTCTCCTTCGCCAACAGCGCGCCGCGTGCGGCGGGCACCTACGACGGGCGTGTCACCTACACGCTCACCTCGCCGTGAAGCCGCGGCCCGCCGGCGCGCCTTCGCCGTCGCCTCGCCGCGGCATCTTTTCCAGCCTGGCGGCCCTGTTCCTGCTGGGCGCGACGGCGGCGCAGGCCGAGACCCATCGCCTCGACGATTCCCTGAGCCAGGTGTTCCCCCCGGTCGCGGAATGGGCCTGGGAGCCCGGGGCCCTGCGCAGCGGCGCCACTCGCCTGCACATGCAGGTGCGCGTGAACGCGCGCATCGACACGAAGGCCTGGGCGGGACGCCAGGCTCGCATCTACATGGTCCTGCCGGCCGACGCGGGCGCGCCCGTCACGGCGGAATGGGAGACCCAGGGGCGGCTCCTCGGCGGCCGGCTGGTCTCGGGGGAACGCGCGCTGGTATTCTCCGGCATCGTCCCGGGTCCCTGGCTGGAGGACACGATGCGCGTGCGGCTCACGTCGGACACGCGCTTCGCCCGGGAAAGCGGCAACCGATTCGCGTTCCATTTCGAACTGGATACCCCGTAGCGACATGACCGCCACCGCATCCCGGATCGTCCGCCTGGCGATCGCCTTCGCCATGCTCGCGGGCGGTGCGGGAAGCGTGCTCGCGCAGGGGCTCGCGGCCTACGTCTCCCCCGCGCGCTTCGAGGTGACGGGCAAGGCGGGCGAGACGCGCCGCCACGTGCTCGACATCCAGCACGTCGGGCGGCTCACGGGCCGCTACCGGATCTACACCAACGACTGGGAGTTCCGGAAGGACTACGCGCTGCAGTTCAGCGACGCGCTCGTCCCGGGAAGCTGCCGTACCTGGGTCGCCCTGGAGCGGCGCGAGCTGAGCCTCGCCCCCAACGCGAAGTACCGCTTCCGCTTCGAGATCACGCCGCCGCCGGGAACGCCTCCCCGCGAATGCCGCTTCGCGATCATGGTCGATAGCGCCCAGACCGCAACCGTGGAGCAGGGCGGCTTCAGCTTTCCCGTGGGCGGGCGCCTGGGCGTGATCGTCTACGTCGCCGTGGGCGACGTCGCGCCGAAGCTCGAGGTCGCCGGGACCCGCGTCGAGGCCGGCCCCGAAGGGCGCGTGCCCGTGCTCGAGGTGCGCAACACCGGCAACGCCCATGGCCGGCTGGAGGGATTCCTCACCGGCAAGGACGCTTCCGGCCGGGAGTTCGAAGTGGCCCCGGAAGACTCGCCCATCCTGCCCGGCATGGCGCGGTCGATCGCGTTGCGCCAGATCCAGGAGGGCGCAAAGCCGCCGGAGATCAAGTACCCGCTCACCGTGAAGGGCACCCTGGAATGGGGCAAGAACCGCGAGTCCGTGGATCTGCGCTTCGCGCCCTGAGCCGCGCGGCCCTCCTGCTGCCTGTCCTGCTGGGAATGGTGTCGCCGGGCGAGGCGCAGGTGAGGCTCGCCCAGGGACGCAACGCGAACGGCACGCCCCCCTCGGCGCCCGCGTACGAGGACCGCGTGATCGAGGGTCTCGCGCCCGCCGAGGAGGTCGTCGAGGAGCGCGAATACCAGCGCGCGGGCTGGCCCCGTTTCCTGCGCCTGGAAACGCGGCTCGGCACGCAGCCCTTCGACGAGCGCAAGGTCGAGGCGGGCTTCACCGCCGCCGGGGCCATCGACACGCCCAACCATGGCGTCGTCTCCCTGGACGCGAGCTTCGCGCCGGAGCAGGGCCGCAACGCGGTGACGCTCCGGCAGCGCGGCCTGCCGATGGACGGCGGCTGGCTCGTGAACAACGAGATCGGCATCGGCACGCCCCTCGCGCCGGGCATCATGCGATTGCCGTCCCGGGTCTATGTCCCTTCGATTCTCGTCCGCGGCGCCAGCACCGAGTGGGTCAACGCGGGGAGCCAGGCGCAGTTCATGGCCTCCAGCGGCGAGTACGGGCGGCTGCAGGGCTACCCCATCTCGGGCTTCCTCCCCCTGGCGGGAGACATCTCGACGGTCGCGGCCCAGGGCCGGGCCGGGGGCTGGGACCTCGCGCTGCGCCATGCCCATGCCGAAGGGGTCTCGCAGTTCGAGTCGCCCTCGAAGCCCTCGGATTTCGTCTCGAGCGAGTCGACGCACGTCGCCGCGCGACGGGAATGGGGGGCCAACAGCCTCCAGGGCAACGTGATCGCCACGCGCACGGGCACCGAAGCGCGGACGCGTCACGGCGCCTGGATCGACGGCGAATGGAAGCGGGGCACCTCGGCGTACGGCGCGGGCGTCTTCCGGCTGGACCCGAACCTGAGCTGGGCCGGGCAGTCCATGGCGAGCGACATCGAGGGCGCCTACCTGCGAGGCTCCTGGCACACGCGCCAGTGGACCGCGCAGGGCAGCGTCGACCTGCTGCACGCGATCAGCGGGTCCGACGACGTCGGCGTCCTCGCCAACGCGAGCGGCCAGTGGCGCTACAGCCGGCGGCTGAGCTGGGGCGCGGGCGGGACCGTGCGGCGCTTCAACGGCAACGCCGGCAGCGCCTTCGCCGACGTGCGCTGGCAGCACGACTGGGGCTCGAGCGGGCTGCGCGCGGACCTCACGAGCAGCGGCAACGACGAGCGCACGCGCCGCCTCACCTTCGACCACGAATGGCAGATGCCCCTCGACTGGACCCTCACCACGAGCGTGCTCGGCGGCCGCGAGTCCTTTTCCGGGGGATCGCGCGGACTGTGGGGCGCGGCCCTGTCGATCACCGCGCCGCTCACGGCCTACGCGACGCTCACCGGCAACGCGAACACCGAGCACCGTGACGACGGCAACAGCACCACGGGCGCCAACGTGAGCCTCGTGTGGCGCCTGAGCCGGAACTGGGCGCTGGAGGGCAACTTCTTCCATTCGCGCGGCCGCCGCAGCCAGCTCGCGCCGCTCGATCCGCTGGCGCCGCTGCCCGAGCGGCTCACCTTCGCGGACGACACGCGCTCGTTCTTCCTGCTGCTGCGCTACGAGGAACGCGCGGGAAGCCGCTCCCTGCCCCTCGGCGGCACGCCGGTGGGCGGCGGCGGCAGCATCGAGGGCGTGGTCTTCCTCGACGCGAACCGCAACGGGCGAAAGGAAGCCGGCGAGGGCGGCGCCGCGGGCGCGACCGTGTACCTCGACGGCCGCTACGCGACGAGGACCGATGCCCAGGGCCGCTTCGAGTTTCCCTTCGTGGCGGTCGGCCCGCGCGTCATCACGGTGCTGAACGAGACGCTGCCGCTGCCCTGGGAGATCGGCGATCGCGCCGAGACGCGCGTGGAAGTGATCGTGCGGGAAGCCACGCGCGTGACGATCCCCGTGGTGAGGCGGGGGCCGGAGTAGCGCCTTCGCGCCGGGCGCGCCTACTCGGGCTTCGGGTCGCGGGCGAGAAGCCGGCGAACGGCGTCGGCGGGCGGCACCGACTCGAAGAGGACCTCGCACACCGCTTCCGTGATGGGCATCTCGACACCCTTCTCGCGGGCGAGGTCGCGCACGCAGCTCGCCGACTGCACGCCCTCGGCGACGTGGCCGAGCTCCCCGAGGAGCGTCCCGAGCGCCTGTCCCCGCGCGAGGCGAAGCCCCACGTCGCGGTTGCGCGAGAGCTCCCCGGTGCAGGTGAGCACGAGGTCGCCCAGCCCGGCGAGGCCCATGAAGGTCTCCGCCTGCCCGCCGACCGCGACCCCGAGCCGCACGATCTCGGCGAGGCCACGGGTGATCAGCGCCGCGCGGGCGTTGCGCCCGAGCGAGAGGCCGTCGGCGATGCCGGCGGCGATCGCGATCACGTTCTTCACGGCGCCGCCCAGCTCGACGCCGACGAGGTCGGTGCTCGAGTAGATGCGAAGGCGCGCGTCGTTCAGGGCCGCGGCGGTGCGCGTGGCGAAGCCGGCGTCGGGGCAGGCGAGCACGAGCGCCGTGGGCTGCCCGTGCGCCACCTCGAGCGCGAAGCTCGGGCCCGAAAGGGCGCCCGCGTGGCGCGCCGCGGGCAGGGCCTCGGCCACGACCTCGTGCGGGAGCTTGCGCGTGGCCGTCTCGAATCCCTTGCAGGCCCACAGGAGGTCGATCTCCGGGCGCACGCGAGCGACCGCCGCGGCCGTCCCGCGCAGGCCCGCCGTGGCGGTCGCGACGAGCGCGAGGTCGCTCCCGGCCAGGGCCGAGGCGAGTTCCGGCTCGATGCGCAGCGCATCGGGAAAGCGCACCCCGGGAAGGTAGGGGCTCTCGCGAAGGCGGGCGAGCTCGCCGGCGGCCTCCGCGCGCCGCGTCCACAGGCGGACGTCGTGGGCGCCGCAGAGCGAGACGGCGAGGGCCGATCCCCACGCCCCGGCGCCGAGGATCGCGATCCGCATCCGCGCTAGACGCCCCAGAGGTGGGCGATGCGCGCGTAGCCCTGCTGGCCGTCGCGGTGGCGCACCTTGACCCAGCCGTCGGCCGGGGACTCGAGCACCTCGAGGAGCACCTGGCGGTAGGCCTCGAACACGAGGGGCGAGCGCGCGTCGGGGCTCGCGCGGACGTCGGCGACGGGCACGTTCACCAGCGCCTGGCGGCGCTCGCCCAGCGCGCGGTTCTCCACCCAGCCCACTTCGCCGCCCGCGTCGCGCACCTTGGTCCAGAGGTCGAGGCTCACCAGGACCTCGAAGGGGTAGCCCCGGCTCGCGACGAAGATGCGGTCCGCCTTGAGCGAGGGCGCGTCGTAGAGGATCGCGGCGCGCTCGCCGATCGAGCGGAACTCCGCGCCCGCGGCGGGCAGCGCCGCGAGCACCGCGAGCAACGCCAGCGCGGGACGCATCGGCGTCGCCTCAGTGCGCGGCCTGGATGACCGGGCTCGCCGCCTCGCCCGCCTGGGCCTGCTTCTGCGCCTGGAAGAGCGCCTCGAAGTTGACCGGCGAGAGCACCACCGGCGGGAATCCGGCCCGGGAGACCACGTCGGAGATGACCTCGCGGATGTAGGGGAAGAGGATGTTGGGGCAGGCGATGCCGAGCACCGGCTCCAGGTCGCCTTCCGGGATGTTGCGGATCACGAAGATGCCCGCCTGCCCGACCTCGGCGAGGAAGAGCGTCTTCTCCTTCACCTTGGCGGTGACGGTCACCGTGAGGAGCGTCTGGAAGACGCCGTCCTCGATGGGCTTGGACTCGTGGTGCAGCTGCACGTCGACCTGGGGCGCCTCGCGCTCGAGGAACACCTGCGGGGCGTTGGGAATCTCGAGCGAGATGTCCTTCACGTAGAGCTTCTCGATCGAAAAGACGGGCTGGTTCTGGGCGTCGCTCATGGCGCTTCCTTCGGTTGGGTGTGGGTGGGCCCGCGGCCGTCAGGCGGCGAGCAGGGATTCGAGTCCGCCTTCGGCGTCGAGCTCCGCGAGGTCGTCGAAGCCGCCGACGTGGCGATCGCCGATGAAGATCTGCGGCACCGTCCGCCGCCCGGTGCGCTGCATCATCTCCTCGCGGCGGGCCGGGTCGAGGTCGACGCGGACCTTCTCGAGCTCGGCCACGCCCCGGGCGCGCAGCAGCCTCTCGGCCATCACGCAGAAGGGGCACACGCCGGTGGAATACATGAGGACCTTCGCCATCGCGCTATCGTTCCACGGGCAGGCTCGCCTGCTGCCAGGCCCCGACGCCGCCCTTGAGGTTGTGCACGTTGGTGAAGCCCGCCTTGCGCAGGGCGCGGCAGGCGGCGCCGGAGCGCGCGCCGCTGCGGCAGGTGACGACGACCGGCTTGTCCTTGAACTTCGCGAACTCGCCCACGCGGGCCGGGAGCTCGCCGAGGGGAACGTGGCGCGCCCGGGGCAGGTGGCCCGCCGCGAACTCGGCCCCGTCGCGCACGTCGAGCACCAGGGCGCCGGGCTGGTTCATGAGCCGCGTCGCCTCGAGCGTGCCCACGGAATGAGCGCCGCCGGCGAAGCGGCCGAGGTCGGGCCAGACGAGCAGCGCGCCGCTCGCGAGGAACAGCGCGACGAGCGCGAGGTTGTTCAGCAGGAATTCGCCCATGGCGTCGGGAGATATGGTCTCGCGGGGAAACGCGCATTTTAGCAGCCGCGGGCTGCCCCGGCGAACCGGCGCTATCCGGCCAGGGCCTGGAGGCCCCAGAGCACGGCCATGCCGGCGACGATGCACGCGAGGGGATTGCGCAGGCGCACGGCCAGCGCCATCGCGGCCAGCCCGGCCAGCAGGCGCGGGTTGGCGAGCGACAGGTCGAGGGTGCCGAAAGGCATCGCGAGCCCCGGCGCGACGATGCCGGCGAGCACCGCCGCGGGCACGAAGGCGAGGGCCACGCGGAAGCCGTGCGGGAATTTCTGCGGATCGGCGAACACGATGAAGGAGGCCCTCGCGAGGAAGGTCACCGCGCCCGCGCCGACGATCACGATCCACTCGTTCACCGGCGGTGCCCCCACTCGACCAGGACGCCCGCGCCGATCCCCGCGATCGAGGCGACGACGAGGGCGAGCTTGTAGGGCAGGCCCGCGCCGACGAGCGCGATGGCCGCGGCCACCGCCGCCGCGGCGAGATCGGCGCGCGTGCGAAGGGCGGGGACGAGGATCGCCAGGAACGAGAGCGTAACCACGAAGTCGAGCGACCAGGACTCGGGCACCTGCGCGCCGGCGAGCGCGCCGGCGATCACCGCCGCCTGCCAGGTGAGGTAGAGCGTGATTCCCGTGCCGAGAAGGCGGTAGTGGCGGTCCCCGCGATCCCCCGGCCGGCCGTAGTGCTGCGCGCCCATCGCGAACCCCTGGTCCGTCATGAGGTAGGCGAGGGGCACCCGCCAGCGCTGCGGCAGGTGCGCGAGGTGCGGCGACAGGGCCGCGCTGTACATGAGGAAGCGAAGGCTCACGACCAGCGCCGCGGCGAGGGTCACGAGCGCGGGCGACTGCGCCGCCACGAGCTGCGCCACGACGAGCTGCGCGATGCCGGAGAAGGCGAGGAAGGAGAGCGCGATGCCCTGCAGCGGCGTCATCCCCGCGCCGACCGCGGCCACGCCCGCGACGAAGCCGAACGGCACGGTGCCCACCAGGACCGGCGCGATGTCGCGGCAGCCCGCGAGGAACTCGCGACGAGCGTTTGGTAACATGGGTCGGCCGCGATCCTGCCACGAAAACCATGAAAAAGCTCGTCCTGCTCCGCCACGGCGAAAGCGCCTGGAACCGCGAGAACCGCTTCACCGGCTGGACGGACGTCGATCTCTCCGAGCGCGGCGTGGAGGAGGCGCGCGAGGGCGGCCGCCTCCTCGCCGCCGAGGGCTACGATTTCGACGTCGCCTTCACCTCCGTCCTCAAGCGCGCCATCCGCACCCTCAACCTCGCGCTGGAGGAGATGGACCGGCTCTGGCTTCCCGTGGAGAAGGACTGGCGGCTGAACGAGCGCCACTACGGGGCCCTCCAGGGGCTCGACAAGGCCGAGACCGCGAAGCGCTTCGGCGAGGCGCAGGTGCTCGCCTGGCGCCGGAGCTACGACACGCCGCCGCCGCCGCTCGAGGCGGGCGACGAGCGCGACTCCTCGCGCGACCGGCGCTACGCCGGCCTCGGCGCGCGCGTGCCGGCCACGGAGTGCCTCAAGGACACGGTGGCGCGGGTGGTGCCCTGCTGGCAGGAGCGCATCGCGCCGCGGATCGCCGCGGGAGAGCGCGTGCTGGTGGCCGCGCACGGCAACAGCCTGCGGGCGCTGGTGAAGTTCCTCGACGGCGTCTCCGACGCCGAGATCGTCGGGCTCAACATCCCCACGGCGGTTCCGCTCGTGTACGAGCTCGACGACGCGCTGAAGCCGCTGCGCCACTATTACCTCGGCGACCCGGAGGCGGTGGCGAAGGCGGCCGCGGCCGTCGCGAACCAGGGCAAGGCCCGGTAGGGTGCGGGCGCGGCGCCTCGCGGCCGCCTGCCTGGCGCTCGTCGCCTGCCTTGCGCCGGTCGCCGCCGCCGCGGCGCCCCAGCGCGGCGCGCCGGCTGCGGCATCCGAGGAGGATCTGCGGGAATTGCGCGGGCGCATCGAGCGGCTGGAAAAGGAGCTCGCCCGTGCGGAGGAATCCCGGGGCGAGGCGGCGGATGCCCTGAAGCAGTCGGAGAAGGCCGTGAGCGAGGCCAACCGGGCGCTCTTCGACCTCGGCAACGCGAACCGGGCCCTTTCGGACGAGCTCGCGGGGCTCGCCGAGCGCGGGGAGCGCGCCCGGCGCGAGATCGCCGGCCAGCAGGCGCTCGCCGAGCGGCTCCTGAGGCTCCAGTACGAGCAGGGCGGGCAGGACCGCCTTCGCCTCATCCTCGAGGGCCGCGACCTCGCCGCGCTCACCCGCCACCTCGCCTACTTCGGCTACGTCCAGCGGGCCCGGGCCGAGGCCCTCGCGGCGCTCAAGCGCGGCGCCGGGGAAGTCGCCGCGCTGGAAGCCGAGGCCCGCGAGAAGCGCGCCGCCATCGCCGAGAACCAGGCGGCGCAGGCCCGCGAGTCGCAGCGCCTCGAGAAGGAGCGCGCGGCGCGCGCGGCGGTGCTCAAGCGCCTGGCGGGACAGGTCGCCAAGGGCAAGCGCGAGATCGGCCGGCTCAAGCGGGACGAGGAGCGGCTCACGCGCCTGGTCCGGGAGATCGCCCGGGAGCTGGCCGCGCGCGAAGCGCGCAAGGCACGCGAGGCGCGCGCGACCAAGGAACGAGAGGCTGTGGCGAAACGCCCTGCGGAGAAGTCCAAGGGGACGCCCGTCGACCAGGTCGCCGACGCCTCCTTGTCGGCGAAGGCCTTTCCCACCCTGAAGGGGCGGCTCAAGCTCCCGGTGCCGGGGGAACTCATGAATCGCTACGGCAGTCCACGGGAGGAGGGCGGCACCACGTGGCGCGGGCTCTTCATCCGCGCGGCGGTGGGCGAGCTGGTGCGGGCGGTGGCCGACGGGCGAGTGGTGTACGCCGACTGGCTGCGGGGCTTCGGCAACCTCCTGATCCTCGACCACGGCGGGGGCTACATGAGCCTCTACGGTTACAACGACGGCCTGCTCCGCCAGGTGGGCGACGGGGTCAGGGGGGGCGACGCCGTGGCCCAGGTGGGCGCCTCGGGGGGGGCCGAGGAATCGGGTTTATACTTCGAGTTGCGGCACGACGGGAAACCGTTCGATCCGCTGCGCTGGGTGGCGCGCTGAAGCATCCGGAAACGGGTGCGGCGCGTAGTCCGGCTGCGGACCAGTCCCGGACATCGGCGAGGTGGCGAAAATGAGCAGCAAACTCCAGCAGGTCGGCTTGGTGGTCCTCGGGGCCGCGCTCGGCGTCGCCGCGAGCCTGCACTTCTCCGCGGTGGCCGACCGCCAGTCGTCCTCGGTGCAGCTTCCCGTCGACGACCTGCGCCTCTTCTCCGAGGTGTTCGGACGCATCAAGAACGACTACGTCGAGCCCGTCGAGGACAAGAAGCTCCTCAAGGAGGCGATCAACGGCATGCTCACGGGCCTCGACCCGCACTCCGCCTTCCTCGACCAGGACGCCTACAAGGACCTGCAGGTCGGCACCCAGGGCGAGTTCGGCGGACTCGGCATCGAGGTGGGCAGCGAGGACGGCTTCGTGAAGGTGGTGGCGCCCATCGAGGACACCCCGGCGCACCGCGCGGGCATCCAGGCGGGCGACCTCATCATCAAGCTCGACGGCCTGAGCCTCAAGGGCATCAGCCTCAACGACGCCGTGAAGAAGATGCGCGGCAAGCCGCACACGGAAGTCACCCTCACGGTGATGCGCAAGGGCCAGCCGGCGCCGGTCGACATCAAGCTCAAGCGCGACGTGATCCGGGTGAAGAGCGTGAAGTCGCGCATCCTGGAGCCGGGCTACGGGCTGCTGCGCGTCACGCAGTTCCAGGAGCACACGGGCGAGAACCTCGTGCAGGCCGTGAACGACCTCTACAAGAAGTCCAACGGCGACATGAAGGGGCTGGTGATCGACCTGCGCATGAACCCCGGCGGGCTCCTCAACGCCGCGGTCGCGGTCTCCTCGGCCTTCCTGCCGAAGAACGCGCTGGTCGTCTACACCGACGGGCGCACGGAGGACGCGAAGATGCGCCTCACCGCGAACCGGGAGAACTACGTCCGCGGCGCGTTCCGGGAGGACTACCTCGCCAAGCTCCCGACGGCGGCGAAGACCGTCCCGATCGTGGTCCTCGTGAACGGCGCCTCCGCCTCGGCCTCCGAGATCGTCGCCGGCGCGCTCCAGGACCACAAGCGCGCCACGGTCATCGGCACGCAGACCTTCGGCAAGGGCTCGGTGCAGACCATCCTGCCGCTGCCCAACAACCAGGCGGTGAAGCTCACGACGGCGCGCTACTACACGCCCAACGGCCGCTCCATCCAGGCGAAGGGCATCGCGCCCGACATCGTGGTCGAGGACGCCGCGACCGACTCCCGCCTCTTCACGCGCGAGGCGGACCTCCAGCACCATCTCGAGGGCGACGGCGAGAAGGGCAAGGCGGAAGCGGCCAGGCCCGCGACGAAGGCCGCGCCCGCGACGCCGTTGCCGGAGTCCAAGGCGCCGGCAGCGCCCGCTGCGAAAGCGGACGCGAAGGCCGACGCGAAGGCCGA
>CALEJW010000003.1 GCA_937898635.1 uncultured Pseudomonadota bacterium | reverse complement strand
TGCAGACGCGCGAGCAGCACATCCGCCGCGAGAAGGCGACCTCGAACATCTGCACGGCGCAGGTGCTCCTCGCCGTGATGGCCTCGATGTACGCCGTGTACCACGGTCCCGCGGGCCTCGCGCGCATCGCCCGGCGCGTGCACCGCCTCGCCGCGATCGCGCGGGCGGGCCTCGCGAAGCTCGGCTTCCGCGTGCGCGCCGGCGCCTTCTTCGACACCCTCACCGTGAAGACGGGGCCCGGCACGGCCGCCATCGCCGCGCGCTGCGGGGAGGCGGGCGTGAACCTGCGGCGCGTGGACGAGGAGACGCTCGGCTTCTCGTTCGACGAGACGACCACGCGCGAGGACGTGGCGCAGCTCTGGACGCTCTTCGCCGGCGCGCCGGCGCCCTTCGCGCCGGGCGACCTCGACGCGACCGAGGAGGGCATCCCGCCGGCCTTCGCGCGCACGAGCCCCTTCCTCTCGCACCCCGTCTTCCACCGCCACCACGCGGAGACGGAGATGCTGCGCTACCTGCGCCGCCTCGCGGACAAGGACATCGCGCTCGACCGCGCCATGATCCCGCTGGGCTCCTGCACGATGAAGCTCAACGCGACGAGCGAGATGGTCCCGGTCACCTGGCCGGAGTTCGCGCACCTGCACCCCTTCGCGCCGGCGGAGCAGGCCGCGGGCTACCGCGAGCTCGTGGCGGGCCTGGAGCGCATGCTCGTCGAGTGCACGGGATACGCCGCCGTCTCGCTCCAGCCCAACGCGGGCTCCCAGGGCGAGTACGCGGGCCTGCTGGTGATCAAGGCCTGGCACGAGAGCCGCGGCGAGGGCCACCGCGACGTCTGCCTCATCCCGAGCTCCGCGCACGGCACCAACCCGGCCTCGGCGCAGATGGCCGGGATGCGCGTGGTGGTGGTCGCCTGCGACGAGCGGGGCAACGTGGACCTCGCCGACCTGCGGGCCAAGGCCGCGCAGCACGCCGCGAACCTCGCCGCGATCATGGTCACCTATCCCTCGACCCACGGGGTGTTCGAGGCGGGCATCACCGAGCTCTGCGAGATCGTCCACGCCCACGGCGGGCAGGTGTACGTGGACGGAGCCAACATGAACGCGCTGGTGGGCCTCGCCGCGCCCGGCGCCTTCGGGGGCGACGTCTCGCACCTGAACCTGCACAAGACCTTCTGCATCCCGCACGGCGGCGGCGGCCCCGGCGTGGGGCCCGTGGCGGTCGCGGCGCACCTCGCGCCCTTCCTGCCCGGTCATCGCACGCTGCACGCGCCTGCCCAGGCGATCGGCCCCGTGTCGGCCGCGGCCCACGGCAGCGCCTCGATCCTGCCGATCTCGTGGATGTACGTGGCGATGATGGGCGCCGAGGGGCTGCGCGCGGCCACGGAAGTGGCGATCCTCAACGCGAACTACGTCGCGCGGCGGCTCTCGCCCCACTACCCGGTGCTCTACGCCGGCCCGGGCGGCCTCGTCGCGCACGAGTGCATCCTCGACCTTCGCCCGCTCAAGGAGACCTCGGGCGTGTCCGTCGAGGACGTGGCCAAGCGCCTCATCGACTACGGCTTCCATTCCCCGACCATGTCCTTCCCGGTGCCGGGGACGCTCATGGTGGAGCCCACGGAGAGCGAGTCGAAGGCGGAGCTCGACCGTTTCTGCGAGGCGATGATCGCGATCCGCGAGGAGATCCGCGCGGTGGAGGAGGGCCGCCTCGACCGCGAGGACAACCCGCTGAAGCACGCGCCGCACACCGCCGCCGCGGTGAACGCCGACGCGTGGCCGCACGCCTACGCGCGAAGCCTCGCCGCGTACCCGGTGGCCTCCCTGCGCGACGGCGGCAAGTACTGGCCGCCCGTGGGCCGCGCGGACAACGTCCACGGCGACCGCCACCTCTTCTGCTCCTGCGTGCCGGTGGCCGACTACGAGGCGGCGCCGGCCCCGCTGCCCGCGTAGGCGGCCACGAGGCTCGCCGCCTTCGGCGTGAGGTTCACGAAGCGGCAACCCGCGCGGATCGATCGCCGCCCGTCGGGAAAGGTCGTGACCGCCGTGTGGCGGACCTCGAGGTCGACGACCACGGCCTCGCGTCCCGGACCCTCGATGCGGCAGCCGGCGAGGACCATGCCCGGCTCCAGCGCGCCGCCGGCGAAGTCCATCGTGAGTCCCACGCCGCCCTGGCTCAAGTCGCACACGGCCGCGTCGAAGAGCGCCGCGGCGCCCGAGTAGGCCACGCAGCGCAGGGGTGCGGAGTCCGGCACCGCCGCGCGCTCGTGCACGCGCCGCCGGTTGATCGCGATGGCAGCGGGGAAGGCCACGCGGATCGCGGGCACGCCCCGGTGCCGGGTCCGCGACGGCGCCTCGGCCGTGAAGGCGATGCGCCACTCGCCCGACTCGACGACGAACTCCACGCCCGGCCGCGAGAGGAGTTGCGCGTCGCGCGCCTCCTCGCCGCTGCTGCCCACCACGAGGAAGCGCCGCGCGGGGTCCACGAGGAGCAGCCGGGCGCGCCAGGCGGTCCTGCCGTCCTGCTGGACGCCGAGCGCCTCGCCCTCGACCGCGAGCGCCTCGAGGACCGCGATCTCGGCTTCGCTCGGCAGCGTCCTCACGCCCACCGCCAGAAATCTCCCCGTTCCTCGAGGAAGCGCCGCGCGAGCACCTGCTGGTGCACCTCCGTCGCGCCGTCCACGAGGCGCGCCTGGCGGGCGTAGCGGTAGATCCACTCGAGGGGCGTGTCCGTCGAGTAGCCGCGGGCCCCGCAGAGCTGCAGCGCCGTGTCGGCGCAGAGGTGGAGGGTGTCTGCCACGTGCACCTTCGCCATGGAGATCTCCTTCCTCGCGAAGTCGCCCGCGTCGAGGAGGAGGGCGGCCTTCATCGTGAGGAGCCTGCCGATCTCGACCTGCATCGCGCAGTGCCCGAGCTTCGCCTGCACGCTCTCGCGGGCGGAGAGCGCCGCCCCGCCGCTCATCCGCACGCCCGTGTAGTCCGCGGCGATGTCCAGCGAGCGCCGCGCGAGGCCCAGCCAGCGCATGCAGTGCGTGAGCCGCGCGGTGCCCAGCCGGATCTGGGTGACCTTGAGGCCGTCGCCCACGCCGAGGAGCCGGTTCGCGTCGGGGATCTCGAGGCCGTCGTACTCGAGCTCGCAGTGCCCGCCGTGCTCCTCCGGCCCGAGGATCGGGATGCGCCGCAGGATCCGCCAGCCCGGGTCGTCGCGGTCGTGGAGGAAGGCGGTGAGGCCTTTCCTCGGGTCGTCCGAGGTCTTCGCGACGACGATGAAGTGCTTCGCCTGCCCGGCGCCGGTGATGAACCACTTGCGCCCGCGCACGAGCCACTTGTCGCCTTGTCGCGTCGCCGTCGTGAGCATCATCGCGGGATCGGAGCCGCTGCCGGGGTGGGGCTCGGTCATCGCGAAGGACGAGCGCACGCGGCCGTCGACGATCGGTTGCAGCCAGCGTTCCTTCTGCGCCGGCGTGCCCACTTTCTCCAGGAGGATCATGTTGCCGTCGTCGGGCGCGGCGCAGTTCACGCTCACCGGCCCGAAGAGGGAGTAGTTGAGTTCCTCGTAGCACGCCGCCATGCCCGCCACGGGCAGGCCCTGGCCGCCGCGCTCCCGGGGCATCTGCGGGGCCCAGAGCCCCGCCGACCGCGCCTCGGCGCGCACGCGCTCGAGCACGTCGGCGCGGATGTTCTGGTGCTCGTCGAAGGAGGCGGGATCGGTGTCCAGGGGCAGCACCTTCGCGCGCACGAAGTCCCGGTAGCGGCGACGGTAGTCCTCGATCGCGGCGGGAAGGGAGAAGTCCATGGCGGGCCCCTAGAGCGAGTTGACGAGGTGGCCGCCGTCGACCACGACGATGGAGCCGGTCATGTAGGCGCCGGCCCCGGAGGCGAGCAGCAGGAGCGCGCCCTCGAGGTCGCGCGGGCTGCCCACGCGGCGCTGCGGCACGCGCTTCACCATGGCGGCGCCGGCCTCGCCCTCGAACCAGGCGCGGTTCATCTCCGTGATCACGTAGCCGGGGGCGATCGCGTTCACGCGGATGCCGTGGCGCGCCCACTCGAGCGCGAGCGCCTTGGTCAGCTGGACCAGCGCGGCCTTGGCCGCGGCGTACGCGAGCAGTTGCGGGGCGACGCGCAGGCCGAGGATGGAGGCGATGTTCACGATGCTGCCGCCGCGCCCCGCGGCGATCATCGCCTTCGCCGCGGCCTGCGCGACGCGCCAGGCCCCGTCGAGGTTGGTGTCGAGGACGCCCCGCCACCGGGCCTCGGTGAGTTCGATCGAGGGCCGCGTGTCCGCGACGCCGGCATTGTTCACCACGATGTCGAGGGGACCGGCGAGCGAGACGGCGCTCGCCACGGCCGTGGCGACGCTTTCGGCCTTCGTCACGTCCAGCGCCACGGCGTGCGCCTGGCCGCCCTCGGCGCGGATCGCCGCCACGAGGTCCGCGAGGCGATCGGTGCGGCGCGCGGCGGCGACCACGACGGCGCCGCGGGCGGCGAGCGAGCGGGCGAAGTTCTCGCCCAGGCCGCTCGAGGCGCCGGTGACGAGCGCGACCCTGCCGCGGATGTCGAAGAGGGGATCGGGAGTCATGTCGCCTTTCCGGGCTGGCGCGCGAGCGCGCGCGGGTTGCTCACCGCGAGCCGGGCCCGCGTGGTCGTGCGCAAGTGCTCGAGGAGCAGCGCCTTCGCCGCGGGCTCGTCGAAACGGCCCTCGCGGATGCGCGCCGCGAGCCGCGCCGTGCCCTCGCGCAGCGCGTCCCCGCCCGGCGGCGTCCAGTCGCCGAGGAGCGCGGCGAGGCGGGCGATCTCGTCCGCATCCTGCGCGGGCGCGGCGAGGTCGCGCGCGGCGACCGCCATCGCGTTGGCGACCATCAATGCGGTGTAGCGCTGCTGCGCGGGCAGCGACGGCGCGATCTCCGCGAGGAGCGTCGCGCGGGCGATGTCCAGGAGGTCCGCGGCCGCGGGCTCGACCTTCATGGCGGGCCCTCCGTGAGGAGGAGGACTTCCTGCTCGAGTTCGGGAACGATGTGCGCGGTGAGGGCGAGTTCGAGGGAGGCCTGCGCGCCGGAGCGATGGCGCTCGGCCTGCTGCAGGGCGATCACCGCCCAGCGCAGGTGCGCCATCACCTGCCAGTAGCGCGTCTCGGCGAAGCCCGTCTCCCGTCCGCCGGCCCTCGCGTATCCCGAGAGGAAATCGGCCGCCGTGCCGATTCCGCCCGCCTCGCGATCCGGCCTCGCGAAACGCCAGCAGCGCGCGAGCATCCAGCCCAGGTCCTCGCGCGGATCGCCCCATCCGGCGAACTCCCAGTCGAGGACAGCCGCGAGCCGGCCTTCGTGCACGAGGTAGTTCCCGGTGCGGTAGTCGCGGTGGAGCAGGCACGCGGGCAGGGGCTCCGGGGCGTGGCGCGCGCACCACGCGAGTCCCCATTCGAGCGCGGGCCAGGCCTCGCCGCGCGGGGCGCCGAGCGCGTCGAGGTCGCG
Source organism: uncultured Pseudomonadota bacterium (assembly GCA_937898635.1). Classification (GTDB taxonomy): domain Bacteria; phylum Pseudomonadota; class Gammaproteobacteria; order Burkholderiales; family Usitatibacteraceae; genus FEB-7. The sequence goes on along the minus strand of CALEJW010000003.1, from coordinate 24,949 downwards.
GCGGTACGCGGCGATCGAGGCCCGGGCCGGGTCCGCGGGCGGCTCGCCGAGGAAGGCGAGGCTCGCGGCGCCGGGCGTGACGCGATGCAGGCGCGCGAGGTTCTCGCCCAGCTCCCTCGCGAGGGCCGGGCGGTCGGGCACGAGGGAGTCCTCCTTCGACAGGCGGTGGCCCGCGGCGATTCCCGGCACGCGGCCCATCACGAAGAAGTCCGGGCCCTCTCCGTCGGCACAGAGAAAGAGCGGCTCGGGCACGCGCACGCCGGCGGCGAGGGCGACGCGGAGCAGCTCGAATTCCTCCGGGCGCGAATGGCTCACGGCGACGGCGGAGGGCGCGTCGGTGCGCAGCACCCAGGCGTGCCGGCCTGCGTGCTCGCCCGAGGCGACGCTCACGTCGATCGCGACGTTCTCCTGGATCGCCCCGCCGGGCAGGCGCTCCCATCCCTCGATCGCCACGCGCGCGGCACATGCGCGCGCGAGGAACGCCAGTGCGCGCTCGCGCGGGTCCGGCGGGGAGGGCGTATGCAAGGGTCGGGGAGGGCTGGACACTCGCGCCATTCTAGCCCACGCGCGCCGGTCGCCCGGGGGCGTTCGGGTATAATCGCGCAGCGAAAAACCCCCCGGGCGCGAGCCCCCGCGATGCGCATCCTCCTCTCGAACGACGACGGCTATTTCGCGCCCGGACTGGCGGCATTGGCCGAAACGCTCTCGCCCCTGGGGGAGATCACCGTGGTGGCGCCGGAGCGCGATCGCAGCGGCGCCTCCAACTCCCTCACGCTGGACCGCCCCCTTTCCCTGCACCGTGCCGGCAACGGCTTCTTCTACGTGAACGGCACGCCGACCGACTGCGTGCACATGGCGGTCACGGGCCTGCTCGACATCGAGCCCGACATCGTCGTCTCCGGCATCAACGCCGGCTCCAACATGGGCGACGACACGCTCTATTCGGGCACGGTCGCCGCCGCCACCGAGGGCTACCTGCTGGGCGTGCCGTCGATCGCGGTCTCCCTCGTCGGCAAGGAGTTCGCGCACTACGGGACCGCCGCGCGCGTGGCGCGCGAGCTGGTCGAGCGCATCCGCCGCGAGCCCCCCGCGGAGCCGCTGCTGCTCAACGTGAACGTCCCGGACCTGCCGTTCGGGGAGCTCGCCGGCATGGAGGTCACGCGCCTGGGCCGCCGCCACAAGGCGCAGCCGGTGGTGAAGGGCGTGAACCCGCGCGGCGACACGGTCTACTGGGTGGGACCCGCCGGCGCCGCGCGGGAAGCCGGCCCGGGCACCGATTTCCACGCGCTCGAGCGCGGCGCCGTCTCGATCACGCCGCTGCAGGTGGACCTCACGCACGCCGGCCAGGTGGATGCCGTCGGCCGGTGGCTCGCGGCATGAGTGGCGCTCGCGCCACGCCCGCGGAGCGGCGTTGAGCGCGCCCGCCGGCATCGGCATGACTTCCGACCGCACCCGCGGCCGGATGGTCGACGCGCTGAGGAAGTCGGGCATCGCCGACGAGCGCGTGCTGGCCGCGATGCTCGAGATCCCGCGCCACCTCTTCGTCGAGCCCGGCATCGCCTCGCGCGCCTACGAGGACACGCCGCTTCCCATCGGCCACGGGCAGACGATCTCGAGCCCCACCATCGTCGCGCTCATGACGCAGCTGCTCCTCGAGAAGGGCACGCCCGGCAAGGTGCTGGAGATCGGCACCGGCTGCGGATACCAGACGGCGGTGCTCGCGAAGCTCGTGAAGGAGGTCTACACGCTCGAGCGCATCGCCCCGCTCATGGACAAGGCCCGCCGCCACCTGCGCGACCTGCGCGTGTACAACGTGCGCTTCAAGCACGCCGACGGCCACAAGGGCTATCCCGAGGGCGGTCCCTACGACGGCATCCTCTGCGCGGCCACCGCGAGCCACGTGCCCGCGGCGCTGAAGGAGCAGCTCGCCGTCGGCGGACGGCTCGTGATCCCCGTGGGAACCGCCGACGAGCAGTGGCTGCACGTGATCGAGCGCACGGCCGCCGGGTTCAGCGACGCGAAGCGCGACGCGGTCCGCTTCGTGCCCCTGCTGCCGGGAATCGCCTGAGGAAACCATGACCGATCGCCCGCCGACCCTTCGCCTCGCCGCCTGGCTCGCGGCCCTCGTCCTCGCCGCCGGCTGCGCCACGCGCCAGCCGGCGCCGGTTATCGAGCGCGCGCCACTGCCTGCGCCCGCCGCGGCCCCGGCGAAACCGGCCGCCGCCGTGCCCGCCGCGAAGCCGATCCCGACGCACACGATCCGGCGCGGCGAGACGCTCGTGAGCATCGCCCTGCAGTACGGCCTGGACTACCGCGAGCTCGCCGCCTGGAACGGCATCACCAACCCGAACCTGATCAGCGTCGGGCAGGTGCTCCTCCTCGGCGCGCCGGCGGGCGCGCCGCCGGTGCCGCCGGCGATCATCGCCACGCCGCTCGCGAGCTCCGGCGCGATCGTCGAGGCGCGCCCGCTCGCCAACACCGAGACGGTCAAGGTCGAGCCGCGCGGCCAGCGGCTGCCGTTCTCCGAGCGCGCGCTCGCGCAGCTCTCGGCGCTCGACGAGGCCGCCGCCGCGCCGGCGGCCGCCGCGCCGTCCGCGCCCTCCGCCGCGCCTGCCCCGGAGCGGCCGCCCTCGGGCACGCAAGGCGAGGCGGTCGACTGGATCTGGCCCGCGAAGGGCAGGATCCTCGCCGCCTTCACGGAAGCGGGCAAGGGCATCGACATCGCGGGGAAGAAGGGCGCCCCGGTCGTCGCCGCCGCCTCGGGCCGCGTGGTCTACGCCGGGCAGGGACTGCGGGGCTACGGCAAGCTCGTCATCATCAAGCACAACGACACCTGGCTCTCGGCCTACGCGCACAACGACAACATCGTCGTGAAGGAGCAGCAGGAAGTCCGCCGCGGCCAGAAGATCGCGGAGATGGGCGCCTCCGACGCCGACGAGGTGAAGCTCCACTTCGAGATCCGCCGCCAGGGCAAGCCCGTCGACCCGGCCAGGGTGCTTCCCGCGCCCTAGGGGCGCGCCTTTCAGGCCGCTCGCCGTCCCCGCAGCGCGCCCGCCGGGGCGAAGGCGCGCACGAGCCCGAGGAGTTCGCGGTTCTCGCGCTTCGAGAGCCCATCGCCGTAGCGCGCCCGCACGTAGCGCTCGGTGATCTCGCGCGCTTCGGGCGCAATCGCGGGCCGCAGGGACTCCACCCGGGCGAGGAAGTCGAGCGGCCCCTCGTGGGGTGCCCGGGCGAGACCCGCGGCCGCGAGCTTCGCGCAGTAGCGGTTCCACGCGAGGACCGCGGGATCGCGCCGCACCGGGAGGTCGCGCAGCACGAGGCCCAGGCCCACGAAGCCGCCCACGGCGAGGGTGGCGATCGTCAGCCACAGCGCGAGGTCCTTCCAGTTGGCGATCTCCAGGCCGAGGCTGGAAAGGAACTGGCGCTGGCGCTCGACGTTGTAGCCCAGCACCCACTGGTTCCACTGGCTGTCGAGCGCCTCCCACGCGAAGCGCAGCGCCGCGAGCACGCGCAGGCGGTCGGCCGCGATGAGCGACGGGATCACGCCGATGGGGCCCAGCGCGGCATTGATGCCGGCGTCGATCCGGTTGGGCGCGACCACCGAGGTCGGGTCGAGCCGGACCCAGCCGCGGCCCTCCAGCCAGACCTCCACCCAGGCGTGCGCGTCGGCCTGCCGCACCAGCAGCTCCCGGTTGAGCGGATTCACCTCGCCGCCCTGGTAGCCGGTCACGATGCGCGCCGGGATGCCCGCCGCGCGCATGAGCAGCGCGAAGCTGCCGGCGTAGTGCTCGCAGAAGCCGCGCTTCGTCTCGAAGAGGAACTCGTCGTAGGGGTCGTCGGAGGCGAGGATCGGCGGCTCGAGCGTGTAGGTGTACTGCGTATTGAAGAACTGCAGCGCGCGATTGACCACCTCCACGGGCGAGGCCGCCTCGGCCGCCCAGCGCCGTCCCAGCGCCACGGTCTTCGGGTTGCGCCGCTCGTCGAAGGAGAGCGCGAGCCCGCGGAAGGCCGAGGGGAGTTTCTCGCCGTAGCGGTAGTCGAGATAGGAGGTCATCTCGTAGCGGATGCGCGAGTCGACCGGGCGGATCGAGCGCAGCTGCAGGTCGTGGCGGATTCCCGCGCCGCGCGGCAGCGTCCCGGGGACGTCGAGGGAGAAGAGCCAGTGCTTGCCGTGGGGCTCCACCGTCACCGCGTAGCGCACGGGGCGCTCGGCGCGCGAGTACTCCTGGCTGCCGGCGATGCTGAATTCCGGGACCCGCCAGGTGCGCCCGTCGAAGATCCACAGCACCGGCCCGCGCCAGTAGAGGACGGCGTACGGGGGGATCTCGCCGTCGAACTGCACGCGGAAGGCCGTCGCCTCGGACTGGATGAGCTTCGAGATGTTGCCCGGCGTCATCGAGTCCGAGAGGCCCGAGAGCCCCGCCCGCGCGTCCTGCGGGAGCGCCCAGAGCGGGCCCTGCACGCGGGGAAAGAGGATGAAGAAGACCAGCATGAGCGGCACGGCCTGCAGCAGGAGCATGCCGGCCGGCGCGAGCCGCTCGCGCACGGTGGGCGTGCGCCCGGCGCCGCGCTGGTGCCCGACGAGGGTCGCGACGAAGAGCCACACGCAGGCGAGCATGTAGATCCCGAACGGGATGGTCTGGGAGAAGAGGAAGTTCGTCATCACGAGGACGAAGCCCAGGTGGATCGCGAGCTCGATCTCGCGCGAGGTCTTCATCTCGAGGAGCTTCAACGCGGCCATCAGCACCAGCAGCGTGGTGCCGGCGTCGCGTCCCATGATGCGGCCGTAGGCGAGGAAGGTCGCGACGACGGCGCCGAGGGTGAGGGCGAGCACGAGCCAGCGCGGCGGCGTGCGCGCCGCGCGCCAGGCGATCCACGCCCGCCAGGCCACCACCAGCACGAAGAAGACGCCGACCCACTCCGGGAGCCGCAGCACGTGCGGCGCGACGACGAACGCCATGGCCGCGAGGAGCCACATGACGTTGCGCACGTCGAGCGCGGCGTGGGGAATCGCCGCGTTCAGGGCCCGTCCTCCACGCCGTGCAGCGCCAGCGCCTCGAGGCAGCGCGCGCGGTGCGCGTCGCCGCGGCCCGGCGCGATCGCGGTGCCGGGCAGGCGCAGGCCGTAGCTCTGCCCCAGGCGCTCGACCTCGATCACCCAGTGCGCCAGGACCGAGAGGCGAGCCTCGGGGTCGGGAGCGCGCGCGTCGATCCAGTCGAGCCAGAGCTCCGCGGAGGCCGTGGCCTGGAATTCCTTCGTGAGGAGGTCGTCGCCGCGGGCGAGCGCCTTCCACGCGATCTGCCGGGGCGGGTCGCCGGGCCGGTAGCCGCGCAGGAGCGCGAAGTCCTCGTCGCCGGCGATCGGGATGCCCTCGTCGTCGCCGGCGAGCGTCTGCGGCGGCGGCAGCCCCGCGGCCGGGTCGGGGCGCGGGTAGACGATGGCCGAGAGGCCGAAGTCGAAGTAGGACCAGGCGTGGAAGAGCCCCACGGGATAGCGCGTGAAGATCTCCAGGCGCCCGCAGGCGAGGCGGCCGCGGCGGGGCGCGGGCACCGCGAGGCTCGCGATCGCGGGCTCGTGGGCGCGGACGTCGACGAAGGCCGGCGGCTCGCCCCGGCGGCGGATCGCGACGGCGAAGCGCTCCCGGGAAGGCGACTCGATCACGACGCGGAAGCGCACGGTGTCTCCCGCGAAGACCGGGTCGCAGCGCCCGGGGCGCAGCTTGAGGTGCGCGAGGTTGCGCCAGGTGTGCAGCATGGCCACCGCGCCCATCGCGGCCAGGAGGAAGGTGAGGAGGAAGCCGAGGGAGAGCGAGTAGTTGATGGACGCGAGGAGCAGCACCAGCAGCACGAGGCCGAAGAGGTAGCCCTGGCGGGTGGGGAGGATGAAGATGCGCCGCTGGACGAGCGTGACGGGCGGCGCCTCGGGGTGCCTCGTCCGGAAGATCCAGTCGGCGATCGACTGCCTCAGGTCGGCGAACATCGCCCGCGTCCGCCTAGGGGATCGCGACGGCCGTGAGGAGGTCCGTGGCGGCGTCGAAGCCGCCCTTCTGCGATTCGCCCGTGCCGTGCAGCCGGTGCCCGACGACGGCGGGAAGGACGGCCTGCACGTCCTCGGGCAGCACCTGCCGCCGGCCCTGCATCAGGGCCCAGGCCTGGGCCGCGCGCAGCACCGCGAGGGCCGCGCGCGGGGAGAGGCCCTGGGCGTATTTCGGCGACACGCGCGTGTGCGCGACGAGCGCCTGCACGTAGTCGAGGAGCGCTTCCGAGACCTGCGTGGCCGTCACGGCGCGCTGCAGCTCGCGCAGCTGCTCGGCGCTCATCGCGGGCTCCAGCTGCGAGATGAGGTCGCGCCGCTCCTCGCCCTTCAGGAGCTCCCGCTCGGCCTTCGCGTCGGGGTAGCCCAGGCGAAGGCGCATGAGGAAGCGGTCGAGCTGCGACTCCGGCAGCGGGAAGGTGCCCACCTGGTGCAGGGGGTTCTGCGTGGCGATGACGAAGAAGGGCTCCGGGAGCGGCCGCGTCTCTCCCTCGGCGGTGACCTGGTGCTCCTCCATCGCCTCGAGGAGCGCGCTCTGCGCCTTGGGGCTCGCGCGGTTGATCTCGTCGGCGAGGATGATCTGGGAGAAGATCGGGCCGGGATGGAAGCGGAAGCTGGAATTCTCGCGGTCGAAGATGGACACGCCGATCACGTCGGCGGGCAGCAGGTCGGAGGTGAACTGGATGCGCTGGTACTCGAGCCCGAGGAGGCGCGAGAGCGCGTGCGAGAGCGTGGTCTTGCCCACCCCGGGGACGTCCTCGATCAGCAGGTGCCCGCGCGCGAGGATGCAGGCCATGGCGAGCCGGATCTGGCGTTCCTTGCCCAGGATCACGCGCGAGGCGCGCGCGACCACGTCCTCCACGGGATTGGGCGCAAGGCGGGCGCGGGCGTCGATGAGCATGGGTCGAATGGGTCCCTTCGGGAACCGTCGCGGATGTCGCGAGTCGGAGTGGAGTCCGGTTTCAGGATAGCATGGGCTTCGAGGCCCACCGGGCGCCCGCAGGGGCGCCGTTGAGTTTCGATCCCCGAGAACCCAGAATGGTTGCAGGGGAGCGCGGCGGGCCGCACCGGCGGCCGCCACTCCCGCGGAGAATCGCCCTTGAAATCGCTACTTGCCCCGCTGGCCCTCGCGGCCCTCCTGGCCCCGCTCCCCGCCGCCGCCCAGGCGAAGCCCGCCGTCGACTACACCGACATGTGGTGGAACCCCGCCGAGTCCGGATGGGGGATCAGCATCCGCCAGAAGCTGCCGGCCGGCGGCACCGTCGATGCCCTGTTCGCCGTCTGGTACACCTACGATCCCCGCGCGGTCGATCCGGCCTCGCCCGGCGGCACGGGACAGGTTCCCCTGTGGCTGGTGATGCCCGGGGGCCACTGGGACACGCCCACCACCTACTCCGGCCTCATCCACGTTCTCACCGCGACCCCGTACGCGCTCCCCTGGAACGCGGCTGCGCGCAACATGCAGCCGGTGGGCTCGTTCCGCTTCGAGTTCTCCGACGCGGGCCACGGGACCTTCACCTACGCCATCGACCCCCCCGCCGGACTCCCGGCGACGAACCCCGCCTTCGGCCTGCCGGCGCTCTCGGGGACCAAGTCGATCGTCCGGCAGGGCTTCTAGCCCGTTCGCAGCGGTGTCCGTCGCGCTTCTGACGCACCCGGACTGCATCCTCCACGAGATGGGGATGCACCACCCCGAGTCGCCCGAGCGCCTGAAGGCGATTCTCGACGCGCTCGACCGCTCGGGCTTCGGCGCCGAGCTCGCCGAGCAGGAGGCCCCGGAGGCCTCCCCGGAGGAACTCGCCCGCGTGCACGGGCAGGCGCACATCGAGAACGTCCTGCGGCTGTCCCCGGAGGACGACTACGCGTTCCTCGACCCCGACACCTCGATGAACCGGAAGTCGCTCTCGGCCTCGCTGCGCGCCGCGGGCGCCGTGGTGCGCGCCGTCGACCTCGTGCTCGGCGGCGGCGAAACGCGCGCGTTCTGCGCGGTTCGCCCGCCGGGGCACCACGCCACGCCCCGCAGCGCGATGGGCTTCTGCATCTTCAACAACGTCGCCGTGGGTGCCGCGCACGCGCTCGAGTCCCACGGCCTCGAGCGCGTGGCGATCCTCGACTTCGACGTGCACCACGGCAACGGGACCGAGGACATGTTCCGCGACGACCCGCGCGTGCGCTTCTGCTCGACCTTCCAGCACCCCTACTACCCGTTCTGCGGCGCGGACACGCGCTCGCCCAGCGTGGTGAACGTCCCGCTCCCGGCCATGACCGACGGGGAGGGATTCCGCTCGGCCGTGGAGCGGGCCTGGATGCCCGCGCTCGAGCGCTTCGAGCCGCAGCTCGTGCTGGTTTCGGCGGGGTTCGACGCCCACCGCGAGGATCCGCTCGCCCACCTCCAGCTGGACGACGGGGACTACGAGTGGGTGACGGAGCGCATCGTGTCCCTTGCCGAGCGCTACGCGCAGGGGCGCATCGTCTCCACGCTCGAAGGCGGCTACAACACGCGGGCGCTCGCCCGCAGCGTGGTCCGGCACCTGCGCGTTCTCGCCGGCTAGCGCCGCGCCCGGCCCGGGCCGGAACCGGCCATCGCGGCCTCGGGATCGATCGAGGCGGCTCGCACGAGGACCCGCTTTTCCCGGGACTTCTCCCCCGAGAGCAGGGTCACCTCGCGGCGGGGCACGCCGAAGCAACCGGCGACGAAGGCGAGAAGCGCCTCGTTGGCCCGGTTGTCCAGGGCCGGGGCGGCCACGCGCACCTTGAGCGCCTCGCCGTGGATGCCCGCGATCTCCGTGCGCCTCGCCTGGGGCTGGACGTGGAGGGACAGGATGACGCCGCCCTGTTCCGGGGCGGGGCGATGCCAGCCGGACACGGGAAAGGACGGGTCAGGGACCCGCGTTGGACTTCGCGCCGATGAGCTTCTGGAGGCCGAGGAGGGTCCAGTTGCGCGTCTCGATCGCGGTGTGGATGACGCCGCGGTAGCGCATGGCCTGGCTGTACGACCAGGGCGAGGCGAGGAAGTTGGCGTAGAGCTCCTCGTAGCTGCCCGCGCTGCAGTAGCCCGCGTAGGCGCAGGCCTGGAGGACCTCCCGGTCGAAGGCGGGGCAGGTGGGCTGGAAGTCGCAGGCCACGAGCGAGAAGGCGCCGACCAGGGACGCCGGCTCGGGAACCTCGCCCGCGGGGCCGATGCGCAGCTCGCCGATCAGCCGGTGCTGCGCGAGGAACTGCGCCACCATCACCATGGCCTCGGCGTCGCGCGTCTCGAGGAGCCCGATGATGCGCTGGAAGTCCTCGTTGCCGACGGCGCGCGTGGATTCCGTGGAACCCTTCGAGGACGTGAGGTTCTTGTTGAGCTCCGCGACCAGCATCCTCGCCTGGGCGCGCGGATCCCCGCCCTCGCTCGCCTGCCGGTAGAGCTCCTCGACCTGCCTCTGGGTGATGCGCACGCCCTGGAAGCCCAGGCAGCGCTGCGTGTCGTCGGAGGCGTCGTAGGCCGCGATTCGCCGGGCGGCCTCGGGATCGGCGACGGGAATCGTGGCGAGGAACTGGCGGCGGCGCTTGTCGCTCGCGGCGGCGAGGTCGTCGTTGATCGCCGTCGCGAAGCCGCAGGTCTCGAGCGCCTTGGCGAGGTAGTAGCGCTCCTCGCGGTCGAGGCTGTCCTTGCGGGCGAGCAGGGCGTCGGCGAAAGCCTTGAGGTCGCGGGTCGAGCGGAACTGGGCGGCCACGGCCGACAGCTGCGCCGCGGGCGCGGGGGTGTAGGAATGAAGCGGAGCCATCCGGGGCGCGCGGGGCGTGGGGGTCCGCGCCTGCACGAGGCGGTCCGCCTCGGGCCGGGCCGGCGCCGGATCGGCGGCCACGACCTCGGAACTGCCGTTGGCGGCGGGCGCGGCGGCGCCGTCCCACTTGGCGGCGAGCAGGATCCCGTAGGCAACGAGGGAGGCCAATCCGATGGCCGTGAGGCGATTCATGGAGGCCAAGTTTCGTCCGAAAGGGACTATTAGTCAATGATTTCCGGCTCCGCCACCCCCGGCGGCGAGGGGGGCTGGAGACCCGGAACGCTCAGTGCTGCAGGATCTTGGACAGGAAGGCCTGGGCCCGGTCGGAACGGGGCGAGCCGAAGAACTCGTCCTTGGTGCAATCCTCGACGATCTGGCCCTGGTCCATGAACACCACGCGGTGGGCCACCTTGCGCGCGAAGCCCATCTCGTGGGTGACCACCATCATCGTCATGCCCTCCCGCGCGAGCTCCACCATCACGTCGAGCACCTCGTTGATCATCTCGGGGTCGAGGGCGGAGGTGGGCTCGTCGAAGAGCATGGCGATGGGGTCCATCGACAGCGCCCGGGCGATCGCCACGCGCTGCTGCTGGCCGCCCGAGAGCTGCCCGGGGTACTTGTCCCGCTGGGAGGCGAGTCCCACGCGGTCGAGGAGCGCGAGGCCCTTCTCCACGGCCTGTTCCCGCGAGCGCCCCAGCACCTTCACCTGGCCCAGCGTGAGGTTGTCGGTGATGCTCATGTGGGGAAAGAGCTCGAAGTTCTGGAACACCATGCCGATGTGCGCGCGCAGCTTCGGCAGGTTCGTCTTCGGGTCCCCCACGGAGACGCCGTTCACGATGATCTCGCCCTCCTGGAAGGGCTCGAGCCCGTTGACCGCCTTGATGAGCGTCGACTTGCCGGAGCCCGAGGGGCCGCAGACGACCACGACCTCGCCCTTCGCGACGCTCGTCGAGCACTCGGTGAGAACGCGGAAGGAGCCGTACCACTTGCTCACCTTGCGCAGTTCGATCATGGGCATGCGCGGCTCCTATCTCGCGACGGCGAGCCTCGCCTGGAGGCCCTTCACGGCCCGCGAGGCGGCGAAGCAGAGGATGAAGAAGACGACGGCGACGAAGAGGTAGAGCTCGACGATCCGTCCCGTGAGCTGCCCCGCCTTGGAGGCGGCGCCCAGGAAGTCCTTGAGCGCCACCACGTAGACGAGGGAGGTGTCCTGGAAGAGGATCACGGCCTGCGTGAGCATCACCGGGAGCATGTTGCGGAAAGCCTGGGGCAGCACGACGTAGCCCATCGACTGCCAGTAGTTCAGGCCCAGCGCGTAGGCCGCGCCGGGCTGCCCGCGCGGGATGGACTGGATTCCGGCGCGGATGATCTCGGAGTAGTAGGCGGACTCCACCATGATGAAGGCCACCACCGCGGAGGTGAAGGGTCCCACCGCCTCGCCTTGCTGGCCGGTGAACTTCGACACGATCATCGGCGTGAGGAAGTAGAACCAGAAGATCGCCATGATGAAGGGGATGGCGCGGATCAGGTTCACGAAGCCGGCGGCCGGCACCGACACCGCCTTCCAGCGCGCGAGCCGGGCCATCGCGAGGAGGGTGCCGAAGAAGACGCCGCCGGCGAGCGCGATCGCGAAGAGCTGGAGCGAGGTGAGCATCCCGTCCCAGAGGGCCGCGCGGTAGCGCCAGATGACGCCCCAGTCGAACTCCCCCATCAGTGCGTGCTCCCCTGGGCGATGTAGCCGGGCACCGCGACCCTGCGTTCGAGCGCGCGCATGAGGAGGATCACCGTCATCGTGACGGCGATGTAGATGAGGGTCGCGGCGGTGAAGGCCTCGAAGGTCTTGAACGTGTACTCCGAGATCTGGCGGCTCTGCGCGGTGAGCTCCAGGACGCCGATGGTGAGCGCGGTCGAGGAGTTCTTGAAGATCGTGAGGAACTCGGAGGTCATCGGCGGGATGATGATGCGAAATCCCATGGGCAGCGTCACGTGCCGGTACACCTGGGCCAGCGTGAGCCCCATGGCGAGGCCCGCGCTCGTCTGGCCGCGCGGCAGCGACTCGATGCCGGAGCGCACCTGCTCGGCCACGCGGGAGGCGGTGTACAGGCCCAGGCAGACGACCGCCGCCGTGAACTCCCAGAGGCTGAACTGCGCCGCGAAGGGCAGGCGCAGGAGGTAGGGCATGTCCTGCTTGAGCCAGTCTCCCCACGCGACCGGGATCACCTCCGGCATCACGAAGTACCAGAGGAACATCTGCACGAGGAGCGGGACGTTGCGGAAGAGCTCGACGTAGGCGGTGCCCAGGAAGCGCGCCCAGGCGAGCGGGGTGGTGCGCGCCACGCCCACGACGCTGCCGGCGACGAAGGCGATCACCCAGGCGCAGGCGGAGACGGCGATCGTCCAGAAGAGGCCCGACCACAGCCACCCGAGGTAGGTCATGCCTCCCGAGGGGGCCTGCTCCAGGAACACCTTCCAGTCCATCGCGGTCCCCGCGGGAGGGGCCGGGGGGGCGGGCGCCGCCCCCGGCCGCGCCCCGCCGCTATTCCGGCAGCGCCTGCAGCGTGAAGGCCGCCTTGAGGAGCGGGCTCATCGGCACGCCCATCGTCTCGCCGGACGGGAGCTTGTCGAGGAACCACTTGTTGTAGATCTTCACGATGTCGCCGCTCGCCATGAGCCGGCCGATGGCGCGCCGGACCACGAGGCCGAAGTCCTCGTCGTTCTTGCGGTACATCATCCCGTAGGGGTCGTAGGAGAGGTAGTCGCCGACGACCTCGAAGTCCTTCGGGCTCTTCGCCTTGGCGATGAGGCCGTAGAGCAGGATGTCGTCCATCGAGAAGGCGACCGCGCGGCCCGACTCCACCGTGAGGAAGGACTCCCCGTGGTCCTTCGCGTTGAGGAAGCGGATGTTCAGGTTCTCCTTGTCGGAGAGCGCCTTGATGATCCGCTCGTTGGTCGTGCCCTGGGTCACCACGACGGTCTTGTTCTTCAGGTCGCGGTAGGACTTCACCTTCGCGGACTTCTTCACCAGGAGCTTGGTGCCGGTGATGAAGGTGACCGGCGCGTAGCTCACCTGTTTCTGGCGCGTGAGCGTGTTGGTGGTCGACCCGCACTCGATGTCGATCGTGCCGTTGGCCATGAGCGGGATGCGCGTCTGCGGCGTGACGGGGTTGTACTTCACCGCGAGCTCGGCCAGCCCGAGCTCCTTCTTCACCTCCTCCACCACGACCGCGCAGATGTCCATCGAGTAGCCGATGGGCTGCTGCTTCTCGTTCAGGTAGGAGAAGGGGATCGAGGTCTCGCGGTGGCCGATCGTGATCGTGCCGCTGTCCTTGATCTTCTTCAGCGTGCCGGTGAGCTCCTGGGCGCCGGCCGGCACGGCGGCGAAGACGGCGAGCGCCGCGACGGCGGCGAGGGTCGAGCGGATCATGGGGTTGCCTCCTGGGATGGGAAACGCGGGTGAGCCGGATGTCGGCGCCTTCGGGCGGCGAGCCGCTAGGATAGACGCGGCGCGCGCAGGTGGCAAACGCGCGCGCGACCCGCGGCCTCAGCGCCGGAGCGAGTGCTGGACGACCGCGTGCGCGAGCGCCTCTCCCGCGTCGAGGACGGGGACGGGACACTGCGCGCCGCGGGCCGCGAGCGGCAGTTCCGTGCACGCGAGGAGCAGCAGGTCCGCGCCCCGGCCGGCGAGGTGGCGCGCGGCGGCCTCGAAGGGCGCCCGTGCGCCGGCGGGATCGCCCGCCTTCACGCGCGCGATCGCCTCGTCGACGCACGCGGCCTGCACCGCCTCCTCGGGAACGATCCAGTCGAAGCCTCTTTCGGCGAGGCGCCGGCCGTAGAACGCCGCGGCGAGGGTGCCGCGCGTGGCGAGCAGGCCGATGCGCAGCGGCCGCGGCTCGCGGCGCGCGAGTTCGGCGGCCGCGGCGTCGGCGATGTGCAGCAGGGGGATGCCGACGCTCCCCGCGAGTTCCTCCGCCCAGTGGTGCGCGGTGTTGCAGGCGACGACGAAGGCCTCGCAGCCCGCGGCCTCGAGGGCGCGCGCGCCCTCGACCATCGCGGCGAGCGGCGAGGGCCCGTGGCCGAGAACGGCGCCCACCCGGTCGGGCACCTGGGGCACGTTCCACGTGACGACCGGCAGGTGCCCGGCGTCGCTCTCGGCCGGCGTGGCGGCGAGGATCTTCGCCTGCAGGTCGAGGGCCGCGGCCGGCCCCATGCCGCCGAGGATGCCGATGCGGCGGGGGCGGAATTCGCCTGTTTTCATGCCGACATCGTAATCGGAGCCGAACTTGGGCGAAAATGGCGCTTTCGGCTCGCCGTCGCCGCCCCCACGAGGGGCGCCCGCCGCCGCGCGGCCGGTCCAACCACGAGGTTTCCATGTCTTCCCCCGCTCCGGATCGCACGCAGGCCATCCTCGAACCGGTCCTCCGCCTCGCCGCCCAGCGCCTCGACGGCGCGGCCGCGAAGCAGGCCCGCGAGTTCCTCGCGCTCTACTACGACCAGGTCGATCCCGACGACCTCGGCGCCCGGGCGCCCGAGGATCTCTACGGGGCCGGCATGGCGCACCTCGCGTTCGCGCGCCGCTTCTCGCGCGGCTCGCCGAAGATCCGCGTCTACAACCCGCGCGCCGAGGAGCACGGCTGGACGAGCCCGCACACCGTGGTCGAGATCGTGAACGACGACATGCCCTTCCTCGTCGACTCGGTGACCATGGAACTCAACCGCCAGGGCCACACGCTGCACCTGCTGCTGCACCCGCTCGCGTCCACGGTCCGGGATGCGGAGGGCAACCTCTCGGCGCTCGCGCCGGGGGGGCGCGACGGCGCCCGCGAGTCCCTCATCCACGTGGAGGTGGACCGCGAGAGCGACCCCGCGCGGCTGAAGGCGCTGGCCCAGGGCCTCCTCGCGGTGCTGGCCGACGTGCGCGCGGCCGTGGAGGACTGGCGGCCGATGCGCGAGGCGATGGCGGCGATCGTGGGCGAGATCGCGAAGCCGCCGCGCGGGCTCGACGCCGAGGAGGTCGCGGAGACGAGGGCCTTCCTCACCTGGCTCATCGACGGGAGCTTCACGTTCATCGGCTTCCGCGAGTACGAGCTCGCCGCGGTCGACGGGGAGGACCAGCTGCGGATCGTGCCGCGCTCGGGCCTGGGCGTGCTGCGCGAGCCCAGGGAGGGCGGCATCTCCGCGAGCTTCCGCGACCTGCCCGCCGCCATCCGGGCGCTCGCCCGCGAGCCGCGGCTCCTCGTGCTCACGAAGGCCAACTCGCGGGCCACCGTGCACCGCCCCGGCTACCTCGACTACATCGGCGTGAAGAAATTCGACGCCGCCGGCCGCGTGACGGGCGAGCGGCGCTTCGTGGGCCTGTACACCACGGCCGCCTACCACGCGGACCCGCGCGCGATCCCGCTCCTGCGCCGCAAGGTGGCGCGCGTCCTCGACCGCGCCGGTTTCCCCGAGGCGAGCCACGGCCACAAGAACCTCGTCTCCCTGCTCCAGGCCTACCCGCGCGACGAGCTGATCCAGGTGGACGAGGCGACCCTCGCGGAGATCGCCCTGGGGGTGCTGCGCCTGGGCGACCGCCGCCGCACGCGGCTCTTCCTGCGCCGCGACCTCTACGGGCGCTTCTTCTCCTGCGTGATCTACCTGCCGCGCGAGAGCTTCAACACCGACGTGCGCGTGCGCATCCAGGAGATCCTCAAGCGGCGCCTCGCGGGCACGAGCGCCGAGTACACCGTCCAGCTCACCGACGCCGTGCTCGCGCGCATCCACATGCTGGTGCGCACCTCCCCGCGGGAGGAGCCGCGGGTGGACGCGCGCGCGCTCGAGGCCGAGATCGCCCAGGCCACGCGCCGCTGGGAGGACGACCTGAAGCTCGCCCTCACCGAGGCGCTGGGCGAGGAGCGGGCGGTACCGGCGGGGCGGCGCTACGGCGAGGCGTTTCCGGCGGGCTACCGCGAGGCGCTCTCGCCGCGCTCCGCGGTGCGCGACATCGCGGTGATCGAGACCCTCGCGCCGGGGAATCCCTTCGCGGTGAGCCTGTACCGGCCGGTGGAGGCCGGCGCGCGCACGCTTCGCCTGCGCGCCTACCGGCTCGGCTCGCGCATGCCGCTGTCGGCGAGCCTGCCGATCCTCGAGAACCTGGGCCTGGAGGCGATGGAAGAGGACGGCTGGGAGATCGAGCGCGCCGGCGCCGAGCCCGTCTTCCTGCACGACTTCGGGCTGAGGAGCGCCATCGACATCCCGGACGTGGAGGCGATCAAGGCCATCACCGAGGAGGCGCTGGTGCGCATCGGCCGGGGCGAGATCGAGAACGACGCCTTCAACCGGCTCACGCCCGCCGCGGCCCTCGCGCCGGACGACGTGGTGTTGATCCGCGCCTACGCGAAGTACCTGCGGCAGACGGGCTTTCCCTTCAGCCAGGCCTACGTCGCGCAGACGCTCGCCTCTCACCCGGCGATCGCGGCGAAGCTCGTGGCGATCTTCCGCGCGAGGTTCGACCCGGCGGCGGCGGGAGACCGGGAGGAGGCCCAGCAGCGCCTGCACGACGAGGTGAAGGCGGCGCTGAACGACGTCGCGATCCTCGACGAGGACCGCATCCTGCGCCGCTTCCTCTACGCGATCCGGGCGACGATCCGCACCAACCACTGGGTGCGCGGCGCCGACGGCCGGCGCAAGCCCTACCTCGCCCTGAAGCTCGAGAGCGCGAAGGTCCCGGAGCTGCCCGAGCCCTGGCCGCTCTTCGAGATCTTCGTCTACTCGCCGCGCTTCGAGGCGATCCACCTGCGCGGCGGCAAGGTCGCCCGCGGCGGGCTGCGCTGGTCGGACCGGCCGGAGGACTTCCGCACCGAGATCCTCGGCCTCATGAAGGCGCAGATGGTGAAGAACGCGGTCATCGTGCCGGTGGGCTCGAAGGGCGGCTTCGTCCTCAAGGCCGCCCCGCCCGCATCCGAGCGCGAGGCCTGGCTGAAGGAGGGCATCGCCTGCTACCAGGACTTCCTGCGCGGGCTCCTCGACCTCACCGACAACCTGAAGGGCGGCGAGGTCGTCCCGCCGCGGGACGTCGTGCGCCACGATCCCGACGACCCCTACCTCGTCGTCGCCGCGGACAAGGGCACCGCGGCCTTCTCCGACCACGCCAACGCGGTGAGCGCGGAGTACGGCCACTGGCTGGGCGACGCCTTCGCCTCGGGCGGGAGCGTCGGCTACGACCACAAGAAGATGGGCATCACCGCGCGCGGCGCCTGGGAGAGCGTGAAGCGCCACTTCCGCGAGATGGGCGTCGACACGCAGTCGCAGGACTTCACCGTGGCCGGCATCGGCGACATGTCCGGCGACGTCTTCGGCAACGGGATGCTGCTCTCGCGCCACATCCGGCTCGTGGCCGCCTTCGACCACCGGCACATCTTCCTCGACCCGGACCCGGACCCGGCGAGGAGCTTCGCCGAGCGCGAGCGCATCTTCGCGCTCCCGCGCTCCTCCTGGGACGACTACGACCGGGCGCTCCTGTCGAAGGGCGGCGGCATCTTCCCGCGCGCGGCCAAGTCGATCACGCTCTCCCCGGAGGCGCGCCGGGTCCTCGGCGTGGCCGAGGCGGCGCTCTCGCCGGCCGAGCTCATGCGCGCGATCCTCAAGGCGCCGGTGGACCTCCTCTACAACGGCGGCATCGGCACCTACGTGAAGGCCCGGGGGCAGACGAACGCCGACGCGGGCGACCGCGCGAACGACGCGATCCGCGTGAACGGGGCGGACCTGCGCTGCAAGGTGGTGGGCGAGGGCGGCAACCTCGGCTTCACGCAGCTCGGGCGCGTCGAGTACGCGCGCGCCGGCGGGCGCATGTTCACCGACGCCATCGACAACTCCGCGGGCGTGGACTGCTCCGACCACGAGGTGAACATCAAGATCCTCCTGGGACTCGTGGCCGCCGACGGCGAGCTCACCGAGCGGCAGCGCAACAAGCTCCTCGCCGGGATGACCGACGAGGTCGGGCGCCTGGTCCTCGCCGACAACTACTTCCAGACGCAGTCGCTCTCGGTCTCCGGCGTGCGCGGCGAGAAGCTCCTCGACGCCCAGGCCTCCTTCATCCGCGCCCTCGAGAAGGCCGGGCGGCTCAATCGCGCCGTGGAGTTCCTGCCCTCGGAGGACGAGATCGCCGAGCGTCGCGCCGCGCGGGCGGGGCTCACCGCGCCGGAGCGAGCGGTGCTGCTCGCCTACGCGAAGATGGTGCACTTCGACGACCTCGTGAAGGGCGCCCTCATCGACGACGAGTACGTCGCGCGCGCCCTCGTCGCCTACTTCCCCGCCGAGCTCGCGAAGCGCTTCGCGGCCGTCATGCCCCGCCACCCGCTCAAGCGCGAGATCATCGCGACCGTCGTGGCCAACACGATGATCAACCGCACGGGGTCGGTGTTCATCCACCGCATGCGGGAGGAGACCGGGGCGAGCGCCGAGGAGGTCACGCGCGCCTTCATCCTGGTGCGCGACATCTACGGATTCGAGGCCCTGTGGGCCGCGATCGACGCGCTCGACAACAGCGTGGGCGCGGACACGCAGGCGGAGATGCTGATCGAGGCGGGCCGGCTCGTGCTCAAGGCGACGCTGTGGTTCCTGCGCCGGCGCCGCGAGCGGCTGCCGATCGCCGAGGTTCTCGCGATCTTCCAGCCGGGCCTCGCGGCCTTCCGCGCGGGGCTGCCCTCGATGCTCGCCGCGGCCGACCGGGAGATCCTCGAGAGCGCGGCCGCGCGCCTCGCGGGGCGGGGCGTGCCGCAGGATCTCGCGCGCGACCTGGCGAGCCTCGATTCCCTCTATGCCGTGCTCGACACGACCGAGGTCGCCCGCGAGACCGGGCGGCCGCTCGAGACCGTCGCGAAGGTGCACTTCGCGCTCTCGGGCGAGCTCGACATGCGCTGGTTCGGCGAGCGCATCACCGCCCTGCCCACGGACTCGTCGTGGCAGGCGCTCGCGCGCAACGCCATGCGCGACGATCTCTCGAGCCAGATGCGCGCGCTCACCGCCACCGTCGTGAGGCTCTCGCCCGACGAGAAGGACCCGGCCGCGATGATCGCCGCGTGGAAGGCCCAGGGCGCCCAGTCGCTCGCGCGCCTCACGGCGATGCGCGAGGAGCTGAAGATCGCCGGCACCCTCGACCTCGCCGTGCTCTCGGTCCTCCTGAGGGAATTGCGCGCCCTTGCCTGAGCCGGAGCCCCGCGAGCGCGGCCGGCGGCGGCTCATCGCCGCCCTGGGCGTCACCCAGGTCGTGTCGTGGGGAAGCGTCTACTACGCCTTCGCGGTGGTGATGGAGGCCGTCCAGCGCGACCTCGGCGCCTCGGCGCCGGCGACGGTCGGGGCCTACTCGGCCGCGCTCCTCGTCTCGGGCCTCGCCGCCGCCCCGGTGGGCCGGCACATCGACCGCCACGGCGCCCGCCGCGCGATGACGGCGGGATCCCTCGGCGCCGCGCTCCTGCTCGCCGCCTTCTCCCAGGTCACCACGGCCGCGGGGCTCTACGCGGTGTGGGCCGCGCTCGGCGTGGTGATGGGCCTCACGCTCTACGAGCCCGCCTTCGCGAGCCTCGCGCTCGTCTTCCGCGCGGACCTTCGCAAGGCGATCACCATCGTGACCCTCGCGGGCGGCTTCGCGAGCACCGTCTTCTGGCCGCTCACGCAGTGGCTCGCGACCTCGCTCGGCTGGCGGGAGGCGATCCTCGTCCTCGCCGCGATCAACCTGGCGGTGTGCGTGCCGTTGCACGCGACCTGCCTGCCCGCGAAGGGCCGGCCCGCGGGTTCGCCCGCCGGCGCCGCCGACGACGCGGCGGGCCGGGCGAAGCTCCTCGCGGACCCGCGCTTCCGCTGGCTCGCGGCCGCCTTCACGCTCAACATGCTCGCCTTCGCGGCGATGGGCCTGCACCTGCTCTCGATCCTGAAGGCGCAGGGCTTCACGCCCGAGAAGGCCGCCTGGCTCGCCGCGCTCGTGGGGCCGATGCAGGTCGCCGGGCGGATCGCGGAATTCGCCTTCGCGCACCGGGCGAGCCCGGCCCGGGTGGGGGAGATCGCGCTCTTCGTCTTCCCCGTGTCCCTCGCGATCCTCGCCTTCGCCAACGGGGCCGCCTGGGCCGTGGTCGCCTTCGCGGTCCTCTACGGCGCGAGCAACGGCGTCATGACGATCGTGCGCGGCACGGTGCCGGTCGAGATCTGGGGAGGCGAGGGCTACGGGGGGCTCACGGGACTGATGGCGACCCCGGTCCTCGTCGCGCGGTCCGCGGGGCCCTTCGCCGCCGCCGGCGTGCTCGCGCTCGCCGGCGGCTACTTCGCCGTCACGATCTCGCTCGCCGCGGTGGGCGTGGCTTCCTGGGCGGCCTTCGCGATGGCCGTGAGGGTCACTCGACGATGAGGGCCGCGACCACGCGCCGGCCCTCGCCGAGCAGGATGTTGTAGGTCCGGCAGGCCGCCCGCGTGTCCATCACCTCGACCCCGAGGCCCGCGCGGTGGAGCGGGGCGATCGCGTCCGGGTCGGGACGGCGGAAGGCGGCGCCGGAGCCCAGGAGCAGGACCTCGGGCCGCCAGTCGAGGAGCGCGGCCGTGTCGTCGGCCGTGAGCCGGTCGAGCGCGCCCGCCGTCCAGCCCTCGAGGATGCGGTCGGCGGCCACGACGACGTTGCCGGCGAGGCGCCGGCCGGCCACTTCCACCCACCCCTCGCCGTAGGCGGTGAACCGGTTGCGGCCGTCCGGGGAGTCGCGTTCGATCTTCAAGGGCCTGGCTCCGATTGCCCGAGGGCGTTCCGGGCCGCTAAAATCATACCTTTTTGCAGCGCAGCATCCGAAGGATGCGGCGCCCCTCCCGCCTCGGAAAGCGAAAATGTCCCCGGAGTTCCCCCGCATCAAGCGCCTGCCGCCCTACGTCTTCAACATCACCAACGAGCTGAAGATGGCCGCCCGGCGGGCGGGCGAGGACATCATCGACCTGTCCATGGGCAACCCCGACGGCCCGACGCCGCGCCACATCGTGGACAAGCTCGTGGAGGTGGCCCAGCGCGAGGACACCCACGGCTACTCGGTCTCCAAGGGCATCCCGCGGCTGCGCCGCGCCATCTGCCAGTGGTACAAGCGCCGCTGGGACGTGGACTTCGACCCGGAAACGGAGGCCATCGTCACGATCGGCTCCAAGGAGGGCCTCGCGCACCTCATGCTCGCCACGCTCGACAAGGGCGACACGGTGCTGGTGCCCAACCCGAGCTATCCCATCCACATCTACGGGGCGATCATCGCGGGCGCCGACATCCGCTCGGTGCGCATGGCGCCGGGGGTCGACTTCTTCGCCGAGCTCGAGCGCGCCATCGGGGAGCTCTTCCCGAAGCCCAAGATGCTCATCATCGGCTTCCCCTCCAACCCGACGGCGCAGTGCGTCGAGCTCGACTTCTTCGAGAAGGTGGTGGCGCTCGCGCGCACGCACGGCATCCTCGTGGTGCACGACCTCGCCTACGCCGACATCACCTTCGACGGCTGGAAGGCGCCCTCGATCATGCAGGTGCCGGGCGCGCGCGACGTGGCGGTGGAGTTCTTCACCATGTCCAAGAGCTACAACATGGCCGGCTGGCGCATCGGCTTCATGGTGGGCAACGCCGATCTCGTGCACGCGCTCGCGCGCATCAAGAGCTACCACGACTACGGCACCTTCACGCCGCTGCAGGTGGCGGCCATCACGGCGCTCGAGGGCCCGCAGGAGTGCGTCGAGGAGATCCGCCGCAAGTACCAGAGCCGCCGCGACGTGATGGTGAAGGGCCTGCACGAGGCGGGCTGGCGGGTGGAGAACCCGAGGGCCTCGATGTACGTCTGGGCCGCGATCCCCGAGCCCTACCGCAAGGCGGGCTCCATCGAGTTCGCGAAGAAGCTCCTGAAGGAGGCGAAGGTCGCCGTCTCCCCGGGCATCGGCTTCGGCGACTACGGCGACGACCACGTGCGCATCGCGCTGATCGAGAACGAGTCGCGCACGCGCCAGGCGGTGCGCGGCATCAAGGAGATGCTGCGCAGGGACGGGATCTCGTGAAGGTCGTCGTGGTCGCCGGTCCGGGCGGCGCCGTCGCGGACGCCGCTCTCCTCGCGGCCGCGGAGCCCGTGCTGCGGCAGCTTCGCCCGCAACTGCCCGCCGACTTCCGCCGGCGCATGGAGGAGGTCTTCGCGAGCGGGGCGGAAATGGCTGTCGCGGAGCAGGACGGCCGCGTGCTCGGCGTGTGCGTCTACCGGGTGCTCGAGAAGACCTTCACCGGCCGGGAGCTCTACTGCGACGACCTCGTGACCGACGAGGCGGCGCGCTCGCGGGGCGCCGGCAGGGCGATGGTCGCGTTCATGGATCGCCTGGCGCGCGAGAGAGGCTGCGACGCGCTCGCGCTCGACTCCGGCACCCAGCGCCAGCAGGCCCACAAGTTCTATTTCCGGGAGGGCCTCGTCGTCACGGCCTTCCACTTCAGCAAGAGGCTCTCATGAAGCCGATCCGCGTGGCCCTGCTGGGCCTGGGAACCGTCGGCGGCGGCACCATCGAGGTGCTGCGCCGCAACCGCGAGGAGATCGCGCGCCGCGCCGGGCGCGAGATCGTGGTCGCCAAGGCCACGGCGCGGGACCTCGCCAAGGTCCGGCCGGTGGGCCTGGAGGGCATCGAGCTCGTGGCGGACCCCGCGGCGGTGGTCGCCGACCCCACGATCGACATCATCGTGGAGCTGATCGGCGGCGAGACGCGCGCGCGGGAGCTGGTGATGGCGGCCATCGCCGGCGGCAAGCACGTGGTCACGGCCAACAAGGCGCTGCTGGCGAAGCACGGCAACGAGATCTTCGCCGCCGCGCACGCGAAGGGGGTGATGGTCGCCTTCGAGGCGGCGGTCGCGGGCGGCGTGCCGATCATCAAGGCGATCCGCGAGGGGCTCACCGCCAACCGCATCGAGTGGATCGCCGGGATCATCAACGGCACCTGCAACTACATCCTCTCCGAGATGCGCGACAAGGCGCTGCCCTTCGACGTCGTGCTCGCCGAGGCGCAGCGCCTGGGCTACGCCGAGGCCGATCCCGCCTTCGACATCGAGGGCATCGACGCCGCGCACAAGCTCACCATCCTCTCGGCCATCGCCTTCGGCATCCCCATGCAGTTCGACCGCGCCTACACCGAGGGCATCGGCAAGCTCACCGCCGCGGACATCAAGTACGCCGAGGGGCTGGGCTACCGCATCAAGCTCCTGGGCATCTCGCGGCGCACGCCGGCGGGCATCGAGCTCAGGGTGCACCCGACGCTGGTCCCGGCCCGGCGCCTCATCGCCAACGTGGAGGGCGTGATGAACGCGATCCTCGTGAACGGCGACGCCGTGGGCCCGACGCTCTACTACGGGCGCGGCGCGGGGGCGGAGGCCACCGCGAGCGCCGTGGTCGCGGACCTCGTCGACGTGACGCGCATGGCCACGGCGGACCCGGAGCACCGCGTCCCGCACCTCGCCTTCCAGCCCGACCGGCTTTCGGACATCCCGATCCTGCCCATGGAGGACGTCCAGACCGCCTACTACCTGCGCCTGCGGGCGCTCGACCGCCCCGGCGTGCTCGCCGACGTGACCCGCATCTGCGCCGCGCAATCCATCTCGATCGACGCCATCTTCCAGAAGGAGGCGGGCGAGGGCGAGGAGCAGGTGGACGTGGTGATCCTCACGCACCGCACGCGCGAGCGCGACCTCAACGCGGCCCTGCGCGCGATCGAGGCGCTGGCGACGATCCCGGCCCCGGTGGTGCGCATCCGCCTCGAAGAGCTGCTGTGAAGTACGCGAGCACCCGCGGGCACGCCGCGAGCGCGAGCTTCACCGACATCCTCCTCGAGGGCCTCGCCCCGGACGGGGGGCTCGCGGTTCCGGAGCAATGGCCCCGGATCACGGCGCCCAAGCTCGCCGCGATGCGCGACCTCGCCTACCCGCAGCTCGCCTTCGAGGTGATCCGCTTCTTCGCCGACGACTTCCCGGGCGCCCAGCTCAAGGCGATCGTCGAGCGGACCTACACCCGGGAGGTGTTCGGCACGCCGGAGATCACGCCCCTGCGCACGCTCGAGGACAACCTGCACCTCCTCGCCTGCGCCAACGGCCCGACGCTCGCCTTCAAGGACATCGCGATGCAGCTCCTGGGCCACCTCTTCGAGAGCGTGCTCGAGCGCCAGGACCGCAGCCTCAACGTCCTGGGCGCCACGAGCGGCGACACGGGCTCCTCCGCCGAGCACGCCCTCCGGGGCAAGGCGAGGGTGAAGGTCTTCATGCTCTCGCCCAAGGGGCGCATGAGCCCCTTCCAGCGCGCGCAGATGTACGGGCTGGCCGAGCCCAACATCTTCAACGTCGCGGTCGAGGGCGTGTTCGACGACTGCCAGGACCTCGTGAAGGCGGTCAACGCCGACGCGGGCTTCAAGGAGCGCCACGCGCTGGGCGCGGTGAACTCCATCAACTGGGCGAGGGTGGTCGCGCAGGTGGTCTATTACTTCAAGGGCTACTTCGCGGCCACGCGCTCGAACGACGAGCAGGTGTCCTTCGCCGTGCCCTCGGGCAACTTCGGCAACATCTTCGCCGGCCACGTCGCGAAGCGCATGGGACTGCCCATCCGCCGCCTGGTGCTCGCCACCAACGAGAACGACGTCCTCGACGAGTTCTTCCGCACCGGGCGCTACCGCCCGCGCCGGACCGCGGAGACGCACGCGACCTCGAGCCCCTCCATGGACATCTCCAAGGCCTCGAACTTCGAGCGCTTCGTCTGGGACATGGTCGAGCAGGACGGGGAGAAGGTCGCCTGGCTCTGGCGCCAGCTCGACGAGAAGGGCGGCTTCGACCTCTCCACGGACCGCGCGTGGGAGCGCATCGAGGAGGACTCCGGATTCGCCTCCGGGCGCAGCCTGCACGCCGACCGCATCGCCACCATCCGCCAGGTGAGGAAGGACTACGGCGTGGTGATCGACCCGCACACGGCGGACGGGGTGCGCATCGGCATTCGGCTGCGCGACCGCGGCACGCCGATGATCTGCGTGGAGACGGCGCTGCCCGCCAAGTTCGAGGCGACGATCGTGGAGGCGCTCGGCGAGAAGCCGCCGCGGCCCGCCGGGTTCGAGGGCATCGAGGACCTGCCGCAGCGCTTCGACGTGATGGGCGTGGACGCCGAGGC
>CALEJW010000002.1 GCA_937898635.1 uncultured Pseudomonadota bacterium | reverse complement strand
TCCGGTCGAGGGCGATGCCCGCCGGCGTCACGGCCAGGACGCGGGCGCGGCAGGCCCGGGCATAGGCATCTTCGCGGAAGACGAGGTCGGCCATGGAAGCTCGCTTGAGAGGGGATCGCGGCTGCTAGAATTCCCGCAAAAGCCGTCGAAGTCCACTCCAGGAGGAACTCCATGAAGACCCTCGCCGCCCGCGCCGTCGCGCTGGCCCTCGCCTGCCTGCCGCTCGCCGCCGTCGCCGACACCGTCACCGTCGTGACCTCCTTCCCGAAGGAGCTCACCGCGGCCTACAAGAAGGCCTACGAGGCGAAGTACCCGAACGACAAGCTCGAGATCCTCAACAAGAACACCGCCGCCGGCATCGCCTACGTGCGCGAGCAGGCGGCGGGCTCGCGTCCCGAGGTCTTCTGGGCCTCCGCCCCCGACGCCTTCGAGGTGCTTTCCGGCGCGAAGCTCCTGCAGAAGATCGGCCCCGGCAATCCGGCCATCCCCGCGAAGGTCGGCAACTACCCGGTGAACGACCCCGAGGGCTACTACCGCGGCCAGGCGCTCGCGGGATACGGCCTCATGTGGAACACGCGCTACCTGAAGGCGAACAACCTGCCCGAGCCGAGGGAATGGGCGGATCTCGTGAAGCCCGTCTACTTCGGCCACCTCGCGATCTCGAGCCCCTCGCGCTCGGGGACCACCCACCTCACCGTCGAGACGATCCTGCAGGGCGAGGGCTGGAACACGGGCTGGGAGCACCTCCTCGCCATCTGCGCCAACAGCGCCGCGATCACCGAGAGGAGCTTCGGCGTGCCCGACGGCGTCTCCAACGGCCAGTTCGGCATCGGCCTCGTGATCGACTTCTTCGGGCTGGCGGCGAAGAACTCGGGCATGCCGGTGGAATTCGTCTATCCGTCCCAGACGGCCATCGTGCCGGCCAACATCGCGCTCGTCGACGGCGCGAAGTCGAGCGAGGGGGGCAAGCGGTTCATCGAGTTCACCCTCTCCGAGGAAGGCCAGACGCTGCTCCTCGATCCCAAGATCAGCCGCCTGCCCGTCCTGCCGTCGATCTACGCGAAGGCCCCCGCGGGCTACCCGAACCCCTTCGGCGGGACGATCCAGGCGAAGGTGAACTTCGACTCCACCCTCTCGGAGTCGCGCTACTACGTCGTGGTCTCCCTCTTCGACCAGATGGTCACCTTCCGCCACAAGGAGCTCGCCGCGGCCGCGAAGGCGCTCTACGACGCCGAGAAGCGCCTGGGCGGCAAGAAGAGCGCGGCGCTCGACGAGGCGCGAAAGCTCGCCTTCTCGCCGGTGATCGACGAGAAGCAGGCCTCCGACAAGGCCCTCCTCGCGCTCTTCAAGGCGAAGAAGACGGACGCGGACGCCTCCAAGGCGAAAGCGAAGGTCGAGGAGGAGTGGGCCGCGAAGGCGAAGGCCAACTACGCCAGGGCGGTCGAGCTCGCCAGCGGCGCGAAGTGAAGCTTTCCCTCACCCCCGGCCCCTCTCCCGGGAATGTCGATGCCCTCACCCCAGCCCTCTCCCGGAGGGAGAGGGAGCCGCTCTTCTCCCCTCTCCCTCCGGGAGAGGGGTCGGGGGTGAGGGGCGGCACCCGGTGCGCACCAGCCCATCGCTAGCGGCCGTCGCGCTCGCGATCGCCGCCTTCCTCGTCGCCTTCCTCGTCATCCCCGTGGCGACGGTGGTGTACACCGCCTTCTCCGACGGGCAGGGCGGCTTTACGCTGGCGCACTTCGCGGCCTTCTCGGGGATCTCGCTCATGCGCGAATCCTTCGCGAACAGCCTCTACGTCGCCGGCGTGACTGTGGGCCTCGCCACCGTCATCGCCGTGCCGCTCGCCTACCTCACGGTGCGCTTCCAGTTCCGCGGCGCGGTCCTCATCCAGACGCTGGGCGTCCTGCCCCTCGTGATGCCGGCCTTCGTCGGCGCCGCGGCGATGCAGATGCTCTTCGGCCGCTCGGGGTCGGTGAACCTCGTCCTCCGGGACGCCTTCGGGTTCACGCTTCCGCTCATGGAGGGGCTGAACGGCGTGATCTTCGTGGAGACGCTGCACTACTTCCCCTTCATCCTGCTGAACCTCTCGGCCTCCCTCGCGAACATCGACTCGTCGATGGAGGAGGCCGCGCAGAACCTGGGAGCTTCGGGCTGGCGGCTTTTCCGCAAGGTGGTCTT
This sequence comes from uncultured Pseudomonadota bacterium, assembly GCA_937898635.1. Taxonomy (GTDB): domain Bacteria; phylum Pseudomonadota; class Gammaproteobacteria; order Burkholderiales; family Usitatibacteraceae; genus FEB-7. The sequence continues at coordinate 2,334 of CALEJW010000002.1, read as the reverse complement.
TCCGCTGGCGATGCCCGGCTACGTCGCCGGGGCCTCGCTCGTGTTCATCAAGGTCTTCGACGACCTGGGCACGCCGCTGGTGCTCAACGTCACCAACATGCTCGCCCCGCAGGCCTACCTGCGCGTGACCTCCATCGGGCTGGAAGACCCCATCGGCTACGTGATCTGCGTGATCCTGGTCGCCTTCTCCGTGGGCGCCATGGGCGGCTCGTGGTGGTTCGTGAAGCGGCGCGACTACGCGCTCGTCTCGCGCGGCGGGGTGCAGGCGCCCCGGCGCACGCTCACGCCGTGGCAGTCGCTCCTCGCCTACGGCTGGATCGCGGCGATGCTCCTCCTCGTGCTCTCGCCGCACCTGGGGATCCTGCTCATGTCGCTCTCCAAGGTGTGGAGCTTCACGGTGCTTCCCGAGCAGCTCACCTTCGCGCACTACGCGACGGTGTTCACGGACGCGAAGCAGATGATCTGGAACACCTTCCTCTACTGCGGGCTCGCCGCCCTCCTCGACGTGGCCATCGGCACGGCGATCGCCTACATCGTGCTGCGCACCGCGATCCCCGGGCGCCAGCTCCTCGACCACCTCGTGACGGTGGCCCTTGCCATGCCCGGGCTCGTGCTGGGCATCGGCTACCTGCGCACCTTCAAGGGCATCGACCTGCCCTTCGGCGGCGGCGCACTCACGGCGAGCTGGTTGATCTTCGTGCTGGCGTACTCGGTGCGGCGCCTGCCCTACGCCCTTCGCTCCTGCATGGCGGCCCTCACCCAGGTGCACCCGGCGCTCGAGGAGGCGGCCGAGAACGTGGGCGCCGGGCGCTGGAGCACCATCCGGCGCGTGGTCGTCCCGCTCATGATGGGCGGCATCCTCGCCGGTTTCGTGACCAGCTTCATCACCGCCGCGGCGGAGATCTCGGAGACGATCCTGCTCACCAGCCGCGAGAGCCTCGCGCCCATGTCCTACGGCATCTACCTCTACTTCCAGTCGGTGCTGGGCCGCGGGCCCGGCGCCGCGCTGGGCGTCATCGCCGTCTCCCTCGTGGCGGTGGGCACCTACCTTTCCCATCGACTCGTGGCGGCCGGCTCGCCGCACCAGTCCCCCGGAGGCCGCGCATGAAACCCGTCGGCGTCGACATCCGCCACATCGCCCTCGCCTTCGGCGCCACGCAGGTCCTGAAGGACATCAACCTCGTCGTCGAGCCGGGCGAGTTCTTCGCGCTGCTGGGCCCGTCCGGGTCCGGAAAGTCGACCCTGCTGCGCCTCATCGCGGGCTTCAACCAGCACCAGCGCGGCGAGGTGCTGATCGACGGCAGGGACGTCACCGGCATCCCCCCCTGGAAGCGCAACGTCGGCATGGTGTTCCAGAACTACGCCCTCTGGCCGCACATGACGGTCGCGCAGAACGTCGCCTTCGGGCTGGAGGAGCGAAAACTCCCGCGGGCCGAGATCCGCGACAAGGTGCGCGCGGCGCTGGACCTCGTGGGGCTCGCGGAATTCGCCGCGCGCCGGCCGGGCCAGCTCTCGGGCGGACAGCAGCAGCGCGTGGCGATCGCGCGCACGCTCGCCATCGAGCCGCAGGTGCTGCTCCTCGACGAGCCGCTCTCCAACCTCGACGCGAAGCTGCGCGTGCAGACGCGCCAGGAACTGGTGAAGCTGCAGCGGCGCCTCGGGATCACCACGATCTTCGTCACCCACGACCAGGAGGAGGCGCTCACCACCTGCCAGCGGATCGCGGTGATGGACCAGGGCGTGATCCAGCAGGTGGGCACGCCCATGGAGCTCTTCGACTTCCCGGTGAACCGCTTCGTCGCCCAGTTCGTGGGCTCGGTGAACCTCTTCGCGGGCCGCTTCCGCCGCGAGGGCGAAGCGCTTCGCTTTTCCTCGCCGGCGCTGGGAGAGCTCGCGCTTCCCGCCGGCGTCGAGCCGCCGCCGGGCGAATTCGACCTCGCGTTCCGTCCGCACGCCGTGCATTTCGTGCAGGGCGCCGCCCCCGCCTCCTGCCTCGCGCTCGACGGCGCCGTGGAGGGCGCGGAGTTCCTGGGGGAATTCCTGAGATACGAGATCCGCGTCGCCGGCGCGATCGTCACGGCCGACATTCCCCACGCCCGCGGCCGCGCGCCCGTCGCTCCGGGGACGCCGGTGGCGCTCGCCGTGCCCGCATCCGAGCTTCGCTTCGTGAGTGCGTAGAATCCCGGCAGGAGACACCGTCGCCATGGATGCACGCCCGCCGGCCGCCTTTCGCGCCGCCCTCGCCGCCGCCCTCGTGGGCCTCGCGTCCCTGGGCGCCCCCGCCCAGGTCTACAAGTGGACCGGCCCCGACGGGCGCACGCACTACGGCGACCG
>CALEJW010000001.1 GCA_937898635.1 uncultured Pseudomonadota bacterium | reverse complement strand
GACGCCGTTGAGCATCACCAGGTCCGCGGAGGCCTTGTCCACGAGCAGGCCGTAGCCCTTCGAGCTCAGGTCCTTCACCCGCCAGGTCTGGATGTCGGGGTCCACCGCGGCGGCGGCGGGCGCGGTGCTTATCGCGGTGAGGGAAAGCCCCGACGGGCTGATCTCGACCATCTCGGTGGAGACCGGCGCGGCCGCCTGCACCGGCGCGGCGACGGGCTCCGGCCCGCGGCGGATCTTGGCCATGACCCGGTCGATGCCGACCACGACGTCGATCTCGCGGTTCTCGAAGCTCGTGCGCTCCTCGATGCGGTTCTCGGCGCCGGCGACCATCGACTGGTAGAGCTTCTCGATCACCGCCAGGAGGGCCACGTGCTCCTCCACCGGGAAGACCGCGCCGCCGCCGTGCCCCGCGAAGAGCCGGCCGTGGCGCAGCGCCGCCTGGACCTCCTCGAGCTGCGCCTTGAGGCCCTCGGCGCGCACGTACCGGATCGTGTCGCCGTGGCTGTCCTTGCGCATGAAGGCGAGGCCGCGGTCGGTCGCGAGGTCCACGAAGAAGAGGTGGGCGCGCGAGGAGTAGTCGAGGTCGAGGCCGTAGTCGCCGCACCACGACGCGAGCCAGCCGTCGGCGATCTCCACCTGAGCCCGGGTGAGCTGCCCCGCGTTGACGAGGTCGAGCAGCAGCGTGCGCAGGTAGAGCGACTGCACCGAGGGGCGGAAGCTCGGCTGCGAGGGATGCAGCACGAACGGCACCTGCGCGAAGCCCTGCTCCTCGGCGAACCCGTAGAGGGCGTGCAGCTGCTTCCACGGGACGCTGCGGCCCGGCTCCCCCATGAAGCAGGTCCACTTCACGAAGCCGTGGATGGCGTTGAGCGCGAGTCCCGTGACGCGGTGCAGGAGCTCCGGGCCGCCCTCCCATTCCTCGCGATGGCGAAGGAAGCGCTGGAACCCGTTGGCGGCCTCGAGGCAGGTGCGCTGCACGGAGAGCACGAAATCGCGTTCCCCTTCGGCGGCGGATTCGGGGCCGCGCAGGAACTCGAGCTGGTCGTAGAGGAGCAGGGTCTGGAAATGCTCCTCGACCCGCATGAGGCGCTCGAGCCGTTCCGGCGTGAAGGCGGCCGCGTCCTTGCCCAGCTCGCGAAGCGCGGCGAGGAAGCCCGCGCGGGAGGCGGGGTCGCGGACGGACTTCACGCCCAGCACGCGGGCGAGGTCGACGGGAAAATCGGGCGGGGCGTCGGTGGGCAAGGGACGGGGCCTCAGGCGACGGTGAAGATCTCGACGCTCTTGAGCGCCGGCATGGGGTTGGCGACCAGGTCGACGTCGCGCAGCCCCGCGTCGGCGAGGATCCCGTGACGCAGGCTGGCGGCGAGCGCGACGGTGGTGAAGTCCATGGGCGCGTTGAGCCAGTTCTCCGCGAGGGGATCGAAGGTCACCGGCTCTTGCCTCGCCGGCACCGGGAAGCCGACGGTCTCCAGGCTGTCGAAGGCCGCCTCCTGGTAGAGGGGGTTGCGCGGATCGATCTCGCGGCCGATGAACTGCACCTTGCGCCACGCCTGGGTCCCGCCGTGGTGCTCGCGGAAGCGCGCGGCGAGGTCCGCGAAGGGGCCGGCGAGCCGCTCGAGGCGGAAGATCTCGAAGAGCGCGAGCCAGGGCTTGATGGCCCCGGGGTCCTCCTCCACGACGAAGTGCAGCAGCTCGATCGCGCGCGGCGTCGCGCCGTCCTCGTAGAAGAGCCGCGCCGCTTTCACCACCGAGTCGGGCTCGTCCGGGGCGATCGAGCCGGTGGCGATCTCCGGGAACCTCTCCACGATGTAACGGTGACGCAGGGAGGCCGGATCGCCCGCGGGAACTTCGGTGGCGAGGCTCGCGTCGGAATCGGCGACGAGGCGGTGCGGCCTGGCGTCGAGCGCCGCATCCGGCGCGCCGGCTTCCTTTCCGTCGCCCGCCGCCGCCTCGGCCGTGACACTCGCGGACGCCGTCGCGTGAGCGAGGACCGGCGCGGCCGGCACGCGGCGTCGCGAGAGCATCCGCCACGCGAGGGCGGCGATCGCCACGACCAGCAAGGCGAGCACGCCCCACAGCCATTCGGGAAGGTCCGCGGACGGCCCGGGACTCGCGGGCTTCCGGTCCTTCGGTGCGTCGGGCTGCGCGCTCGCCGGTGCCGCAGGCTTGGCCGGCCCGGCCGCGGGCGCGACGGCCGGCGCCGGGGGGGCCACCGGCGGCGAGACCGGCGGGCTTTCCGGGCGAGGGACGGGCGCCGGCGCGGGCGGGGGGGCGGGAGCGGCGGTAGGCGCCGGCGCAGGCGGGGGAGGCGGAGCGGCGGCAGGCGCAGGAGCGGTGGCGGGCGGGGACGGGGGTGGCGGCGTGGCGGCGGCGGGCGAGCGCAGCGTCGGCGGCAGCGTGGAGAGCTTGAGCTGCAGTTCCGCGACGCGGCCCTCGAGCTGGCGCAGGCTGTTGCGCATCGAAAGCAGCGCCGCGACCTGGTCGTCGGCGTCGAGCACGAGCAGTCGCTCGCGAAGCTGCGAGCGCATGCGATCGTCGATTCCGCGGCTGCGCGACAGGTCCACTTCCGGCGAGGAAAGCCGCAGCACGAAGCGCCCGCCCGGCGCCGGCGCCGCGGCAGGCCGAGGTGGCGTGGGTGCCTCGGCGGGCTGGCTCCGGGATGGCGCGGCCTTGGGCGCCCGGGTCGCGGCCGTCGCCGCGGGCGGTTTCGCTGGGCGGGTTTCCGTTGGAACGGTAGACGTCGCGGGGGATTCGGCCGCAGCCGGTTCCGGCTTTGCGACGACGGGCTTCGTCGTGGCGCGCTTCGCGACCGCGGGCTTTTCCTCTCGTGCGGCCTTCCCTGCGGGAGCGGAGGCGGATGCCGCGGCGGCCCTGGCGGGCGACGGCTCCGACAGCGCGAGGTCCAGCGAGAAGCGCCGCAGGTCCGGCAGCACGATGGCCGTGCCGGGAGGCACGGGCTGGTTCGGGGAAAGCCCGGCCACGCCGGGATTGGCTTCGCGAAGGGCTTTCAGGTAGGCATCGCGGACCGCCGGACTGGAGGGGTAGATGGCCGCGGCGATCGCCGCCAGCGTGTCGCCGGGAAGCGTGCGCAATGCCGGCGCCGGCGCGGAGGCGGGTCGCGGGTCGAGGAGGACCTCGTAGGTCCGCGACGCCGCGTCGCGGCCTTCGCAGGAGGCGTCGAGGCGAAGGCGGACCGCGGGCTCGTGGACGCGCGACCTCGAGCGGATCCGCAGCCGCCAACCGTCTCCCGCGGGCTCGACCGCGAAGCTCGCCCGCCCGACCTGCGGCAGCGCTCCGGGTGCGGCCCGGCCGATCGCGAAGCAATCGGCCCGCGGCGTGGTCCCGGGTGCGGGCACCAGGGCGACCGTCGCCTCGAGGGGCTCGCCCAGGAAGGAGTCCACCTTCATCTCGCCGAGCCCGATCGCGCCGGCGGGAGCCGCGAGGCAAAGCAGGAAGCAGGCCGAGGTCCGCCGGAGGGCTGTTGCGGCGTGCGCCGTCATGGAGTTCGGTCGCGCCTCTGGCGGGCGGGTAACCGGAGCGGCCTCAGGAGGACTTGCAGGACTCGTCCACGGCCTTCTGCGCCTTGACCCGTTCCTGTTCGATCTGCTCGTCGTCGAGCAGCACGCGCTCGCCCTTCGCGTCGTAGGTCGCGATGCGCCCGCCGTCGGTCACGGTGCGCAGGTAGGCGCGGGCGCGGTTGCAGTTCTCCTCGTCGAGCTGCGCCTTCTTCGCGGCCGCGTCGGCGAGCTTCGCCTTTTCCCTCGCGTCCTGGCGGCTCTTCTCGAGTTCCTTGTCGCGCTCGGTCGCGGAGGGACGGGCGGGCGTGGGGGCCCCGCCGCCGATGTTGAGCTGCTTGGACTCCTGGGCCGGCGGCGGCTGGTCGGAATAGGTGACGCGCCCGTCCTTGTCGACCCACTTGTAGAGCTGCGCCATCGCGGCGGTGGAGGCGGCGAGGGCGCAGGCGAGAACCAGGATTCGTTTCATGGCGGACTCCTTGTCGCGTGCGTGACGGCCGGGTAGGCCAGTTGTTCGAGGCCGAGCTGTGCGAGCTCGCTTGCGCGCCTTGCCAGCCGGATCGCGCCGGCATGATCGTCCGCCGCGAAGGCCGCGCGCGCGCCGACGAGGGACTCCCAGGCCTTCGCCCACAGGGCCCGGCGCGCCCGCGCGCGCTGGATGTCCGTCTCGGCCTGCGCGACCAGGGCCCGGGCCTGCTCCGCGATGGCGCGCGGGTCGGCAGCGGGCGGCCGGCTCGGCGCCTTCGCTTCCGGGGCCGCGGGAGGCACCGGCTCGCCCGGTTCCGTCGTCGCGCAGGCCGCGCAGCCGATCGTCGCCAGCGTCGCCGCGAACCATCGCAAGCGGTCGCCCCAAATCCGTGATCTTTCAAGCATTTACGGAACCTTACCGAGAATCCACCGCAGCGTCAATCGAGTGCGTCACGGCAAGCCGCGATTGTTGGGACCGGGGGCCCTTCGGTATAATTTCCTTTTGTGTAGAGGCCGAAAGCATGCGCGTCATCCAGAAGGCGCTTACGTTCGACGACGTCCTCCTCGTTCCCGCCCACTCGACCGTCCTTCCCCGGGAAGTCAGCCTCACCACCCACCTCACGGGTGCCATTCCCCTGAACCTGCCGCTGCTCTCCGCCGCCATGGACACGGTGACGGAGTCGCGCCTGGCCATCGCGCTGGCGCAGGAAGGCGGCATCGGCATCGTGCACAAGAACATGCCGCCCGCGGCGCAGGCGGGCGAGGTCGCGAAGGTGAAGCGCTTCGAGAGCGGCGTGGTGAAGGAGCCGATCACGATCACGCCGAAGATGAGCGTGCGCGAGGTCCTCGAGATCACCCGCAAGCACCGCATCTCGGGCCTGCCGGTGGTGGACAAGGGCCGCGTGGCCGGCATCGTCACCAACCGGGACCTGCGCTTCGAGACGAACCTCGACCAGCCGGTGAAGAACATCATGACCCCCCGCGCCAAGCTCGTGACGGTGAAGGAGGGGGCGAGCCTCGAGGAAGCCAAGGCGCTCATGCACCGCCACCGCCTGGAGCGCGTGCTGGTGATCGACGACGATTGGCAGCTGCGCGGACTCATGACGGTGAAGGACATCCTCAAGTCCTCCGAGCACCCCAACGCGAGCAAGGACCTGCAGGGCCGCCTCCGGGTCGGCGCGGCGGTGGGCGTGGGCGAGGGGACCGAGGAACGCGTCGAGCGGCTGGTGGAGGCCGGCGTCGACGTGCTCGTCGTGGACACCGCGCACGGGCATTCCCAGGGCGTGCTCGACCGCGTGCGCTGGGTGAAGCGGACCTATCCCGCCATCCAGGTGGTCGGCGGCAACATCGCCACGAAGGATGCGGCGAAGGCGCTCGTCGACAACGGCGCGGACGGCGTGAAGGTGGGCATCGGGCCGGGCTCGATCTGCACCACGCGGATCGTGGCCGGCGTGGGCGTGCCGCAGATCACCGCGATCCAGAACGTCGCCGCCGCCCTCGAGGGCACCGGCATTCCCTGCATCGCCGACGGCGGCATCCGCTTCTCCGGCGACGTGGCCAAGGCGATCGCGGCCGGCGCCTCCAGCGTGATGCTGGGCAGCCTCTTCGCCGGCACCGAGGAGGCGCCCGGCGAGATCGAGCTCTACCAGGGCCGCTCCTACAAGTCCTACCGCGGCATGGGCTCGCTCGCCGCCATGCAGCAGGGCTCGAGCGACCGCTACTTCCAGGAAGGCGACATGAACGCCGACAAGATGGTCCCCGAGGGCGTCGAAGGGCGCCTGCCGTACAAGGGGCCGGTGACCGCGATCGTGCACCAGCTCATGGGGGGGCTTCGCGCGAGCATGGGCTACACCGGCTGCCGCTCCATCGAGGAGATGCGCGCGCGCGCCGAGTTCGTCGAGATCACCGCGGCGGGCATGCGCGAATCCCACGTCCACGACGTGAAGATCACCAAGGAAGCGCCCAACTACCAGATCGACTAGGCGCTTCGCGGCCACGCGGGCGGCACGGCGGACCCCATGGACAAGATCCTCATCCTCGACTTCGGCTCGCAGGTCACCCAGCTCATCGCCCGGCGCGTGCGCGAGGCGGGGGTGTACTGCGAGCTCCACGAGCACGACGTGGGCGAGGCCTTCATCCGCGACTTCGCGCCGAAGGGAATCATCCTCTCGGGCAGCCACGCCTCCGTGACCGAGGGCGACCCGCCGGCCGCCGATCCCTACGTGTTCCGCGCCGGCGTCCCGGTGCTCGGCATCTGCTACGGCATGCAGACGATGGCCGCGCAGCTCGGGGGCGAGGTGGAGAACGGCAAGGTGCGCGAGTTCGGCTACGCCGAGGTCCGCGCGCGCGGGCACTCGAAGCTCCTCGACGGGATCCAGGACCGCGCGAACGGGGAAGGGCACGGGCTCCTGGACGTGTGGATGAGCCACGGCGACAAGGTGACGAAGCTGCCCCCCGGGTTCGCCGTCATGGCCGCCAACGAGGCCTGCCCCGTGGCCGGCATGTTCGACGACGCGCGCCGCTTCTACGCCGTGCAGTTCCACCCGGAAGTGACGCACACGAAGCAGGGCGGCGCGATCTACTCGCGCTTCGTGCACGAGATCTGCGGCTGCGGCCGGCACTGGAACATGCCGGAGTTCGCGCCGCAGGCCATCGCGAGGATCAGGGAGCAGGTCGGCAGCGAGGAGGTCATCCTCGGCCTGTCGGGCGGGGTCGACTCGGCCGTGGCCGCGGCGCTCATCCACCAGGCGATCGGCGACCAGCTCACGTGCATCTTCGTGGACACGGGGCTCCTGCGATTGGGCGAGGGCGACCAGGTGATGGACACCTTCGCGCAGCACATGGGGGTGAAGGTCGACCGCGTGAATGCTTCCGACATGTTCTACCGCGAGCTCGCGGGCGTGGCGGACCCCGAGCAGAAGCGCCGCATCATCGGGCGGCTCTTCGTCGAGGTCTTCCAGGCCGAGGCGAAGAAGATGCCCAACGCGAAGTGGCTCGCGCAGGGCACGATCTACCCGGACGTGATCGAGTCGGCCGGCGCGAAGACGAAGAAGGCGGTCACCATCAAGAGCCACCACAACGTGGGCGGGCTGCCGGAGTCGCTGCACCTGAAGCTCCTGGAGCCGCTGCGCGAGCTCTTCAAGGACGAGGTGCGCGCGCTGGGCATCGCGCTGGGCCTGCCGCGCGAAATGGTCTACCGCCACCCGTTCCCGGGCCCCGGGCTGGGGGTGCGCATCCTCGGCGAGGTGAAGGCGGAGTACGCCGCCCTCCTGCAACGGGCGGACGCGATCTTCATCGAGGAGCTGCGCAACACTCGCATTTCTCCCTCTCCCTTGGGAGAGGGCCGGGGTGAGGGTCAACTTCCCCTGGGAGAGGGCCGGGGCGAGGGTCGACTTCCCCCGGGAGAGGGCCCGGGTGAGGGTCCCGCCAACTGGTACGACAAGGTCGCGCAGGCCTTCGCCGTGTTCCTGCCGGTGCGCTCGGTCGGCGTGATGGGCGACGGGCGCACCTACGATTTCGTGGTGGCGCTGCGCGCCGTCGAGACGACCGACTTCATGACCGCCCGCTGGGCGCACCTGCCCTACGAGCTCCTCGGGCGGGTCTCCAACCGCATCATCAACGAGGTGCGCGGCATCAACCGCGTCGTGTTCGACGTCTCCTCGAAGCCGCCGGCGACGATCGAGTGGGAGTAGTGACCCGCGACTTCGGTATCCTTGCACCTTTGCCGAAACTCAATCCTTGGGGAAGCTGACATGCCGTTGCTGATCGGAGTGCCGCGGGAGACCTTCGCGGGCGAGAAACGCGTCGCCACCGTCCCGGATGTGGTCGAGAAGCTGAAGAAGCTGGGCTTCGGGGTCCTGGTCGAGTCCGGCGCGGGCGATGCGGCCAATTTCGGAGACGACACCTACCGGGCCGCGGGCGCCGAGGTCGTTCCCGACGCGGCCACGCTCTGGGCGAAGGCGGACATCGTCTTCAAGGTGCGTGCCCCGAGCCTGGAGGAGGTTCCCCTGGTCCGCGAGGGCACCACGCTCGTGAGTTTCGTCTGGCCCGCGCAGAACCCGCAGCTCATGGAGGCGCTCGCCGCGCGCAAGGCCACGGTGCTCGCCATCGACTGCCTGCCGCGCCAGCTCTCCCGCGCGCAGAAGATGGACGCGCTCACCTCCATGGCCGGCATCAGCGGCTACCGCGCGGTGATCGAGGCGGCGAATGCCTTCGGTCGCTTCTTCAACGGCCAGATCACGGCGGCCGGAAAGGTCCCGCCGGCCAAGGTGTTCATCGCCGGCGCCGGCGTGGCGGGCCTTGCCGCCATCGGCACCGCGGCCAACCTGGGCGCCATCGTGCGCGCCAACGACACGCGCGCCGAGGTGGCCGACCAGGTGAAGTCCCTGGGCGGCGAATTCGTCAAGGTGGACTACGAGGAGGAAGGCTCGGGCGGCGGCGGCTACGCCAAGGTGATGAGCGAGGGCTTCCAGAAGGCGCAGCGCGAGATGTACGCCCGGCAGGCGAGCGAGGCGGACATCATCATCACCACCGCGTTGATCCCGGGCAAGCCCGCGCCGAAACTCATCACGGCCGACATGGTGAAGAGCATGAAGCCCGGCAGCGTGATCGTCGACATGGCGGGCGAGCAGGGCGGCAACTGCGAGCTGACCGTGCCCGGCGAAGCGGTGGTGAGGCACGGCGTCACGATCATCGGCTTCACCGACCTCGTCAGCCGCCTGGCCAAGCAGTCCTCGACGCTCTACGCGACGAACCTGTTCCGCCTCGCCGAGGAGCTGTGCAAGACGAAGGACGGCGTCATCGACGTCAACATGGATGACGATGCCATCCGCGGCCTCACCGTCATCAAGGAGGGCGCCGTTACCTGGCCCGCGCCGCCACCCAAGCTCCCGGCGGCGCCACCGCCGGCGGCCAAGCCCGCGATGCCGCCGCCGCCCAAGGGCCACGGCCACGGCGGCGGGGAGCCGATGTCGGCGGGGAGCCTCGCCACCGTGTTCGGCATCGGCGCGGCGGCGTTCCTGTTCGTCGGCCTCTACGCGCCTCCGGCCTTCCTCGGCCACTTCACGGTGTTCGTGCTGGCGTGCTTCGTGGGCTACATGGTGGTCTGGAACGTGACGCCGGCGCTGCACACGCCGCTCATGAGCGTGACCAACGCGATCTCGAGCATCATCGCCATCGGGGCGCTGGTGCAGATGGCGCCGCCGGAATCGGGCGGCGGCCGTCCGGACGATCTCATCCGCTGGATCGCCGTCGTGGGCCTCGGGCTCACGGCCATCAACATGTTCGGCGGCTTCGCGGTGACGCGTCGCATGCTGGCCATGTTCCGCAAGTAGGCGAGGGGAACCGACCATGACCTCCAGCGTCGTCACCGTCGCCTACATCGGCGCCATCATCCTTTTCATCCTCAGCCTGGGCGGCCTGTCGAATCCGGAATCGTCCCGGCGCGGGAACCTGTACGGCATCATCGGCATGACCATCGCGGTGCTCGCGACGGTCTTCGGCCCGCGCGTCACCCCCGCGGGCATCCCGTGGATCGTCGGCGCCATGGTCGCCGGCGGGGCGGTCGGGCTGTACGCCGCGCGCGCCGTGCAGATGACCCAGATGCCCGAGCTGGTCGCGATCATGCACAGCCTGGTGGGCCTGGCCGCCTGCCTCGTGGGCTTCGCGAGCTACATCGACACGTCGATCGCCTACACGGGCGCCGAGAAGACGATCCACGAGATCGAGATCTACCTGGGCATCCTCATCGGCGCGGTGACCTTCTCGGGATCCGTGATCGCGTTCGGAAAGCTCTCCGGCAAGATCGGCGGCAAGCCGCTCCTGCTGCCCGCGCGCCACTGGCTCAACCTCGCGGGGCTGCTGGTCATCCTCTGGTTCGGCCGCGAGTTCATCCTGGCAAAGGACGTGGCCTCCGGCATGACGCCGCTCATCGTGATGACGGTGGTCTCGCTCCTCTTCGGCATCCACATGGTGATGGCCATCGGCGGCGCCGACATGCCCGTGGTGGTCTCGATGCTCAACAGCTACTCGGGCTGGGCGGCGGCGGCTACCGGCTTCATGCTGTCCAACGACCTCCTGATCGTCACGGGGGCGCTGGTCGGCTCCTCGGGCGCGATCCTCTCCTACATCATGTGCCGCGCGATGAACCGCAACTTCGTGAGCGTCATCGCGGGCGGCTTCGGGACGGGCGGCGGCGCGCCCGCGGCGAAGGGCGCCGGCGAGCCGGCCGGGGAGGTGACCCCGATCAGCGCGGTGGAGACGGCGGAACTGCTGCGCGAGGCGAAGGGCGTGATCATCGTGCCCGGCTACGGCATGGCGGTGGCCCAGGCGCAGCACACGGTCTTCGAGATCACCAGGCACCTGCGCGAGAAGGGCGTGAACGTGCGCTTCGGCATCCACCCCGTGGCCGGGCGCATGCCGGGCCACATGAACGTGCTGCTGGCGGAAGCCAAGGTCCCCTACGACATCGTGATGGAGATGGACGAGATCAACGAGGACTTCCCGGAGACGGACGTCTCCATGGTCATCGGCGCGAACGACATCGTGAACCCGGCGGCGCAGGAGGACCCGACGAGCCCCATCGCGGGCATGCCCGTGCTCGAGGTGTGGAAGGCGAAGACCTCCATCGTGATGAAGCGCTCCATGGCCTCGGGGTACGCCGGCGTGGACAACCCGCTCTTCTACAAGGACAACAACCGCATGCTCTTCGGCGACGCGAAGAAGATGCTGGACGAGGTCCTGGTGGCGCT